>SLHA01000004.1 GCA_007136405.1 Candidatus Latescibacterota bacterium
ACCGTTCCTGCGGATCGGCCGACAGGGGATCAGATGCAGCAGGCCTGACCCGAAAAACCATGCGAAACACTCTGTTCAAACGCGTATACGAGCTGGTCGCCCCGTACCGAGCACGGCTGATTATCTCCCTGATCACGCTGCTCGGTCTGACCGTGCTGGGGTTGATATCGCCGGTAGTGCAGGCCAGGCTGATCGGCAAGGCGCTGCCGGAAGGGGATGTGCAGCTGTTTCTGGCGTGCCTGGCGGCGCTCTTCGTCATCCACGTGACCACCAGTCTGGTGGGTTTCGGGTACTCGTATCAGATGCGTGTCCTGGGCGGACGGCTGGTCTTCGACCTGCGGCGCCGTATGTACGATCACCTGCAACGGCTGTCCCTGGGTTTCTATGAGTCGCGCAGTTCGGGTGAGATCATCTCCCGCATGATGACCGACGTCAACTCGGTGACGGCCCTGGTGACCGGAACTGCCCTCAACACGGTGGTCTCTCTGTTCAAGGCCGTCGCCCTGCTGATCGTGCTCTTCTATGACGCCCCCAGGGTGGCTTGGGTCGCCATTGCGGTGCTTCCCCTGCATTTCCTGGGTTTCTTCATGCTCCGGGCGCGCATTTCGCACTATGCCTGGAAAGCCTCCGAGAAGATGTCGCAGATCTACGGGAAGGTGAGTGAAGTGCTGGGGGCCATGAAGATGGTCAAGTCCCACTCCGGCGAGATGCGCGAAAGCCGGTCGCTGATCACGCAACTGCGCGAAAGCTACGATATCGGCATCTACTCGGGCAACATGTCCAACATCTGGGCGCACGCAACCGGCAATATCAGTTACGTCGGCCAGGTCCTGGTGATGCTGGTCTGCGGCTATGCTGTGTTCAACGAACCGGACTTCACTCTGGAAGACTTCATACGCGTGCTGAGCTGGGTAGGCATGCTGTACGCGCCGGTACGCGAGCTCATCGGCGTTGTCCAGCAGATTCTCCCGGCCAAGGTGGGCATCCGCAGGGTTTTCGAGATCATGGACACCCAACCGGAGGTTGAGGACCGGCCGGACGGGATGCGCGAACGCATCGTCGGTCAGGTAGTCTTCGACCGGGTCTGCTTTGCCTACGACCAGGGAGACCAGGTGCTGCGCAACGTCTCGTTCACGGCTCTGCCTGGGGAAATGGTTGCTTTCGTCGGTCCGAGCGGCTCCGGCAAGACCACCATTGCCAACTTGATTGCCCGGTTCTACGACAGAAGCTCCGGGGACATTCTGATCGACGGGCACGATATCATGGATTACTCGCTCCGGGCGCTCCGGGAGCAGATGAGCATCGTGTTGCAGGAAACCCATCTGTTCCGGGGCAGTATCGTGGACAACATTCGGTACGGCAAACCGGATGCCACCATGGATGACATCGAGGAAGCCGCACGTCTGGCCAATGCCCATGAATTCATCTGTACCCTGCCGGACGGATACCGGTCCCTGATGGGCTCGGCTGGTGCACGCCTGTCCGGCGGACAGCGCCAGCGTATCGCCATAGCGCGGGCGTTGATCCGTAATCCGCGCATCCTCATTCTGGATGAGGCCACATCGGCGCTGGATACCGTCTCCGAAACCAAGGTGCAGGAGGCGCTGGCTCACCTGATGAAGGATCGCACCACGTTTGTCATCGCTCACCGCCTGTCTACCATAAAAAACGCAGGCAAGATCATCGTCCTGCAGGAGGGCAATGTGGCACAAATCGGCACGCACGATGAGTTGATCGTGGCCGAGGGACTGTACCGCGAACTGTACGACCCAGAATGGGCCAAGAAGCGCAAAGTGGAACGCGACGAACGCATTGAGCAAATCGCCCGGGTGGCGTAGGAGGAAGAGATGACCGTCGTCTCCCATGTCCTCAAAACCGTCGGTGACAACGTGCCCGTACCGCGTGTGTTCGATATCACCGCGTATTTCGAGCCGAGTGCGCATTTCCAGTACAATCGGCGCATCCGTAAAGAGTTCGATAAACTAGCTGCAGAATACTCCATGTCCACCTGGATGCTGGGTAGCCATGGCGGTAAGGCCCGCCTGCAGACCGACGTACAGGGTATTGGCGTGGCCACCCGGTTGGAGATCGGTCGGCTGGTATTCCGTGAGGGGAGTCAAAAACGGCAGATCAAGAGTGCATTCGAGCTGTTCCGTGCGGCCCAGGAAAGGCATCTGGCCTCCGGAGACATCGATCGCCTGCTGGTCAAGTTTGCCAAGGCGGATGAGCGCCCGCGAGAACGGGAGTATATCCGACAGGCCCACAATGAGGTTTTCCAGACCGCGGAGTGCGCTTTTCTCAATCGAGAGCGCGACACCCTGGAACTGGGCCACTGCGTGTCCTACCAGTCGGTCGTACAGTACCTGCGCGAGGATGGGTTGTACCACAGTGCCCACCGGGATCGCATCGACAAGGTCCGGCGACATCTGCAGCAGGAGGTGGGACGCTACGAGAATCACATGTTCTACGTGCGTCCGGAAGCCGTGGAGAACGATATCCCCCGGCTCGACTTCTGTTACACCGGTCCGGCCCAAGATCGCCGCGTGGAGGCCTTCCTGGAGGGATATACGGAAGAGCATCCGCAGTTCGTCAGTCCCGAGGATTATGCCCGGGACCGCAGCCGGTATGTGGATCTGAGCGACTACGAGCAAGCCAGTCGCCGGTTCGGCGGTCTGTGGGTGCTGCAAATGGACATCGTCCGCTACCTGTTCCCGCAGCAGGTGAGCTTGCTGTACCTGTTTTTCGATGCAGACCTGAGGCCAGAACTGGACCAGTGGTTCACCTGGGATGCTCTGTTCCTGCGACAGCAGAGCTCCCGGTACATACCCAAAGCCATGCGGCAGTCGCAGACCTTCCTGGAGATGATGCTCGAAGGCCTGGTGCGGAACTGCTTTCTGGAGGAGCTGGAGGGGAACTACCGGCTGGCGCCTGGATTCGCGCAATTTCGTCACGTCAGCTTCTATCAGCTGGGAGAATACCGGAAACGCCAGCGTTGACCGCCGCGGGAGCGGTGCGGGAAAGGAGGGATGAGCTGCAAAGCCGGCCACTGGGAGACGGTGTGACGCTGCATGTGGACGATCGTCGTGATCAGAAAACGGTGAGGGTGGATCTGTTCCTGAGCGAGCCGTTGCGGCCGGGACGCCACACCTTGCTGGCTCTGCTTGCGCGGGTGCTGGATAGAGGCACCCGGCGTTTGCCCGACATGCGCAGCATCAACCGGTATGTGGATGAGCTGTACGGCGCCGACTTTACGGTGGAAACCGAACACATCGGCTTGCATCAGGTGCTGCACATCGGTATCGAAGTCATCGATGCCCGGTACCTGCCTGACCGTGAGGATCTAGCCAGCCGCGCGCTCGCCTTCGTGCATGAGGTTTTGAATGAACCGCTGCTGCGTGACGGCGTCTTTCCGGCGGAAATCGTGGCCCAGGAGCAGACCGGCCTGCAGACACTCATCGAGACCCGGGTAAACGACAGACAGGCGTACGCCCAACGCCGCTGTCTGGAAGTCATGTGCGCCGGTGAACCCGCCTCTTTGTCGCCCCTGGGCGATCCTGAGGAGCTGGCCCGCGTCACGGCGCACGATTTGAGGGTGTACCATCAGGATATCCTGCGGCATGGTGTGATCGATCTGTACGTGAGTGGCGCGGTGGAACCGGCGGTGGTGGAGCAGCATTGTGTCCGGTTGGTGGGTCGGCACCGGCGCCTGTCGCCACCGCCATCGATGTTTGACCGGCGCATCTCCAGGCGTCTGGAGCGGATGGTGAATGAGCCGCTGGACGCCACCCAGGCCTGGATAGTCCTGGGCTATCGGACCGGGCTGGGGCCCGGCGACGCGGATTATCCGGCATTGCTGCTGTTCACGCAGGTGTGGGGAGGAGACAACCAGTCGCGCCTGTTCAGGGTGGTGCGTGAGCAAGCGGGACTCTGCTATCACATCGGCTCGCATCTGCTGGGCGCATCCGGAATCATGCTCGTTTCTGCGGGAATCGAGGTTGCCGACCTGCAAGAAGCGATGTCATTGATTTCCGATGAACTGGAGTCATTGAAGCTCGGCAAGATCAATGCGGCGGAACTGCAGGCGGCGCGTTCGCTGCTGGTAAGCCGTCTGCAGCAGCTGGACGAGGATCCCTGGAACCTCATCTGCTTCCATTACCGTCAACGTCTGGCGCAATCCGGTTATACGCGTTCCGGTCTGGCGGCGGCTATCGAGGCCGTCGATGCTGCTTCGTTGACACGTGCCGCCCGGTACGTGTGGCGGGATCTGGTCTACCTCGTTCATCCGTCAACGGTGTATCCGGAGCAGCAGCCATGAGAGAGGTGACCAGTGCCTGGCTGAAGGAGAGTTGTTACTGGGAAGTGCTGCCGTGCGGCCTCTCCACCTACATCCTTCCACGCCGTAACTGGCACCAGCGCAGTGCGTTGCTGGCCATCGACTTCGGCGCGATGGACCGTTGCCTGCGGTTGTCGGGCAGCCGTCGTCCACAGCGACTGCCGCCAGGCACGGCCCACTTTCTTGAACACCGCCTTTTCTACAAGACCAGCGGCGATATCACCGAACGTTTCGGGCGGCACGGTGCGGAAGTAGATGCGGACACTGCGTATACCCACACGGGATTCAGCGTTTCCTGCCGTGCCGGATTCGAGGCCGCGCTGGAACTGCTGCTGGAGCTGGCTTTTCTGTCCAGTTTCGACCCGTCGGGCGTGGAACACGAACGGGAGATCATCGCCCGGGAGATTCAACTATCCGCCGATGCGCTAGACTGGGTGGGATATCTGCGCGCCCTGGACACGATTTTCCCCGGACAGCCCATTGCCGAGGATCTCGCCGGTTCCATGCAGAGCCTGCAGTGTATCGATGCGGAGTTGCTGTCCTTGTGCCATGATTCCCTGTACCGCGCGGCGCGCGCATCGCTGTTCATCTGCGGCGACGTCAATCCGGTGCGGGTGCGACGCTTGGTATCCCACTGGCTGGACGCGCATCCCAAAGCCGCGGCACCGCCGGAGGGACACCTTGATCGCAAGCCGTTGCCCCAGTCGTCTCCCCGGCGCACCGCATCCTTCCTGCCGATATCGCGGCCGCACCTCACCCTGGCTTTCCGCGATCCTCGCGGCTTTCTGTCCGGCCTGCCCCTGCTCCAGCGTGAGATGGCGCTGGAACTGGCGGTCTATACAGTGTTCGGCCCCTCCAGCCGGTGGTACAACCAGCGGTACGAGGAGGGGATGATCGATTCGGATTCCTTTGGCACTGAGATCAACGCCGAACCCGCCTTTGGTGTGTGTCTGTTCAGCGGTGAGACGGCCAGACCCGGCGAACTTGAAGCCGCCATAGTCACCGAGTTGGAGAAGGCCATGGTTGACGGGTTGAACGCGGATGACTTCGCGCTGGCCCGGCAGAAGGCTTACGGTGATCTGGTCAGGGCTTATGATAGTGCTGAAAATGCCGTGGAACTCATGCACAGTGCGGTGAGTTGCGGCGCTCAGCCTTTCGATTTTCTGACAGCATACCAGCATCTGACCCTGAGCGACGCCAACGAATGCCTGCAGACTATCCTGCGCCCTGATAGACGCGGCTGTTCCCTGATCAGGCCGATAAGTGACGTATAGACATCGTGGCGCATGGTTCGCACAGCCGTTCCACCGGTCTGCCTGGTGTAGGCCGGCTCCGGCCTGGATACGTCTTCGGGATCGCTCGACCGGGGGAGCAAGACAAATCGTAACGGCTTGAATATAGAGCGGCTTAGCGTTATCTTGGCATACCGGAGGCCACAGGGCTGAGTCATACCCGCGCTCGGGCGGCCGGACGGGAGAGCCGCGCCAACCTTTCACACTGACGAGCGCCGCTCGCCCGTCTCCATGCACAACGCTCACCCGTCGCATGGGACGGCGCCAGTGTCACCTCGCACTCGGGAAACCGTTATGACCCAGGAGAGCAACAAAGGCCGCAGCGATGCTCGACAGCGGCTGGCAACCGACAGAGAGACCCTGGATGTTCCGGCCGATCGGATTGCACCCGTAACCCACCTGGAACGGCAACGGATCGAGGACGACGACAGCGCGGATCCGGTGATAGTCCATGCAGGTGACGCGGATGCTGCCGGGGCGTCAGGAACCATGCAGGCAAGGGGCTCCGACTCCGTCAGTGCGGAAGACGGGGAAGAGATCCAGCTGGTGCATCTGCCGCAGCTCGAGCCCGGCGTTCCGCCCAAACGAAAACCATCGACGTCGCGGCTGCACAACGTGGTCGTCGACGTCGCGGTAGAGCTGGGCCGGAAACCCATGACGGTGCGCGAGATCATCAACCTCAAGGAGCAGGACGTCATCGAGCTGGACAAACTGGCTGGCGAGTCCTTCGATGTGCGCGTCAACGGAAGACGCTTCGCCTGGGGCGAGGTTGTGGTGGTTACCGACATGATGGCTGTGCGTATCACCGGCCTGGTGGACTCCGTGGCCGACAGGGGAGAACGTGACCAGGAATGACCCGGTTGCGTGCACCGAATCCCTGCGCTTGCACCGGAAAGCAACACCTGGGGGACGCATCCGGACCCGGAAACCATGCCGCCATGATGGGGTTCATCCCCGCCCGGCATGAACCGGTTGCGGTGTCGTCAGGCGTCCGCAGAGTGCCAGGATATCAGACTGCCGCGGCAGGCCGGCAAGCGGCAGGGTACTGACAATCCTGATCAACGCCGCCGCGGCCCCGGACGGACAATCCCGCAAACCGGAGTGACGGACGCGCCGAAGCCTGATCATGCCCGGAAGGACCAGAACACGCACAGTGGTATACAGCCCATAGGGAGGACAATGAGACTGGGACAGAATTCAACCAGAGCCTTTGCCGAAGCGCAGCATTATATCCCCGGCGGAGTCAACAGTCCGGCGCGCGCTTTCGGCGCGGTGGGGGGAGATCCCCCGTTTATCGATTACGGCCAGGGCAGCCGAATCTTCGACATCGACGGCAATGAGTACATCGACTACGTGTGTTCCTGGGGACCGCTGATTTTCGGCCATGCTCATCCGCGTGTTGTGGATGCCGTTTCTAGGGCCTGTTCTCGAGGCACCAGCTTCGGTGCCCCCACTACCCTGGAAACCGCTCTGGCCCGCCAGGTAGCCGACATGGTCCCTTCCGTGGAAATGCTGCGCCTGGTCAGTTCCGGTACTGAAGCCACCATGTCAGCCGTCCGGCTGGCGCGCGGGGTTACCGGCCGGGACAAAATCGTCAAGTTCGAAGGATGCTGGCATGGCCATGGGGACAGCTTCCTGATCAAAGCCGGTTCGTCGGCCTTGACGCTGGGAGCACCGGACAGCCCGGGTATACCCGCTGGGGTGGCGGCAGACACCATCGCGTTGCCCTATAATGATGCGGACGCGCTGGAGCAGGCCATACGGCAGCATCCGGACCAGATAGCCGCCGTCATCGTGGAGCCTGTTGGCGGCAACATGGGTCTGGTACCCCCACGGCCGGGCTTTCTGGAGCGCTTGAGGCAGCTCACCAGGGCAGCGGGCACGATACTCATTTTCGACGAAGTGATCACCGGGTTTCGTGTGGCCCCCGGCGGCGCCCAGGAGCGTTTTGGCGTTCTTCCGGATTTGACCTGCCTGGGAAAAATCGTAGGAGGGGGACTGCCGCTGGCGGCGTATGGCGGCAGGCGTGAATACATGGAACACGTCTCACCCTGCGGTCGGCGCATATCTCAGGCAGGGACCTTGTCGGGTAACCCACTGGCCGTGGCTGCCGGACTGGAACAGTTGCGCATGCTGTCCGAACCGGGGGTGTACGACCGGCTCGAGGCCATCGCCACCCGCCTGGCGGAGGGCATGCGGGCCAACCTCTCAACTCTTTGCCTGGACTACCGGGTGTACCAGCTAGGTGGTCTGGTCTGCCTATTCTTCACCGGACAGGAGATCGTCGATCATGCCAGCGTCAGCACAGCGGACACCGAACTTTTCGGCAGGTATTTCCGGGCGGCCCTGGAACGCGGCATCTACCTGCCGCCGTCGCAGTATGAGTGCCTTTTCCCTTCTCTGGTGCACAGCGATGAGGACGTGGAGCGCACTCTGGAGATACAGCTGGATGCGCTCAGGGCTGCGCATGGATGAGCGCCTGCCTGGCAGAAACTGCCGGGCCGGAGAGATTCTGCGGTCGCGACGGGCATCCCTGGGGCAGCTGAGGCTGCTTGCAGTCGTCGGTCTGTTGATCTACGGATGTGGCGGCGAAGTGGACCGGCGTGATGAGGCAGGAGAGGATCCAGCAGATGCGGCGGAACGCTACGAACTGGTCTTTCTCGATGATCGGGACCGGACAGAAGCAGACCGGCAACCCGTGGATACGGACGCCGGCCCGGTCGCGGCCTCCGGGGAGAGAGCCCGAACCCGTATGCGTGAGACTTCGGACCCGGATGATCGTTCACTCTCCGTGCGTCCGGAACGAACCCCTGTGATGCCTTCGGAACCTCCTCCTGCACCCACCCCGCAGCCGTTGGAAGAGGCAGATCCGGCTGGTCCTTCGCTGCCGGTCGTCATGGATCCGGACGGTACTTTCGTAGTGCAGGTTGGATCTTTCAGTGACCGGGCCGGCGCGGACAGGCTGGTGCGGAAACTCAAAAGCGAAGGTTATCCGGCGTACCGCATCGCGGCCGCCCGGGGACAAACTCACCGGGTGCGCATCGGTTTTTTCAGTAGCCTGGATGATGCCGAACGATTCGGTGCCATTTTCAAGGCGGATCACGGCATGGATTTCTGGGTGGACAGGAGGCGCGATGGCGAGTGACGGATGCAGGCCGGAAGCCCAGCCCCGCCGGGTGCTGTGCTGTGGCACTTTCGATCATCTGCATCGCGGGCATGAGTTCTTCTTGAAACGGGCCGCTGCTCTCGGAGATGAATTGTACGTGGTTGTGGCCCGCGATGAGAACGTACTCCGCATCAAGGGCCGGCGTCCGGACCATCCGGAAGAAGAACGGCGCCGCCGGGTAGCCGGCCTCGGCATCGCGATGGAGGTCCGGCTGGGGCATGCAGGAGGAGATTTTCTGCAGGTGGTCAGAGATATCGATCCCCAAGTCATCGCGCTGGGGTATGACCAGCTGGCTCCCCATGGCCTGGCAGACGCCTTTCCGCAGTGTCGCCTCGTCAGAGTGGAAGCTTTCAATCCCGAACGGTACAAATCATCGCTGCTCCGGCGTCGGGCAGGTACCGATGCGGCGGACTAGCCGGAGCCTCAGGAACCTGAGCCTGCTGCAGCTGTTGATCAACCGGTTGCCCCGCCGCAAGATCCCAAGGCCGCAGCTTCTGATGTGGTTTTCCGGCTCTCTCGAGACGGTGCCGCTTGCGGATGCGACAGGGTATACCAGGCGCGGACTCACCGACGGCGACGAGGCAGGCTGGTATCAGTTGCTGGCGGTCAATGGAGAATTGGGGCACTGGGATCCGGAGCGGGCTCGAGCCCAGTTATATCCGGATCTCGTGCGTTCCACGCAGACCTTCGTGGTTCAGGGAAAGCAGCTGGTGGCCTGCGCCGGGATGTACGACCGGGTGATGCTTGGGATCCCCGCCTGGGAAGTAGGTTGGGTGGCCGTTCACCCGGAGCATCAGCATAGATGCCTGGGGCGCCAGGCTGCGGCCGGTGCGTTGCGCGCTGCCGGCCAGTTGCCGGTGCGTCCGGTGTATCTGCGTACGGACGATTTCCGTATACCGGCCATCCGAACCTACCTCAAACTCGGCTTCGTACCTGACTGCAGCCGGTTCGGTGATGTGCGGCGCTGGCAGTCTGTGCTGCGCCTTCTCCCTGAACCGTATGCCGAACTGGCTGACAGGTTGCCCGAAGCCTGAATTCCACGAGAGACAAACCATGAAACTGGTCGTATGCTCCGATATTCACGACAATATCTGGGCGCTGGAACGGGCGCTGGACTCCATGCGGTCGGCTGACGCTCTGGTGTGCTGCGGCGACCTCTGTGCGCCGTTTACGCTGGTGCAGCTGGCCGAATCCGTTGCCGTGCCGCTGCATGTGGTGTGGGGCAACAACGATGGCGACAAGTGGCTCCTGACCCGGCAGGCGGCACGCTTCGGCCACGTGCAACTGCATGGCGAACTGGCTGAGATCGAACTTGACGGAGTGCGCATCGCTGCCAACCACTATCCCACGATCGCTCAGGGTCTGGGGCGCAGTGGGCGGTACGATCTGGTCTGTTACGGGCATGATCACACGCCCTTCCAGGAGCGTCTGAACGGTGTGCTCCTGCTCAATCCCGGGGAACTGATGGGACGTTTCGGGAAGAGTACCTATGCGGTGTTCGACACGGACACCCGGACGGCCGATATACGGTCCGTGCCGTAGGACCATACAGGTCGCTCAGGCGAGGTAGCCCAGGTCCCGCAGCCGCTGGTCCAGCAGATCCTCGTCCGTCTGCGGGGCGGATGTCCGGATGCGACGGTACGGTGAGGCAGCGACCATCTCCCGGTAGCAGGCAAGAAGGTGCTGCTGCGTTCCCGGCTCCTGAAGAGGGTGCTCACTCAGCGTGTCCTCCAGTACCAGCCGGTCGGAATCGCTTTCGCCGGTGAGCTTGCGCGCCAGGTTGAACACGGACCACAAGGAATTCGCGCTGGAGCTGACATACGCTGAAGGATCGCTGACTCCGGGCAGATCCGGCCCGGGAACCGGATCGATCTGCGCCAGACAGCAGCGCGCCGGCAGCGGCCGCAGCAGGCTGACGCCGGAAAGCGGGCTCTCCATATCCAGGTCAAGCCGGTCGGCAAGCGTCGGCGCGATATCCACCAGCGACACCAGACTGTCGGCCGCGGCCATGTGCGTTCCCGGCATGTGCATGTACAGAGGCACCCGGATCACCGTGTTACGCAGCGTCTGGCCGTGATACGGTTCCGCGGTCGTCCAGCTTTCGCCGTGGTCGCTGAATACCACGATGATCCACCGGTTGCGGTCCAGAGCTTCCAGCAGGGGCGCCAGTTTCTGTTCGAACAACTCCACCACGGCAGCCTGATAGCGCTCTCTGACCTGGTCGACGCGTCCGGCGGCCAGCAGTTGGCCTACTTCGCCCAGGGCACGGCCATCGGTTGCGCCATACGGCGTATGAGTGCTCCAGTAATGCACGAAAAGCGCCGTGCGGTCAGCCGCAGGAACATGAACATGCCGGGCCAATTGCTCCAGACCTGCCTGCGGCCGCGCGTCCAGGTCCTGCAGGAACCCGGCCACCGGCAAGCCGGTGAAAACAGTCCGGGCTTCCGAATACCCATGGACCTGCCAGCCCTGTGTACGCAAAGCCATCATCAAATCCGGTGTGACGGGATTGACGGCGGGTGAACGCTGGCCGGTGACTCCGTGCTCGAAGGGATAGACGCCGCTGAACACAGATGCGTGTACCGGCCGTGTAGCCGAGGCCACGCTGAAACAGCATGCGTACGCCTGGAAGCCGTGTGTCTGTGCCACAAAGCGAGGCGCGGAAACCGTCGCCGAGATCCGCGGCGCGTGATCGAGCCGCAGGCTGTCGATGCTGATCACCAGCAGGTTCACGGAGTTACCGTAATCATCCTGTCAGTCCAGGCAGCCACGGCCTTCGATCTGCCAGATGCGTTCCACCCGGCCGTTGCGGATGCCCAGAAAACGGTCGTGCAGGACCGTGGTGGAGTCGCTATATCCGACGACCAGCCGCAGCTGGTCACCGACGGCCGGGCCCTTGGCGTTGGGTTGCAGATCGAAGACACCGTGTTCGGCGGACAGGTAGCGGAGTTGCAGATCGTCCCGATCGAGCAGGGTTGGTGGCTGATGGTACGCCGACAGGGTCTTGAAGCCGGCATCGACGACCACATGGGAGGCGGAACGGCTGGTGACCGTGGTCAGGCAGGTCAGAGCGAAATCCAGGGTGTCGACATGGAATTTATACCGGTACATGGCATCCATGAATACACCGCCTCCGGCCTGGATCTCGGTAATGCCGGGATATGCGGCGGTGATATCGTAACAGCCGGTGCCTCCGGCACTGACCACCGGTAATGGAAGTCCATCCGCTTCCAGCCGGGTTCTGGTTTCCAGGAGGATATCCAGGGCCTGGTGGCAGGCGCGGACCTTTTCTTCCCGGGGTTGCACCGCCAGCACATGACCTTCGTAACCCATGAGGCCACGCAACTCCAGGCCCGGCGTGTCCGCTAGCCGCCGGGCGAGTTGCCGTGCGGACTCTCCGGCACGGACACCGACCCGGTTCATGCCGATGTCCATCTCGAGCACCACGGGTATGCAAACACCGTGATCGCAGGCGGCCTGGCCCGCCAGCGCCGCCCCGGAGGGGCCGTCCACAGCCAGAATGACTTCCTGCCGTTCCTGCAGGCGGGCCAGGCGGTCCAGTTTGGACCGCGTAACCAGCTGGTTGGCCAGCAGTACGGGACCGATGCCGTTGGCCACCATGAGTTCTGCTTCGCTGAGTTTGGCGCAGGTGATGCCGCAGGCTCCTGCCTGAAGTTGCAGACGGGCGATGGCGGGGCATTTATGGGATTTGCTGTGGGGGCGCCACAACGTACCGTGATTCCGGCAGTACGACAACAGGGTGGCGAGGTTGGCTTCGAAGACGTCCAGATCCACCAGCAGGACCGGCGTATCCAATTCTTCGATGGCTGTGCCTGGGCAGGGTACTGGCGTTCTGGTGAGCATGTATCCTCTAATCCGGTTGAGGACGATGGGGCGCGCCTGAGTTCCCAAGATATGGCTGTCCGTATGGGAGCTGGCATTCCGGCGGGAAGGTCGCGTTCATGGTGACTGTCCGGCGGCACCGACCCCCATTCATTGGCGGTAGCCTGTTTCCTGCATGGGGCCTCCCCTCGGCCGCTGGCGATCAGAAGCCCCAGGTGGAGGGGTTGAGCAGTTCTTCGTCAGCCACGTGCAACTGGCGGATAGCTGTCTGCAGGTCCGCGGGCAGGGGGCCGGCCTGGACAGCGCGCACATTGGCTTTCAACTCATCCGCACTTCCGGTGCCGCACAGAACCACGTGCGCGAAAGGGCAATGCGCCGCGTACCGCATGGCCATTTCCGTCAATGGCATACCGGCTTCACCGGCCAGCCGGTCCGCCTGCGCGGCCACCTGGCGCAACGGCTCCAGGTGGCCGGGAAGATCGGCATACCTGGGAGTCAGCACACCCTTGAGGAACGCCGAACGGATGATCACGCCGGTGCCGGACGCGGCGCACTGGGGCAGCAGATCCTGCTCCAGGCGGCGGTCCAGCAGGCTGAAAGCCAGCTGCAGCGTGGACAAGCCACGACCATGAGCGAGAACCGCCCGGGGTGTCTGCTCGCCGTACGTAGACGCTCCCCAGTGACGCACCATGCCCTGACGACCCAGTTCATCCATACAATCTAACAGGTCGTCGTCCATCTGCTCCGGCTCCAGGTTGTGGAACTGTAGCAGGTCCAGGGAGTCCAGCCTGAGCTGTCGCAGGCTGGTGGCAACGGAGGTGTGCAACTGGTCGCGCAGGGCCGCTCCCCGTAAGGGTTGCGCCGCACCAGCCAGACGCGTATTGGCCTTGGTGGCGATCACGGGTCTGTCGGCGGTTCCCTCGAAAGCCCGTCCTACCAGTTCCTCACTGCGGCCATAGGCCGCCGCCGTGTCGATGAAGGTGATGCCCAATTCTTGCGCCTGGCGCAACATCGCGATGCACTCCCGGTCGTCCGGTGGTGGGGGCAAGCCGATACCATACGCCATACCGAGTTCGACGGTGCCCAGTCCCAGACGCGACACGACCAGATCAGTGACTCCGAGCCTGCGTTCATCCATGGGACGGCTGGTCTCCCGAGTTTCCGTGCTGCTGGAGGACTTGCTTGATGACTCCGCCATGGGCTTCCAGCAGCGTTTCGGCCGCTGCCGCCGGTACCCCGCAGAATTCCATGGTCAGCGCAACCTTCAGACGGCCGCCGGCGGTATCCAGCGTCTGCTGGGCCGCCTGTGGCGCCAGCCCGGTCAGGGTGGACAAGATGCGCACGGAACGGTTGCGCAGTTTGGCGTTGGTCGGTTTCAGGTCCACCATGAGATTGCCATACGTCTTGCCCAGCCGGACCATGGCCCCGGTGGTTATCATGTTCAGTACGAGTTTGGTGGCCGTGCCGGCCTTCATGCGCGTGCTGCCCGTGATCACTTCCGGCCCCACCTCCGTACAGATGCTGATGTCGGCCGTGATCAGCTTCAGGGCCGTGGGACTGCACGTGAAGAAAATGGTGGCGCATCCGACGGCACGGGCATGGGCCAGACCGCCGTGTACATACGGAGTTACCCCACTGGCGGCAATACCCATGACCACGTCCGCAGGGTGTACGGAACGCTGGCGCAGATCCTCGGCTCCGGCTTCCGGATGGTCTTCAGCCCCTTCGATGGCCCGGAAAGCGGCCTCACGGCCACCGGCAATCAGCCCCTGGACCATCTCCGGATCCGTGTTGTAGGTGGGCGGACACTCGGAGGCGTCCAGTATGCCCAGGCGGCCGCTGGTCCCGGCACCCATATAGAACAGGCGTCCGCCGGCGTCCAGCTGCCGGGCTACCAGGTCGACCGCCCGTGCGATGACGGGCAGTTGCCGCTGCACAGCGGGCACGACCAGGGCGTCTTCGCGGTTGATCACGGTGAGCATGTCGACCGTGGACAATTCGTCGATATGCTGCGTGGCGGGATTGACCTGTTCGGTGAGAAGGTGCGCCCATCTTGACATGGTGGTCAGCGAGATCCCTTCAGCCGAATGAACCGGGTTGCCGGAGACAGCGGCGGTCGCACTACGGTCGACATGACAAACTCGGTATATAAAGGCCTGGCTACCCCGCTGTAAAGCCCTTGCGCCTCGACCTCGGTTCTCGAGCGACAGTCAAGCCTTCGCCAGCGGTGCATGCCGGGAACGTGGGGCAGCCTCAGTGGAGCACACACAGAGTCCGAACGCGGTGACCGCTGCCGAAGGGCTTTCGCATACCGAGCCACAGGGAAAATTTTACCGGCAGGGCGCGTTCTGTTTGATGACGGAAGGGGGGAACCACCCGGCTCAGTCTCACACCAGCCAGAACAGAGCCAGCAGAAGCACTGGAATGGCCAGAGCGGACAGTGCCATGGATCCCAGCAAAATGAGGACACCCACAACAGAAACCGTGGTTTTCAGGCAGGAACGCAGTGCTTTGGACACGTTGTTTGCTCCGTCGAGGCGTTGTCAACGCTGTCGAATGGATGCAGGCCACACCTTGCATCAGCAAAATACCGGCCAGGCTAGTGTTTCCACTACGTTGTCTGAATGGATAGCGCATGGGGGGCAAGCCCCGACACGGGTTCGAGACGCGCGTGAACAGGACCGTGGCCGGGCGTCTCGCTCCTCGGAGCGCGCCAGCGATGGCGCGCGGGTATGAGTGGAGGGACTCCCCACGAACGCGATCCACCCGCGATACTACATGGCTCCTTCACTATCCATCCACATTCGGCCGATTGTCAAGCCAGGCAGCGACGTTTATATTGAAAATTTCGCCTTGTCTCGCTGTTGGGGCATCGAGGCGCCGTACCCTGTTCTTCGTCCGTTCTGTCCGGAACTTGAGTGGATAGTAGAGGGGGCGTAAGCAGCAGGGGGTGTCGAGGGTGGTCGTTCGCAAGGGAATACGAGGGCAACATGCTGTCCAAGGTGTATGATCCGGTCCAAGTGGAACACTCCTGGTACGCTTTTTGGGAGGAAAAGGGGCTGTTCGGTGCCCGGGTGCGTCCGGATCGTCAGCCGTTCTGCATCACCATTCCGCCTCCCAATGTAACCGGCGAACTGCACATGGGGCATGCGATCCAGCATGCCATACACGACTGCCTCATCCGTTGGAAGCGCATGCAGGGTTTCGAGACGCTCTGCCTGCCGGGAACGGATCATGCCGGTATAGCCACGCAGATGAAGGTGGAACAGGAGCTGCTGGAGACCGAGGGTAAATCCCGGTATGACCTGGGGCGGGAGGAGTTGCTGGAACGCATCCGGGACTGGCGCCGGAAGTATGGTGACGCCATCTACGATCAGCTTCGCCGTCTGGGGTGCTCATACGATTGGAAGCGGGCTCGCTTCACGCTGGACGATGCCTATGTCAAAGCCGTGTTGGAAGCCTTCCGGCGTTATCAGGAGCATGGCTGGATCTACCGCGGAACCCGCATGATCAACTGGTGCCCCCGGTGCGGAACCGTGATTTCGGATCTGGAAACCGATGAACGGGAACTGGAGGGGCATCTATGGCACATACGTTACCCAGGCCGGAATGGTGCCCCGGACGTGGTGGTGGCTACCACCCGGCCTGAAACCATGCTGGGGGACACGGCTGTAGCCGTTCACCCGGATGATGAACGCTGGCGCGCCGCCGTCGGCAAGCAGGTCGTCCTGCCGCTGATGAACCGTTCGATACCCATCGTGGCAGATTCGTATGCTGATCCGGAAATGGGTAGTGGGGCGGTCAAGGTCACACCCGCACATGACCCCAATGATTATGAACTCGGTCTGCGTCACGGCCTGGACCAGATCCAGGTCATCGGCTTCGAGGGGGCCATGACGGAAGCGGCCGGCGCGTATGCCGGTATGGACCGGTATACCTGCAGGGAGGCTGTTCTGAAAGCCCTCGGCGAACAGGATCTCCTGGTCGATACCCAGCCTTACGCCCATGCTGTGCCGCATCATGACAAATGCGGCACAGTCATCGAACCGCTTCCCATGGAACAGTGGTTCATGAACATGCAGGAACTGGCGCAGCAAACCCTGCCGGTGTTGCAGGAGGGGCGGGTAGAGTACATTCCGGAACGGTTCCGGGAATACGCCATCGACTGGCTGGCGAACATCAAGGACTGGGCTCTGTCACGGCAGATCTGGTGGGGGCACAGGATTCCGGCCTGGTACTGCCTTCACTGCAGCCGGGACGGACTGGAGCCCATGCTGGGTATGGACCGGGAACAGGCGCTGGCCGAAGGCAGTTTCCGGGTTTCCGTAGCCGCAGGCGCACGGCCTGTGGTCAGCGTCGACAAACCGGAATCGTGCCCGGACTGCGGTCGCCAGGATCTCGTCCAGGATCCGGATGTTCTGGACACCTGGTTCTCTTCGGCGCTGTGGCCCTTTGCTACTCTGGGCTGGCCGGAGAAAACTCCGGAACTCGGCTATTTCTATCCCACCGACCTCATGATCACGGCGCGGGATATTCTGTACCTGTGGGTACTGCGTATGGTGATGACCTCGCTGGAATGTGTCCGGGACATCCCGTTCCGAACGGTATTGGTGCACCCTACCGTCCTGACCAAAGATGGCCGGCGGATGAGCAAGAGCCTGGGTACCGGGCTCAATCCGCTGGATCTGGTCGGGAAGTACGGTGCTGACGCCACTCGCTACAGTCTCCTGGCTCAGGCCGGAGCTTCTCAGGATGTCCGCTTTGACGCGGAGATCGTCGATAATGTAGTCGTATCAGCCGCCAGTGCGGAGGCTGGCAGGAACTTCTGCAACAAGCTGTGGAATGCCGCTCGCTTCGTGTTGATGAATCTGGACGGATATGAGCCGGGCCCCATACCGGGCATCGGTACGGAGCTGGCGGACCGCTGGATCCGCAGCCGGCTGACGACCGTCGTGGAGGCCGTGACCCGTAGCCTGGAGGCCTTCCGTTTCAGTGAGGTTACCCGGCAGTTATATGACTTCCTGTGGCGTGATTACTGCGATTGGTATGTCGAGATTGCCAAAGCCCGGCTCCAGGGCAACAACGCCGTGGCTCGGCGGCATGTCCAGGCCACCCTGGTTCACACGCTGGAGCAGGCGCTGCGGCTCATGCACCCCGTCATGCCCTTCACGACCGAGCATCTATGGCAGGCGTTGCCCTTGGAGGATCGCAGCGCCAGCATCATGATCGATGCCTGGCCGGCTGCTACGCCAGGACTCAGGGATGCTGAAGCCGAGTCGGCCATGGAGTTGGTTCAGGATGTGGTCGCGGTGGTCCGCCAGATCCGCGCGGAGATGAACGTGCCACCGGCAAAAAAGGTGCAGCTGCTGATCTCGGCGGGATCGGAGCAGGCAGCTGCCCAACTGCAGGCCGGCAGGGATTATGTGGCCCTGCTGACCCGGGCGGAGACCGTGGAGATCGGTGTTGGCCTGCGCCAGCCTGAGACCGCCGGTAGCGCTGTGATCGGGAACCTCCAGGTGTTCGTGCCGCTGAAGGGCTTGATCGACCTGGATGTTGAGCGGCGTCGTCTGGAAAAGGAGGTGGCCAGATACCGGCAGCTGGTGAAAGGCGCGGAAGCCAAACTGGCAAATCAGCAATTTCTGTCCAGAGCTCCTGACGATGTCGTGCAGCGCGAACGGGAGCGGTACGGAGAATACCGCGACAGTCTGGAGAAACTGCAGGCCACCCTGCGGCATCTCAACACCTAGTGTCCGGACCGGCACGTTCGCTTCAATGGACCAATCGCTGCGCGATCCGTCTATGTCCCTGTCCGAGCGCCATACACTCCGGCCCACTACGTGGTGCTCACTCGCCGTGTTTTTCTGATACGCCGCACTCGCGCCAACCGCCGCCATGGGTTACGACTATTTCACCCTGAACACGCTGGCCGCTGAACTGCATGATGCACTCGCAGCCCAGCGCATCATGGAAGCCCGCAGCGGTGCTGATGGTCTTGAGCTCACCTGTGAGTCCGGACAACGGCTGACGGTCTGCATCGGGAAGGGCCGGGAGGGCCTGTTTCTCAGCACCGGGCAATGCACCCGATTGAGCGCCGGGCAGCATGATTCGCCCTTGCGCTATCTGCTGCGCGCCCGCATCATTGCGGTTGAAGCTCAGGCGCGGGATCGCATCATCCATCTGCGTCTGGAGCGCGTCACCCGCAGCGGCCGGGCCTCGTACGGGGTGCTTCTGGTGGAGTTGCTCTCTCCCTGGATCGTGGCCGTACTGCTGCGCGAAGCGGATGCCGTGACCCTGGGATACTGGGGACAGCGCGGTCCTTCCGGGCCAAGGCTCGATCCTGGTACCCCGTATGTGGCACCGCATGGGAGCAAACGTCTGTTGCCCAACATCGATCCGTATTCCGAGTTCAGCGCGGCGGTCCGGCAGCACAGCGGCAAATTGGAGCGGGCCGCTGCCCGGTCTCTGGCCATGATGGACCGCCCCTGTATGCGTGAAATACTGCATCGGGCCGGTTTATGCGCCGGTGTTGACACGGATCAGGCGGACGAAGGAGTGCTGACGGAACTCTGGTCGATCTGCCGACAGGTCTATGCTCATCCAGTCCGAGGGGGTTGCTATCTGTGGCAGGAAGGCGGACGGTGGTGTTTATCCGGGCTGCAGCCGACACGCGTCAGAGGCAGGGTCCGGCAGTACGAAAGCGTCAGTAAGGCTATGACGCAAATTGCTTTACAAGAGAATGTTGAGGGTTCCGTCCTGACTCGTCGACGCAAGGTTGCGTCACGCCTGCGGACGGTTGCCGGACGGTTGCAACGCCGTGAACGAGCTCTCGTCGCCGACTTGATGGAGACGGAGCGTGCGGACGAACTCCAGCGCATGGGCAATACCTTGATGGCCAGGTTGCATGAGGTGCCGGACCACAGCACCGAGGTATGCCTCCGCGACGTCCACGATATAGAAGGAAATCAGCTGCTGCGCATTGCGCTGGAGCCGGACACCCGGCCGGCGGACACAGCGGCCCGGTTGCTGCGTGCAGCCGGAAAACTGCGCCGCCGCCGGGCAGTGCTCCCGGCCGTGCTGGAGAACTGCCGGGCCCGTCTGCAGCAGGCGCAGACGCTGCTGCAGGAGCTCGAACTCGACGATTCCAGCGGATACGCCCGGGCCGAACAGTGGCTCGGAATACGGGACGACATGGACATATACCTTTCCGGAGGCACCCAGGGCAGGACCGCCAAAGCCGACTATCGGGGCCGTCCGCGGCGTTATCGCACGAGCACGGGCTGGTCGGTCTGGGCCGGACGCAACAACCGCGAGAACGATGCGTTGACCCACAAATTGGCTGCGCAGAATGACCTGTGGTTTCACGCACACGGGTATGCCGGAGCTCATGTGATCCTGCGACGGGAGGAGCGGAAGGACGAACCCGATGGCCGCACACTGGAGGAGACCGCCAGCCTGGCCGCGTACTGGAGCAAGGGGCGCAATTCCAGCAAGGTGCCGGTAGTGTATACCCTGGCCAAGTATGTGTCGCGACCGCGCGGCGCGGCGCCTGGAAAGGCGGTGATTCGCCGGGAAAAGACTCTGATGGTCAAGCCGGGACTCCTGGTGGAGGAGGATAGCGCCGCGTAAATCACCCGTAACCCTTCAACCCAGTTATCGCCATGGCACTGAACATCGGCATTCTCGGTCTGCCCAATGTCGGCAAATCAACGCTGTTCAACGCACTGACCGCCTCCCAGGCAGAAGCTTCCAACTATCCGTTCTGCACGGTCGAGCCCAACGTCGGTGTAGTCCAGGTTCCCGATGACCGGTTGCAGCGGCTGAACGCGTTGCTCAATCCGGATAAGTGCACGGCCACAACCATACGGTTCGTGGATATCGCCGGGCTGGTGCGCGGGGCCAGCCGGGGAGAAGGCCTGGGGAACCGGTTTCTGCATACCGTCCGGGAAGCTGACGCGCTGATCCATGTACTCCGGTGTTTCGCCGATGATGATGTCGCTCATGTGGAGGGCGACGTCGATCCTCTGCGGGACATTGACACCATAGAGACTGAACTGCTGCTGGCCGACCTGGAAGCGGTGGAACGCGCGTTGCCACGGCTCGAAAAGGTGGTGCAAACCCAACCGCAGGCGCCGGAACGCGCCGAGTTGCAGGTCCTGCACCAGGCGCGCGAGGGATTGGCTCGCGGTGTGCCTGTGCGGTCGCTGGAATTGGAACCAGAAGCTGTCAAGGCCTTGCGCGGGCATCACTTGCTGACCTCAAAGCCCATGCTGTACGTGACCAATATCCATGAAGACGACCTGCCCGAAGGAGGTGCTTCGACTGCCGCGGTAGCTGCTGCCGTCGGGACGGACAGGGTGCTTCCCGTAGCGGCGCAAATCGAATCCGAGGTGGTTCAGCTGAGTCTGGAGGAACGCCAGGAGTTTCTCAGCGCATTAGGGCTGGAAAAAACGGGGATGGAGCGTTTGATCCTGGCCGGATACGAGCTTCTGAACCTGATCACATTCTACACCATGGCGCACGCAAAGCTCCAGGCCTGGCAGTTGCCACGGGGCACGACGGCAGCCCGGGCCGCCGGTCGCATTCACAGCGACATGGAATCCGGGTTCATACGTGCCGAAGTGGTGTCATCTGATGAACTGCTGTCAACGGGCAGTATGACGGCAGTTCGAGAGAAGGGCAGAGTGCGTACCGAGGGTCGGGATTACCTCATCGCTGACGGCGACGTAGTCCATTTCCTGTTCAAGGCATGATCGGCACGGGACAGACACCGAACTACAGAGGTGCCGCCGCACAGCCTGAAGTCCGTGTCGGAGAGTTACGCGCCATGCTGCGTGCTTGACGACAGGGCGTGGTGATTCTACGTTATGCAGCCGCAGGGTGTTTTGGGGGCAGCGGAAGTCTGGATGTGCACGCATTCCGGGCATTGAGGGGCCTAAAGGCTGGCGGTGGACGCATGGGCTCGGCACTGGGCATGATCGAAACACGCGGCTGGGTACCGATGGTGGAAGCGGCGGACGCCATGGTCAAGACGGCCAGCGTCCAGATCATCGGTTGGCAGCAGATCGGCGGCGGTTATGTCACCGTAGTGGTACAGGGTGATGTCGGCGCGGTAAAGGCTGCGGTAGACGCCGGTGCGGTTGCGGCCAGTCGTGTGGGAGAGGTGATCTCGGTGCATGTCATTCCGCGGCCCCATGAGCATCTTGCCGGCATGCTCCCCTTGCGTTCTGTTCCGGTTTCCGGTCAGCAGGAATGATGCTACCCGTTCAACGGACACCAGGAACCGGACCGTGCAGGTGGCTGAATGCCGGAGCGGCACATATGCGGAGCGGTAATCTGAACGCCGGTCCCGGCTTTTTCACCAGTCCATGGTCTACTGCATACGAGGTGGTAAGATGATATCGATGTACGCACTGCGCCGCGATGTCTGCGAGGTGGGACGGCGAATATACGAGCGGGGTTATGTGGCCGCCAATGACGGCAACATCTCCGCTCGCATGAGCGAAGATCGTGTCTTGTGCACGCCCACGGGCGTCAGCAAGGGATTTCTGACGGAGGACATGCTCGCGATATGCGACCTCGAGGGCACCCAGGTAGCGGGCAGCATGAAGATATCCTCAGAGGTTCGCATGCACCTGGAGATATACCGCATGCGTCCGGACATCCATGCCGTGGTACACGCTCATCCTCCCACAGCCACCGGCTTTGCCGTTGCCGGCATCGAGCTCACGCAGTGCGTTCTGCCCGAAGTCATCCTCAGTCTGGGCGGCATTCCACTGGCACAGTACGGCAAACCAGGCGGTGACGACATCGTCGAGCCCATGAAACCGCTGATTGCCCAATATGATGCCATACTCATGGCCAACCATGGCGTAGTGACGCTGGGCAAGCACGTCATGGATGCTCACTTCAAACTGGAAACCGTGGAGCATTTTGCCAAAATCGCGCTTACCGCGCACCAGCTTGGGCAGGTGAAGACGTTGTCTGCCGGGGACGTGCAGGATCTGGTGAGTATCCGCAGCCGGTACGGTATCAGTGACCGGCCGGGTTGTGATATGAAAGCCACGTTGCCGCAGCAACAGACAGCGGAAACTGCTGCGACAGACGGACGATCCGGCCGGGACACTGGGAAGGTGGAGAGCGGATCACAGGATCTGGTGACGCGAATCACGCAGGAGGTGCTGCGCCAGCTGCAGTCGTGATCGTCGCATCCTGTGGACTCGATCCTCCGGGCAGGTGCCTGTCGGGGCGACCTCTGTCCTGTCAAAGTGATAACTGGGAAGATCGTCCGGATGCACGCAGTAAGCTCCACAACCAGCCAGATACCGGTCGCATAGGCCTGGTGCAACCTACTCTTATCCGGATCTTCACGGCAATTTCACCCTTGGGCGTATCCGACCGTTGGTGGACACCATCGATGATGCTGTTGATGCTGTTTTTGACGGCGTTGCCAATCCTGTCGCCAGCCGCTGCGGACGAGGAACCGCTCATCTTGCAGCATGTGCAGCAGGGAGAGCGGTTCCTGGCCCAGGGCTTGATCCAGGCAGCGGTCCGCGAGTACGAGCAGGCGCTGGACGCGGGCGCGGGCAGCGCCATGTTTCTCAACCGCATGGGCACGCTGTACATGCGTATCCATGAATATGACCGGGCAACCGACATCCTGAAAAAGTCGCTAGGCGAGCAACCGGGTCAGCTGCCAGTCTATTCCATGCTGGGTGAAGCCTTCGTCGGCGCGGGAAAACTGGATTCCGCCCTGCATTACGTTCGCGAGGCACGTCTGCTGGCCCCGCGGGCAACGGGTATACCCAGCTCACTGGCATACCTTCTGTTACAGCGCAACGATGCCGACCAGGGTGACCTGCCGCTGGCACGCGCCTACCTGGATACCGCTCTGCAATTGAACCCAGCCAATCCCCAGGCACACCGGTATCTGGGTCATTATTATGCCCTTACCGACTCCATCGACCAGGCCATCACGGCATATCAGCGGGTGATCGAGCTCGTTCCGGAGGATTTCGAGGCATATAACAACCTGGGATATCTGCACTTGACCCTGGAAGCCTATGGCGAAGCCCTGCGGTACTATGAAAAGGCCAGAGCCCGAACCCGGGTTCCCTACATCCTGAATGCCATCGACGAACGCATAGAGGCAGCCCGTGCCATTCTCGCCGGCGAACTGCGGGGGCGATACATCGTGGTGCGAAGCCACTCCAGAGCCGACGAACTGCTGACCCGGGTCCGCAACGGTGAGGACCTGGCAACTCTGGCACGGCAGTACTCCCTGGCACCGAATGCTCATACGGGGGGAGACACCGGATTTTTCGGTGTCGGTGACCTGTTGCCGGTTGTCGAGCAATGCGTATTGGAACTGGAAGTGGGACAGGTCAGCGATGTTGTGGAGCTCGATATAGGCTATATGATCATCAAGCGCCTGAACTGAGCCGTAAGCCCGCTTTCTGTCCTGAAAACCGACGACCGAAAGGACCAGAAGCGTCCTTTCGGTCGTCTAGGGAGGGATACGAACCATGACCAAGTAGGTCCGCACCGACATAGACGCTGGTAGCCCGCAGCGGGTTCCCGCTTGAATGCCTGGGCTTGCCCTGGTGCGGGTGCGGGGTGCCGGTGCGGCCACAAGTCTCCCATCCGATTTACGCCCGCGGCGAGAGTCCTTTTCCTCCATCAACGAGCCGGTGGATGATCGACAAGCCGCTCATCTGCTTTTTATCCGCATAGAGGGGTGCCACCCTTGGCGCCGATATCCATGCCCACCAACCCGGGACGTTGTGCCGAGATAGCGCTGGCCGTTGCTCTGGCTGTCGTTCTGGGGCTTTTCCGTATCCCGCTGCCACACCTGCTGTACGGGGGATCCATCAGCCTGGACGCCGTGCCCATCATGCTGGTGGCCCTGCATCGCGGCAGCGCAACCGGCACCCTGGCGGGGATCACGTACGGAATGGTCAACTTCATGATCCGGCCCATCATAGTCCATCCCGTGCAGCTGGTGCTTGACTATCCGGTCGCATATGGTCTGCTGGGTGGCGGTTGTGGACTGCTGCATGTTCGGTCCATCCGCTGGAAAACCCTGGCACCCTGGAGGCGCCAACTGATCCTCATCACGGGCCTTCTGGTCGGTAATGGGCTTCGGTTGACGTCACACTGGGTTTCGGGGGTTGTGTTCTTCGCCGATTACGCTCCGCCGGGTCAACCCGTGTGGCTTTACTCGCTGCTCTACAACGCAAGCTATATTATACCTCAGATTGTCATACATATCATATTGTCGCAGTTCATGATAAGGATCTTGATTGTGCGGCATGGCAATCAAGGCGAAGGGTAGAAGGGTTTCAGGTAGACACTTCTACCGCCCTGGAAATCCAGCAGTATGCTGTCTGTCGTTTGAATTTCCGGTGACGGTACCGCTACAGTGATGGCATCGCGTTGGCAGCGTGCGCCGCGCCCCACCGAAGGAGTTGCCGGTGTGCTGTGACGCAGGAAACACAGCGCAGGCAATCCAGCTCCGGTGTTCCCACTTCTGTGCTGCCGAAGGATCGTGCGGCCGTGCTCGCAAGCGGAAGTGTTGGTCCAATGGCGGAACATTTGTCCCCTGCGCCGTTGTTGTTCACCGTGGCAGTAAACCTGTCGTTGCCCGATGGAATACAGGGGCAGCCGGGTATACGGTCCCACTACGCGCGTTCGAAGCCCCCGGCCATCCGCCGATGGGGAAGCCCACTGGTCGGTGGGCGGCATCTGGGGAGTGCGCGGCGCTTCGAAGCTCCCGGCCGCCCCGCGGTGTAACCAAGGCACGCATCTTGCTTACCGAACTCCAGAGACCTGTGGAGGACTCAGCTCCACCACGCACAGCAGACCAACAGGGTCGCGTGGTCGCTGTATTGCGGCCGAGTGGTGGCCATGTGACCACCGAGACGATGGATTATGAACCCAAACGAACTGCGCGCTGTCGTCGAATCGCTCAGCACACTGGAGTCCCTTGCCGCCCTGTTCAACAACCTGTGGTTCCAGCGGGTCAAGGAGCAGGTTGAGGATGAGAAGGCCCGGGCTTACCTCATGGTATTTGCCGATGCGTTTCCAGGCATGAACCATGTCATCGAGTTCGTACAGCGCAATGCCGGCGCGTTCGTCGCGAGTGGCGACGCAAAGGTGGCCGGAGATTTCGCGGAACTCAGCCGGAGGCTTCTCGGTCATCAGAGCGCAGAAACCGCGGTCCGTGCCGGTGCGACTACTACCGCTGTGGCTGCCGATGATACGTACGCGGCGGCTGCCGATGATACGGACGCGGCAGCTGCGGCTGCGGACAGCGAGAAGGACGAGATCGATGACGTAATCGATACTGAGTTGTTCGACGCAGAGTCTCCGAGGACGGCGGCCGACGCTGCAGACCTGCCTGAAGAGGAACGCGCGTCCCTGGGCAAGGTGGATCAGGACGACATCGATGCGCTTTTCAGCTCCGGAGACTCCGGAGAAGACACAACGCAGGCCAGCGACGAAGATATCCAGGCTTTCCTGGCTTCCGCTTACGATGCCGAAGATTCCGGCATGGACCGGGATGCGGGCAGCACGAAGGTAACCGAACAGGAAGATACGTTTGCAGGGCTGGATGAGGCGGAAGACGCTGCCGGGGAACTCGACCTGGATGATCTGCTCAGTGATCAGGAAGAGGAAGAAGATGGACCAACTTCGGAAGGTCCGGGTCCTGAGATATCAGCAGACGAAATGCGGGCGCTGCTTGGTGACCCTGAACAGGGGGAAGAGTCTCAACCCCCCGATCCGTCGAAAAAACCCGCGGCCGCGGCCGGCAAGCATCCAGCTGCCAGGTCTGCAGCCAAACCCAAGTCCGGATCTTCAGCCCGGGATGCCGGTACCGTTCAGCCCGTTCGCAACAGTGAGGAAACGGTCAGTCAGGACGAGATCGACGCGCTGTTCGGCTGAACCCCGTCAGTCCGGATCTGGCTAGGTATTGGTCGACGCAGTGCGTCTGCACACTTGAGGATGGTTGCGTTACCGATAACACTAAGAATGGAGGCCGGGTTGCGTAGCAGACGCAACCCGGCCCGTCTGTGTGCGCATACTCTCGTGGAGAGGGTTGAGTGGGCTCCAAATCGACTTGTCGGCGCAGCGCGGGACGGGTAGATTGTCCATAGATCGCTTCGCCTTACGCCCGGAAACAGCGTCCGTGCCACATCGGAAACGAGTCCATCCATGAGCTACCACGCCTGGTTTCAGTGCACCCAATGCCCGGATACCCGCTACGCGCTCAACGAAGTGATCTATCATTGCCGTAGTTGCGGCGGGCTTCTCAGTGTTGCCCACGACATGGAGGCACTGCGCCACCGATCCGGATCGGCATGGATAAACCTGTTTGACCAGCGCTACATGCGAAACACCTATCCGTATGGCAGCGGAGTGTGGGGTAAAAAGGAGATGGTCTGTCCAGAGGTCGCCGACGACAATGTGGTTTCCATGTATGAAGGCGGGAGTAATCTGTTCTGGGCGGAACGGCTGGGACGCGAGCTCGGATTGCCGGATCTGTGGGTCAAGCAATGCGGTAACAGTCACACCGGATCCTTCAAAGATCTGGGCATGACCGTTCTGGTCTCCATGGTGAACCAGATGCGGGCGGATGGCTTGCAGATACCGGCCGTGGCCTGCGCCTCCACAGGGGACACATCCGCAGCCCTGGCGGCGTATTGCGCGGCGGCGGACATCCCCGCCATCGTGTTCCTGCCCAAAGACAAGGTATCGGTGGCGCAGCTCATCCAGCCCATCGCTAACGGAGCCATCACGCTGTCCTTGCGCACGGACTTTGACGGCTGCATGCGGCTGGTTCGGCAGATCTGTGACAGTGAAGGTATATACCTGGCCAATTCCATGAATTCGCTGCGCATCGAGGGGCAGAAGACCGTGGCTGTTGAGCTGGTCCAGCAATTCGACTGGCAAGTGCCGGACTGGATCATCGTTCCAGGCGGCAACCTGGGTAATGTCAGCGCGCTGGGCAAGGGATTTCTGGAAATGCAGGCCATGGGAATCATCGATAAACTGCCACGAATCGCCGTGGGGCAGGCCGCCAATGCCAACCCGCTGTACCTGAGCTACCGGAAGAATTTCGAGCACTTCGAACCGCAACGTGCCAGAGCTACCCTGGCCAGTGCCATCCAGATCGGTGATCCGGTCAGCCGTGATCGTGCCATTCGTACGTTGCGGCAGTTCGATGGCGTGGTCGAGCAAGCCACCGAGGATGAACTGGCCAACGCTTCGGCCCGGGGAGATCGCACCGGCTTGTTCACTTGTCCGCATACCGGGGTGGCCCTGGCCGTGCTGATCAAGTTGATCGAACGAGGCGACATTCGGCGGGATGATACCACCGTGGTCATTTCCACCGCGCATGGCCTGAAATTTCCGGATATCAAAGTTCGATATCACCAATCAGACCTCGCCGACATGGGAGTTGTATCCCGTTACCCGAACCAGCCGGTGGAGCTGGACCCGGACAAAGATCAAGTTCGCAGCGCCATTTGCCGCGCCCTTGACGACCTTGCGCGAACTTGAACCCAGCCCGGACGCATCCGCCCGCCAACACGGGCCCATCGCGGCCGGTACAGCATACCTGCAATGGTCACCATAACCGGAAAAACCCCATGAGTGAAGACCACGGAATACCGGCACGGACCGCTACCCGCGCGGTACATGCCGGGGAAGCCCGGCACAAGTTTGCCGGCTCACTGATCAACCCGATCTCCCAGACCGCCACATACGTTTTCGACAGTCTCGATGCATTCACACAGTTCAAGGCCGGCGATCTGGAGGGTTATGAGTATGGCCGGTACGGCAACCCCACCCAGCAGGTGGCGGAACAGAAAATCGCGGCTTTGGAAGGCGCGGAGGCCGGCCTGTTGTTCTCCTCCGGGATGAGCGCCGTCACCAGTACGTTGCTGGCCATGCTGAGCAGTGATGAGCATATCGTGATCCTGGGAGACTGCTATCGGCAGACAGTTCGGTTCTGCCACATGCTGGCACGGTACGGCATATCCGTCACATCGGTCGCCGCCTGGGACTGGGAGGCATTGGCGCGTAGCATACGCCCGGCCACCCGCATCGTGCTGACCGAGTCACCCACCAATCCCCACCTGCGCGTAGTGGACATCGATCGCCTCGTCAGCCTGGGCAGGGAACATGATCTGTGTATCATCATGGACAGTACGTTTGCCACACCGATCAACCTTCGACCGCTTGAATACGGCGTGAATCTGGTCATTCACAGCGCCACCAAATATCTGGGTGGACACAATGACCTGATGGCGGGTGGCGTGTTCGGTGGAGAGACGGATGTTGCCGCAGTGCGTGAGTTCCAGCGCGTTACGGGAGCCATCGTGGACCCGCTGACCTCTTTCCTGCTCATCCGTGGACTCAAGACGCTGGCCTTACGTGTCGAAAGACAGAATCACAGCGCCATGGAAATGGCGCTGTTCCTGGACCAGCATCCCAGGATCAGGCTTGTCCACCATCCAGGATTGCCCGGTCATCCGGATCACACGGTCGCGGAACGACAGATGGATGGTTACGGTGGAGTAGTCAGCTTTGAGGTGGATGGTGATCTGGAGGCCACGCGCCGGGCAGTCGAGGCACTTCGCATACCCTACCTGGCACCCAGTCTGGGAGGCGTGGAGAGCCTGGCCACCCATCCAGCCACCATGTCGTACTAT
Source organism: Candidatus Latescibacterota bacterium (assembly GCA_007136405.1). Taxonomy (GTDB): domain Bacteria; phylum Latescibacterota; class UBA2968; order UBA8231; family UBA8231; genus SLHA01. The sequence goes on from SLHA01000004.1 coordinate 29,347, forward strand.
GATCTGAGTCGGGAGGAGCGGCTGCAGATCGGAATTACGGATGAACTCGTCCGGTACGCCGTGGGAATCGAGGATGTTTCTGATCTGATCGACGACCTTGACGCGGCGCTCTCCAGACTGTGACATATCTTGCCATAAGGTTGCGTCTAGCTTATAGTTAACAAGTATAATGACAGGCAGACCGACAGACTATGAAGCACTACCGCCTCTCCCTCTGGCGGGGGAGAGGGCAGCGCGGCCCAGAAGGCTCCGCCGTCTCATCGGCATCCGTGACCTGGTACGGGAGACCCGCCTGTGCGTAGAAGATCTGATCTATCCTGTTTTCGTCTGTCCCGGTAGGGGTATTCGGGAGCCCATTGCCGCCATGCCGGGACAGCACCGGATGTCGGTCGATCTCCTTATCGAAGAATGCCGCGTCGTGGCCGATCTGGGGATACCCGGTATCATCCTTTTTGGCATCCCGTCGCACAAGGACAGCCGGGGCAGTGGGGCATATGATCCTGACGGAATCGTGCCCCAGGCGCTTCGGGCATTGCGGGCGGCATCCTCGGAGCTGGTGCTCATCGCGGATGTGTGCCTGTGTGAGTATACCGATCACGGTCACTGCGGCCTCGTGCAAAATGGCCAGGTAGCCAATGATGAGACGGTGGAACTCCTTGCCCAGGCCGCCCTTGCGTACGCCTGTGCTGGTGCGGACATCATCGCGCCCTCGGACATGATGGATGGCAGGATCGGTTACATCCGGCGGCAACTGGACCAAGCGGGTCATACCCAGGTGCCGATCATGTCGTACGCGGCCAAGTATGCTTCAGCCTTCTACGGCCCTTTCCGGGAAGCCGCGGGCTCGGCTCCGCAGTTCGGAGATCGCAGGGGATATCAGATGGATCCCGCCAACGCGCGTGAGGCCATGCGCGTGATCGAGCTCGATATTCGTCAGGGAGCGGACATCATCATGGTCAAACCGGCGATGTCTTATCTGGATATCCTGCATCAGGCCCGTCATCGCTTTGACGTGCCGCTGGCGGCATATAACGTCAGTGGCGAGTATTCCATGGCCAAAGCGGCGGCCGAACGCGGTTGGATCGATGGCGCACGGGTCAGAGATGAGATGCTCCTGAGTATTAAGCGAGCAGGAGCGGACATGATATTGACGTATTTCGCCAAGGAGGCCGCCGCCGTCATGGCTTGACGGCTTGTCGACCGCTGTCGCATCCTTGTGAGCCGCGTGATCGATCAAGCGGTCAGCGGCCGGGTTGCGGTGGCAGGCAACAGCAGTGGCAGGCCAATCGTCCACCACAGGCCGGTCAGGGGGGCCGGCTGTTCGATCGGGAATGGGTTATGCCGAGCCGGTTCAGCATCATCGCGGAAGTCTGGGCGTTCATGCGTGAGCGCAAAAAATGGTGGCTGGGTCCCATCTTCACCACACTCATCCTGCTGGGTATGCTGGTCGCCATGACTCAGGGATCTTCGGTAGCCCCCTTTATCTACGCCCTCTTCTGAGTATCCATGCGCGCTCCGGAAGGCTCTGAAAGTCTGATACGCATTCTGGTCAGCGGTCGTGTGCAGGGGGTGGGTTACCGCTATTTTGCCCGCCGGAGCGCGGTCAGTCTGGGAATTCGCGGCTTCGTACGCAACCTTGATGATGGGCGGGTGGAAGTGGTCGCCATGGGCCCGGATCGGTCTGTGCAGGAGTTCATCCAGGCCCTTAAAGACGGTCCCGCCAGCGCTCATGTGAGCGGCTGCCATGTGGAGCAGCTGCCGTCATCACGCCATTATTCCGGATTTACCATAGAGAGCTGAGGAGGATGGATGGACGCGCAACGGTTGCGAGCGCTGATCCGGGAGATCCCGGATTTCCCCAAACCCGGCATCAATTTCTATGACGTAACCACGCTGTTCAAGCACGCAGAGGGACTGCGGGCAGCCATATCGGCACTCGCTGCACCGTATGCGGATGACCATGTGGATGTCGTGGTGGGCATCGAATCCCGCGGATTCGTCCTGGGAGCTCCGGTGGCCCTGGAGCTGGGTTGTGGCTTCGTGCCGGTGCGCAAGCGTGGTAAGCTACCGGGTAAGACCCTATCGCAGGCATACGAACTGGAATACGGCACTGATGCGGTGGAAATCCATGATGACGCCATCGCTGCCGCACAGCGGGTCCTGATCGTCGACGACCTGCTGGCAACCGGGGGCACCATGGAAGCCACCTGCCGCCTCGTCCAGCGGCTGCAGGCCCCGGTCTGTGGCATCAGCGTGTTGATCGAGCTCGGTTTTCTCGGTGGTCGGTCACGGTTGGCTCAGTGGCGCACAGAAAGCTTGATTTGCTATAGTTGACCTGCCAGGTGCAGGTAGGCAACGCCAGGTACAGGCAGCGGTGCACGGCATGCTCCGGTCTGGTGACCGGCGTGCCCTTGCGGGACCGTACCCCTGAGGTCGAAAGGTGACGCATATGAGTGGCGAAAGCCGCAAGCTGAGAAAAGAGGATCTGCGCGAGGACGAATTTCTGGAATGGCTCATGAAAGCCGTGGAGTACGTCCGTGCCCGTTACCCGATCTTCCTGGGTGGGTTGATCGCGGTGGTCCTGATTATCGTAGGCGCTGACCAGGTCATCAAGTCCCAGGCACGGGGGCGCGAAAAAGCCGCCGCCGAAATGGGCAGAGTTCTGATGATGGAGGACAGCGGCGATCGTGCAGAGGCCAGACGCGCCATGCAGGATATCATCGAGGAATACGCCGGAACACCGGCCGCAGGACAGATGATGATCATGCTGGCCAACCGGCATTCCTCTGCGGGTGAGTATGACACTGCCAGACAGCTGTACGAACGCTATCTCAGGCAGTACGGCGATACGCCAATGCTGGTTTTTGCCGCACGCAGTGGTCTGGCCGCTATCCTGGAGGCTCAGGGACAGCCTGAGCAGGCTGCGCTGGAGTACCTTGCCATAGAACAGAAATACCCCGGCAGCCTGCAGGCCGCGCTGGCCCTGTGGGAGGCAGCCCAGTGTTACGGTCGCATGGGGCAGATGCAGCAACGCCATGAGTTACTGGACCGGCTCATGCGGGAATATGACCACCTGCCTCTGTCCGGCAGAGCTCGTGCCGCATTGGCCATGGAGCAGGGATCCAACGTTCAGCGCACGCAGTAGCGCACTGCTCTCTGGCGGTCCCCGGACGCAGGCCCGGATTCTACAGAAGAGACATCCCTCGCAGGGCAATATACGGATGAAGCTGGCGGTTCTCGCGGACATACACGGCAACCTGGAGGCCCTGGAGGCTGTGCTCATTCAGGCCGAACGGGCCGGTGCCGAACGGATCGTCTCTCTGGGAGACGTGGTGGGATATGGGGCGGATCCTCTGGGATGCGTGTACCGGCTGCAGGAAGTCGACGCTGCGGCCATCCTGGGTAATCATGACCAGGCCATGGTTGACCCCACGCAGATCCAGGTCTTCAACACCGGTGCTCGGCACAGTCTCTTGCGCGCCCAGGAGGTGCTGGATGAGGACGCCCTTGGTCATTTCCGCCGGGCCGCGTACCGCCGTGTGGAATTCGGTGGGGTACTGGCCCATGCCAACCCAGTGCGCCCAGAGGACTGGGAGCTCCTATACAACCATGAAGACGTCCGGTGGGCGATGCAGGAGATGGAGTGGTCGCTGGGCTTTTTCGGTCACACTCATCATGCGGCGATCTACTGCGAGGTGGGGGCGCAGGTAGTCCGCCTGACGTCGGCCAGCGTCGCCATCGGGCCACATCGCTACCTGATCAACCCCGGCAGCGTCGGTCAGCCGCGTGACGGAGACTGGAGAGCGGCTTTTGCGCTTTGGGATGTCGACCGCCATCTGGTCGAATTGCGACGCGTGGAATATGCCGTCCAGGTCGCTCAGGAAAAGATAGCCGACTCGGGTGGACCCGCATACCAGTCCGAACGGCTTGCGGCTGGTGAATAAACCCGCTGGGTCTGGCACCCGGGGGCGCGTCTTGCGAGTCTCCGGCCGGCATCAGGTGGTCGACGTTGAAGGAGTGCCGTGGCAGTGCCTGGTCCGCGGCCGTCTGAAGGAGGGCGCAAAACAGACTAATTCGCCGGTAATCGTGGGGGACTGGGTACTGGTGGAGTCCACTGGACCACAGACCGGCGTCATCACCCAGATTATGCCACGGCGTACGCTTTTTTCGCGTGGAGCCAGTGGCCGGCGGCGGTATGAGCAAGTCATTGCCGTCAATATAGATCGTCTATTCGTGGTGGTGGCTATTCATGAACCGGAGGTGCACACAGGGTTTATCGATCGCAGTATCGTCATGGCGCTGAAGGGCGGCATGGAACCCGTAGTGTGCATCAACAAGTGCGACCTGGCCGGCCACGGAGAACTGGATCAGCTGGTACAGATCTATTCGAGATTGGGATATGCCGTACACCGGACCAGCGCGCTTACCGGTCAGGGCATTCCCGAGCTCCGGGTGGCCTTACAAGAACGGGCATCAGCGTTTGTCGGGCAGTCCGGAGTCGGCAAGTCGTCGTTGATCAATCGCATCGATCAGCGGCTGCGCCTGCGCACGCAGCCGTTGATGACACAGCACGACCGCGGCCGCCATACGACGGCTGTGGCCCAGCTCTACCAGGTTGAATCCGGTGGGTACCTCATCGACACGCCCGGTATCAAGGAGCTGCAGCTGCACGGAATCGAACTCCAGGAACTGGCCAGTTATTTTGTGGAAATGGCCCCGCTGCTGGGATGCTGTCGTTTCCGGGACTGCATGCATCGGCAGGAGCCGGGCTGTGCCATTGACGCAGCCGTGGCCGCCGGTCGGATTTCATCGGCGCGCTATGCGAGTTACATACGGATGCTAGATGATTTGTAGAGCGGCAGAGCTCCGGACTGCCGCAACCGGTACGCAATGCACGCGTCCTCCGCAGCGTTCGAGCGGTGACGTGCCCCCCGGTACAAGGTGCCGACAGACGGACTCGGAGAGGTCTAACAGGACGGTATACCGTGCGTGAGCTGTCGATCAGGGAACTGCTGGAGAAGTATGGCAGGATGCTGGGGCTCAACATCCTGGCCGGTGAGGCCGGTCTGGACAGAACCATCAACAGCAGCGATACCAACCGTCCCGGACTGGCATTGACCGGTTTCGTCGAGTTGTTCACCGTGGATCAGATCCAGCTGCTGGGCAACACGGAGAGCGAATATCTGCACAGCTTGCCGGATACGCGCAAGCACGAAGCGCTGGGCATTATCTTCCAGTTCAAGATACCCTGCGTCGTGGTAACCGGACGAGACCGTATCGTCTCCGAGCTGCGGCAGCTGGCCGATGCACACGGTGTGCCCTTGCTGCAGTCTGAGTTCAGCACCGCCAAGTTCAACCATCTGCTGCATTTTTACCTGGACGATATTTTCGCACCGCAGATCACGGTGCATGGAACTCTTGTCGATGTATACGGCGTGGGGCTGTTGTTCTCGGGTCGAAGCGCGATAGGCAAGAGCGAGGTGGGACTGGATCTGGTTGAACGGGGCCACCGGCTGGTAGCGGACGATGTTGTGGTGATCACCCGCAAAGTGCAGGGAATCCTGGTGGGATGCAGCCCGGAGCTCCTTCAGGATCACATGGAAATTCGTGGTATCGGCGTCCTGAACATCAAGCGCATGTTCGGAGTACGGGGCACCCGGCGGGAGAAACGCATCGAAGTGGTGGTGCACCTGGTCGACTGGGACGATGATTTCGAATATGAACGCGTTGGGATGGAAGACCACGTGCGTTCCATTCTGAGTGTTGAGCTTCCCGAGATTGCCGTGCCGTTGTTCCCCGGCAAGGCTATCACGGTGATCGTCGAGGCCATCGCTCTGAACTACCTCCTGCGGGTGGAAGGCTATCACGCCGCCAAAGAGTTCAACACTCGTCTGCTGAACGAGATGCAGGCCCGGAAGATCAGCCGTGCTCCCCATTCGGACCGGGAATAGCGTGGTGGTTGCGAAGGAGGCGAGTATGGCATCGGTCATGGCTGAAAGCGTGCTTAACTGTCGCTGTCAGATGTCCGGTACGCCGCAAGCCATCTGGTACTCTCATCGGTGAGACCATTCGACACGAGCAGACTCACCATGCCTCATCGTGCGCTTCCATATCTGACCTGGTGGTTGATCATCACGCTGTCTACCGGTTTCCCGGCCCTGGCCCAGACCACTGAGGCGCACGCGGCAGATCCCGAAAACGAGCCCCGTCTCCGGCACCACTTGCGCCTCCTGGAACACTTGGGTGTGCTCGAACTCCTTGAGGCCCAACGGGATGTTAACGAACGGCAGCGGCAGCGCGCGGTGGCGAGCACACATCCCGAGGAACTGTCGCTACTGGCTGGTGACGAAAACGGAGGCGTTCGCTTTGCGGTGGCATCAAACCCGCACACACCGGTCCCGGTTCTTCAGAGACTGGCTCAGGATGCGTTAGCCCACGTTCGTGCCGGTGTATCACTGAACCTGTCAGACGCACAAACCGTCCCGGAGGCTGCACATCCTGACGTAGAGCATACCGGGCACCAGCTTGCCCGAGACGAGCATCCGCTGGTCCGGCTGGCTCTGGCCAGCAACCCGCATTTGCCGGAATCCGTGTTGCTGACCCTGTCCGGCGATCAGGATGGTGCTGTCCGACTGAAGCTGGCCAGCAACGAACGAGTATGCCGTGAGGGACTTCGCGTCCTGGCGCACGATGATGACCGGACGGTACGGGTCCGGGCCCTGGGCCACCGCAACACGCCCCCGGATGTTCTCCTGGTGGCAAGCCAGGCAGACGATGCTGCTCTGCGCGTTGCGGTCGGCGGTAACATCAACGCTCCACCAGGTATTCTGGAGGTGCTTGCGGGGGATCCGGAAGCAGCCGTTCGGCTGGCCGTAGCCCGTCATCCCGGCACACCGGGGTCGGCCCTGCAAACGCTGGCCGAGGACGCGGAATTGGGGATCGTGCTGGCTGTAGCGCAGCACCGGAATGCCGAACGCAACACGCTTTTCAGGTTGGCTGCGGATCCGCGTTGGTCGGCTGTCCGGACAGCGGCGCAGGCCAGCCTGAAACCATTGCTGCGCAGCGAGATTCGCGAGGACCTGCTGGAACGCTGGGACATGCCCGGAAAGGAACTGGAATAGGTACCGGGAATCCCGGTCCCGCGTTGTCTGCGAGCCGTGGCGAGTCGTCGGTGTTGCTGCGCGCGGTTTCGGCGTTCGCCTGCGGGCTGCCGGGGCTGCTGGGGCTGCCGGGGCTGCCGGCTGCGCCTGGCTACCAGCAGTCTTGCCGACACGGCGTTCCAGAGACGGAAGCGCCCGCCTGTTTACCGGAAGGAGGGGACTGCCGATGCGCCGGCTGGGTGTCGCTCTGCTGGGTCCGGCTGCCTTCGTCCGGGAGCACCGGGTCCTGCTCGATACTATTCCCGAAGCCGAAGCCGTGGGTTGCTGGTGCGGGAACGCAACTTCGCCATCGGAGTCACCATTGGCCCGTCTGTTCAGCGGGCCGGATGACCTGCTGTCATGCGATGCGGTCCAGGTTGTGGTGGTGGGTGCTCCCGTGGCGGAACGAGCGTACTGGTGCCAGCGGGTTCTGGCGTCAGGCAAAGCTCTGGCGGCTGAGGTCCCGTTGGGTGATCGTGTGGCAGATGTCGAGAGGGTGGTCGCGTCCAGTCGCAACACTCCCGCGACTCTGGCGGTCGTGGATGCGAGTCGTTGCGGAGCGGTTGCGGAAGGATTGGCCGCCGCCCGCCAGACCACCGGACCCATAGTCTTTGTCAATCTTGATATCCAGGTCCCGCGGATGCTTCTCGGCCGCCACGCGGACGGCGTCCTGCTGACCGCGGCCGCGGGCTACCTCGCACGGATTCACAGGCTGGTGGGAGAGCTTGATTCGATATGGGCGGCCACACGCAGCCTGGTTCGTTTGTGTCGTAACGAGGATGTGGCCACGGCATACCTGCGCGCCCAAAATGGGGTCGAAGGGCTTGTTCATGTCGGCGGAGTGAATACCTTGCATCATGTGAGGGTTAGCGTCATCGGTGAGTCGGGCGCACTCACATGGTCTGATGTGCTGCCCGTGGTCCATCGACAAGCCTGGGTGAATACCTATGCACGCCTCGTCGCCTGTGCGGCCGAAGACACAGATGCCAACAACACGGAAGATAAGTTGCTGCTTGACGACCTGCTGACAGGCCACAGGTGGGTGGAATGGATTCAGCGAGCGGCTCGTTCGAATCGCGAGCTGACCTGGAAAGAGGCTCAGAATGGATAAGTTATCGGTATCCAGGCCGCAGAACCGTCTTTCGGCGCGGCAGATGGTGGCGGTGTTGGCCGGTGTCGTGGGGACACTTTTGATCTTGTTGCACTGGTTCGGTACCTCGGCAGCTCCGGTTCACCGGGAGCAATTCGCGCAGCTGCTGGGGGAGGAGTTGGTGAGCAGTGTCAGTATCGGTATGGACGGGCTGGAGGCCCATCTGGTCACTCCCGTGCGGCTGGAATCCCGCGGTACGCGGATGGTGACAGATCACGTTCATGTCGCCCTGGAATCACGCCCGTCCGAATCGGAAATACAAGACTGGCAGATGCGAGGTGTGCGTGTGACTTTTCAGACCGTTGCCGACCAGCGAAGGCGTAATGCCGGCGGGCTGGCAGTGGTCGGCATTCTACTCGGAATCGGGGTCTGGCACCTGTGGATGGAAATCCATGAAGACCGTCATGGGGCGGGCAGTCCGCGCCGGCGATTGCGCGACCTCGACGCGGCGCTGGCAAAGGGTAGCATCTCGCAGGAAGAGTACACGACCAGAGCACGGGAAATCTGGGCGGAGATGTAGGACGACATGGGTTCTACCATCCGCATACTCAGTGAAAACCTGATCCGCAAGATCGCCGCCGGTGAAGTGATCGAACGTCCGGCCTCCGTGGTCAAGGAATTGGCCGAAAACGCAGTAGACGCGGGGGCAAGCCGGATCTTGGTGGAAACCGAAGACGGCGGACAGCAGCTGATATTGGTGGCGGATGATGGACACGGTATGACGCGCCAGGATGTCGAACTCTGTACCCAGCGTCATGCCACCAGTAAAATGGCGCACCCTTCGGATCTCTTCGCCATCGAGACCCTGGGCTTCAGAGGAGAGGCCCTGGCATCGATCGGTGCCGTATCGCGCCTGTGCATCCAGACCCGGATTGCGGACGCAGCAGAAGGCACCTGTCTGGCCATCGAGGGCGGAGTGCAACGCGGCTGCAGCGTATGCGCGCGCGCGCGCGGCACCACAGTGACCGTGAGAAACCTCTTTTTCAATACTCCGGTCAGGCGAAAATTCCTGCGTCAGCGCAGCACGGAAATACGGCACATTACCAATGCGATCGTCAATCTGGCCGCGGCGCGGCCGGATATCGGCTTCGAACTCCGGCACGACGGCAGGCCGGCTCTGGACCTGCTCCCGAGCGAGCCCGTCCAGCGGGCTGCGGAGTTGCTCGGGGTGCCCGCTGTAGATTTGGTCGAAGTAACCTTCATGCAGGAAGGCATACAGATCGATGGCTACCTGTGTGGGGGAGCGGCGCAACGGCAGGGGCGTGGTGCTCAGTTTCTCATGGTCAGGGGACGTCCCGTCGTCGCGCACGGATTGACGCGCATGGTAGCTGCCGGGTACGGCAGCCTGCTGCGCGAGAACGCCCAGCCAGGATTCGTGCTGTGGGTGGATCTGGATCCTTCCCAGGTCGACGTCAACGTGCATCCTACCAAACGTGAGATTCGACTCGCCGACGAACCGCAGGTGGCGGAAGCCATTCAGTTGGCGGTAAGAGCGGCTGTGCGGGGACCCGCGGCGCCTGTCGTCCCGGTTTCCCCGTCGCGTTTCAGCCACGGGGGGGCATCGTTGGCCCGGGAAGGTGCAGCAACAGCACTCAACCTCCAGGCGAACGATGCGCCTCCGGAGTTGACCAAGCCCGACGCGTCAGAGCAATCCCCGTCGTCTGCGGCGTTGGAGACAGCGAACTCGGTGGCGCCTTCAGGGGCGGTGACAACACCTGGACGCCCGGAGCATAGGCCTCAAGCCTGGTCTACGGAGGTCGAACAAGATGCATTGGAACTGGTGCCGCCCGCCCAATTGCCGGGCGCGGGCGGTCGGCGCAGCTGGCATGCGGAATCTACCGCGAGTTCGTCGGCTTCAGAATTGGCAACGGCAGGCTCCAATCGACGTTTCTGGCAGGTGCACGGCGAGTTCATCATGGTGCAGAGTGAACGGGGCATACTCGTCGTCGATCAACAGGCGGCTCACGAACGCGTCTTGTACGAACGAGCGCTGGCAGCATTTCGTGACGCTGCTGGATCGCAGCAACTGCTGTTTCCGCTGACGTTGCGCCTGGGAGCCGCCGAGTTGGATGCGGCACGTCAGACAGAGGGTTTGTTGAGCAACCTGGGATTCGGCGTGCGCGAGTTCGGGCGGGATACCATATTGCTGGATGCGGTGCCGGCGGCCCTGAGCCAGGTCAGCGAAGAGATCGTTTTGCGGAATCTGCTGGGGCATCTGACAGAATCTGCCCCAGATCCACAGGACATTCCCGGTAACGAAAACACTGTGGCTGCGGCTTATGCCCGTAGTGCGGCCGTGTCCCGCGGACAGCATCTGACCGAAGCGGAGGTTTTCCGGCTCCTGGATGATCTGGCTCGAACCGCCGAACCCTTTCAGTGTCCCCGGGGCCGTCCCACCATTTTGCGTCTGACCATGGCCCAGATACGACAGCTGTTCGAACGTCAGTCACGCGCTTCTTTGCGAACACCGCCATCCGGCTGATGAGATGCTGCGGCGTCTGGCATCGCAGCCGCAGCATCTGGCGCTTGAGCTGCGATGTATGGCATTTGCGATGTCTGGCACTATAGCCACGGCGGCGTCTGGCGTTATATCGCCATCGTGAAGCCCTGATGAAGCCCGGATCTCCACGGAGCGCCATTCAAGCTAACAGAATCGCCATCGTGAAGCCCTGATATTATACTATCGATAATTCCCCTTATCGTTAGTATCCGGAAAAGGCCAGCGTCGGCGCCCGCAACGGCGCCACATCACTCACAGCGGATTTGCAGTATACAGCAGTCCGGCCCACTACAGCCTGTGTAATCGATGCGTCCGACTGTGTAATCGATGCGTCCAAGTCCTGACAGTAAGCGGTCGGTTGGCGCACCGCAGTCTGTTATATCAACCTCACATGGTCGCGAAACATGTTGTATTTATAAACTCCATTACATTACATATCAACACAATATGCCTTTTAACTAATTAAATATCTTAGGCGAAATTTTAGGCGTCCGGCCGTACAGACGACGACCAACGACTGCCACCGACACGCCACGCCAGGCTCTGGCTTACAAGGGCGTCGCGTGACATGAAACGTTAACTGGCGTATATTAGCGGAGTCCGTATCCCCCCGGACGTCCCCGTTGGCAATACGGGTATCTCAGTGGCCTCGATCCAGGTATTACCGGCAGGCCAAGGTGCCGTCCTGCGCAAGACGGCACCGCTCGATCAGTTTTTGGCCGGGCAGCTCAGCGAGCGCACACGTCGGGCCTATTTGACCGATTTGCGTGATTTTTTCGGTACAGAGAAAGTTACGCTGGATATGGTGCAAAGCGTCACTTTCCAGGAGATCATCGCATACCGCAACATATTGGCAGACAACCAGTACAAACGTACCACGATCAACCGTAAACTATCCAGCCTGAAGTCCTTCTTCAAGGTGATGGTCGCTGCCGGTGTGGTTGTGCAGAACCCGGCGGACTCCAGCCTGGTACGCGGGTACCGCGTTGATGGCACGATGCTGGGCAAGGCTATCCCGAATGATGCGATGGAGCGCATACTGCAGGCAATCGCAGCCGAAGGAGACGCCCTCCGGCGCGCCCGGGACACCGCTTTGTTCTATGTGCTCATGTATGGCGGGTTACGTCGCTCCGAAGCGGCCCGGATGGACTGGGGCCATATTCACCAGCAGGATCAGTTCCATGTCCTGGAGCTGCCTGAAACGAAGTCCGGAGTTACGCAGGACGTAAAGCTGCAGCCGGAGGTCGTTCACTTTCTTCAGGAATACGCCCTACAGCTCCGTCGTTGCGGTTATGAGCACAATACGGGCCCGGTTTTCATCAGTTTGTCACGCAATTCTTCCCATGGAAAGCGCTTGACCGACCAGTCGATCAATCTGATCGTCAAACGCTATGCCCGCCTCGCGGGTGTGCCACGGAACGTGACGGCCCACATGTTTCGCCATACCTGCTGCACCCTGGCCATCGAGGGGGGTGCGCGCCCGGCCCAGGTCCAGGCGCATCTGCGCCATAAGGATCTGAAAACGACTATGCGCTACTACGAGAACCGTGACCGACTCCGGGACAATGCGTCGGACTATATCCAACTTGGGTAA
>SLHA01000095.1 GCA_007136405.1 Candidatus Latescibacterota bacterium
GATACCGAAGACCTCAACCGCGACGGCGTGCTGAACCTGCGCAACGACTACTACACCTACGTCATCGATCTGGCCGACGACGAGCATGTGCCCGGCACGGAGAGCGATCCGCACCTGCCCAAAGATCGGATCTGGCGCATGTTCCGCGTGCCGCTGTTTAGTCACGGGACCGGGCGCACCGGCACTCCGGACTCCACCCGCGTCGAGTTCAAGCGGTTGATCCTGTCCAACCAGGACGGCGGCTCCCAGGCCGTTACCCGGGTCCAGATCGCCCGCATCGAAGTCGTGCAGAACGAGTGGCAGGAAGACGACGTGGTGCTGCTGGATGACCGCTATCCCATCGGCCCGGAAGAGGCGCTGAACGTGACGTCCATCGGCACGGACGAAAGCCAGTTGTATACGCCTCCGCCGGGGGTGCGCGTCCGCCGCCGCTCGGGATCCAGGGCGTACGAAAGGGAGCAGTCGCTGGCGCTGGCATATACGGACCTGGAGCCCGGTCATCAGATGTCGGCCACCAAGGTGCTGTCGCGGGCCCAGAACTACACCAACTACAGCCGCATGCGCATGTATGTGCACGGCGAAACCGAAGAGATCCAGTACGTCCAGCCGGATTCCAGCGACCTCCAGGTTTTCGTGCGCTTCGGCGCCGACAGCACCAATTACTACGAGTTCATCGGCGATATTTACCCAGGCTGGGAGGGAGGCCGTTCAGGCTGGAAGGGCAACCAGGTGGATGTCAACCTGAGCCTCATCGCGCAACTGAAGTCCGTGATGCAGTCCGGGCGCTACGACCTTCTGGACCAGTCGCTGCACTATGTCGTGCTGGATCCGCTCGATGCGCCGGTGGAGCCCCAGGCAAGGCTCACCCCGGAGGAATACGAAGAACTGCGTTTCGCCGGATTCGACCCGGTGACCGCCCTGCAGATGCGCGTCGTCGACCGCCGCTATCGTGACGGCGAGCCGGCGTACTACCGGGTGCGCGGCAATCCGTCCCTGCAGCAGATCCGCATGCTCACCGTGGGGCTGCGCAACCGGGCCGAGATGCAGCGCTACAGCGGCGAAGTGTGGATCAACGAGCTGCGCCTGGACGGCGCCCAGGACAATCCGGGGCTGGCGGCCTATGCCCGCGTCAACACCCGCCTGGCGGATCTGGGCAACATCGACACTTACGTCGAGTGGCGGCACCAGGATTTCCGCAGTGCCACCGGCGGCCAGAGAAACAGTACGGATCTGACCACCAGCCTGCAGGCCAGCGTCCAGATGCAGAAATTCCTGCCGGAGCGCTGGGGTTTCAACATCCCTTTCCGGGCCCAGTTCCGCCGCCAGCGCAGTCTGCCCCGTTTCGGCCCCAATTCGGACGTGGAACTGACGGCGGTGGAGAAGGATTCCCTGGCGTCCACGGACACCCGGGACTACTACGACCTCTCGTTCAGCCGTCGTCAGGGCGACAGCACGCTGTTGAAGTGGACCCTGGACCAGATCAACCTGCGGATGTCCCATTCGTGGCAGGACAACAGCAGTCCCGTGCGTCCGCTGAACACCCAGGAAGCGCAGACCATGAGCCTGAGCTACCGCATGCCGCTGCCCAACGCGACGGTGGGGATCCTGGGGTGGCTGCCGGAATTCATGCCCTCCGGGCTGCGCACGCTGGAGTTGCGCTACCTGCCGGCCAGTCTGTCGTACTCCATGAGTGCCAACCGGAGTCAAGCGTGGAGCTATCAGGCCGCGGACGTGGATCCGGCTACCGGACGGGTGGACACGACGTACCGCCAGACCTTTGGACTGAACGAAGACTACGCCGTGCGCGCCACGCCGATACCCGGCATCTCGACAGACTACCAGCTCCGGGTGACGCGCGACCTGCGCAACCATTTCGAGCCCACATCGCTGTCGTTCGGCAGGGAGGTGGGGCGCAATCAGAAGGCGGAAGCCACCTGCAATCTGCGCTTCATCTCCTGGCTGGACCAGAACTACGCCTTCACGGCCCATTATGAGGAAGACAGCGATCCGGCGCGCCGGCAGGGACGCACCGTGGTGGATTCGCTCACCGGGGCGCCGGTGCATACCATGAACGTCACCACCCGCAATGACCTGTCGGCGCGGTTCAGCCTGCGGTTGCCGGCGCTGCTCCGGCGTCTGGGGGGATCGGCGGCCCGGCCGTCGGTCGCCAGAGCGCCTTCGGCCCGGCAGAGGTCCGCGGAGGAAGGTGCCGCCAACGCGGATGCGGACGCGGACACAGCCGCGCCACCGGCGCCGTCGGAACCGTTCTTCGTGCGCCGCCTATTCGACTTTCTGGCCGGTTATATCGAACCGCTGAGCGCCACCTGGCGGCGCAACACCAACGCGAGCGCCTTCAACCTGGTGGACCGGCCGCCCGTGCGCTATCAACTGGGCATCGTCGACTCGCTGACCGTGGACCGGGCCGGACAGGGACTCACGCAGCAGGACGCCTGGACGCGCACCAGCACGATCGAGTCCAGTTCCGGACTCCGGTTGCCCAAGGGGGTGACGGCGCAGGCCCGGTACAACAACCGGCAATCCAGACGCAGCGGCAGTTCCCAGGCGCGGCGGCGGGTCAGCGAGGAGGAGCGCTTCCCGCATCTGAACCTCACCTGGAATCGCGCCGACCGTATCCCCGGGATCAAGCGGTACGTCAACAGCGCCCAGGTCAGCGCATCGTACCAGCAGACCGCCGAACAGGAGGGCGAAGGCTCGCTGCGTCCCCAGAATCTGCTGTCGCGCGGCCGCGGCTCGGAGATCCGCGTCTCCTGGAACGGACGCTGGCGCTGGGGTCCCACGACGAACATCGAACGGGTGTACTCCAACAGTGTGCAATGGGACTATGAGATTTCCGCCGATGCCCTGGGTACCCGGGCCAGGCCGCCGCTGCGGGGCAGCTCGGAACAGAACCGGACCAGCACGACGTTGACCATACGGCACAATCTGCGGCCTGAAAGCCTGCCGCTGGTCGGTCAACTGAGAAGCGATATCGACGTGTCGCTGGAGCTGGGGCGCCGCTCCGAATCCCGCGCCACCGGTACCGGCGACGCGTCGCGAACCCCCATCACATCTACCGCCTCGCACAAGGCGGACTTCACCATGCGCTATCGTTTCAGCGAGAATTTCCGCGGCGAAGGGCTGATCCGGCTGGAGAACAACCACAATCTGATCACGGACCGGACGCGCAAGACGCGCGAGGTGCGTCTGTCCGGCACGTTCTTCCTGCGCTGACGCTCACCGCACCAACGCCCCATCCGTTCCTGCCCGCCGGCGGCTGGTCGGTCTGCCCGGCGGCGTGAAACGTCGGCGCGTGGGCGGCAGGCGTGGAGTGTCTGGGCGGCCGGTCGACGCGGCGCCGAGGGCCGGTTGGCGCGCCGCCGGTATACGCCAAAAACACGCGTGGAAGGTATGCCATGCTGAACCGACGCGAGCAGGTTGCCGTAGCCCTGTTGTGCGCTGCGCTGCTGGCAGGCAGTGGTATTGCCCTGGTGGACTACTACCGCCAGGACAGGCTCGACGAACTGCGGGTCATATCGGGCGCTGTCACCCCGCCGGTGGTCGCGGCAGCAGGTGCGGGCGCGTCGCCCCAGCCGGCGGCACCCGGCACCATCTCGCCCAGCGCTGTTGATCGCGGCCCCGCGGCACCCTTGCCCGCACCACCCGCCGCCGCCGAAGCACCCGCCGCCGCCGAAGCACCCGCCGCCGCCGCACCGCCCGCCGCCGAAGCGCCCGCCATCGCACCCCACGATCCCGGGCCGCTGGACCTCAATCAGGCCACCCTGGACGACCTGCAATCCCTCCCCGGCATCGGTCCCACCCTGGCCGCCCGAATCCTGGCGTTCCGCGCCCAACACGGTGCTTTCGCCAGTATCGAGGCTTTGCGTCAGGTACACGGCATCGGTCCGCGCACCCTGGAACGGATCGCGCCCTTGCTGCGCGTGACCCATCCGGATTCCATGTAACAACCTTTTTTCAGACCCTGGAAAAGAAGGCCCCATGACGCCCGAAAAAGGCAGCCCACGGCTGCGTAACCGGTTGAAACGGGCCGAAATACGCCTGCACCGAAGCCGCCGCCGCCGGGTGGATGGAAAAAATAAACAAGTTGACATACGGAAGTCATGGGCCAATCTTAGAGCCAAACGCCGCCCGACCCGCATTGCCGGTCCGCGCACTGCCATGCCCGGGGATTGCGGGTGGGCAAAGTATTCATTCGTTCGATAACAAGGGAGAGGATTGCAATGAAAAGAACCAAGGCCGTGGTGTTCCTGTCGGTATGCCTCGCCGCTGGCATGCTGGCCTCCCAGGCGCTCGCCCAGGGAGGGATCAGAGGCCGGGCCCAGAGAGCCCGTGAAGCCGCGGAGAA
>SLHA01000026.1 GCA_007136405.1 Candidatus Latescibacterota bacterium
GCGCGTCTGGGCCACTGCCTGTTCTACGACCCGGTGTATTATCTGTCCAATCCGCTGCAGATCATCAAGATCTGGGAGGGAGGACTGGCCAGCCATGGTGCCGCCATCGGCATCATGACGGCTCTGTATCTGTTCGTGCGCTCCCGGCCGGGGACTTCGTATATCTGGATATTGGATCGTATCGTACTGGCCGTTGCCCCGGGAGGAGCCATGATCCGTTTAGGCAACTTCTTCAACTCCGAAATTCTGGGCACTCCTACAAATATGCCCTGGGCTGTGGTTTTCGCCCGGTACGATCACGTACCACGCCATCCGGCGCAGCTGTACGAAATGCTGGCCTATCTGAGTGTCTACGGTCTGCTTCTGTGGATCTATCATCGCCAAGGACCGAAGGTACGCCCAGGATTACTCCTCGGCCTTTTCCTGTGCACCGTGTTCGGTTTTCGCTTTCTGGTCGAATTCGTCAAATTGCGCCAGGCCGCCTTCTCGGACATGCTGCCATTGAGCATGGGACAGCTGTTGAGTATCCCGGTAGTCATCGTTGGATTGATGCTCCTGGCCTGGTCGTGGCGCCAGCCGCGTCTGTGATGGTTCACTGATGCTCGAGCACTGGAATCGGGTCCTGCCGGTGTCTTGCCTCTGCATGCCGGTTCGGGCAGCCACGTGATCCGCTTCCGTCAAGTGTGCATCTGCTTCGTGATCGCATGTGAACTCGTGCATCATGGTGGTCAGCCGCGTGACCTGCCGCTGACGAGACACGGAAATAAGGCCATTTCGCCATCCATATGAACCGGTGTTCCGGCGCGGCGAACCTCGCGGCACAGTAAGCCGCAGCTTACCATCCTGGCGCCAACCGCAGTTGAATTACATATATGGCTGCTTGTGGGCTTGCGGGCTTGCGGGCACGGTTCGATCCACATATTTTCCTTACGGTTTGGGCGGGTGCGCACCGCACCATGAACCCGGGCATGAAGACCATGCCGCGCACCAACGTATTTCTGCGCATCAACGTAGTGCTGATTGAAACGTTCTTCAACTTCAACGCGGATGATGTAGTTCACCATGGAAGCTGATCCTTACCAACGAACCGCGCCGGCCTTCCAGGGCCGGGTACGAGCAGGTCCGCCCTTCCGGGTTTCAGCCGCCACATGACTCAGATGATGCATACATCGGTCATGCGCGGCGGCTGACCTCCCTCCTTCGCGGCCAGGCCCTGCTCCGGACAACGGAACTCACGCGAAAGGAGCGGAGTGATGCAGGAACTGACCGCCCTGATCTGGCCTGAAGTAGACAACCTCCTCAAAGAAGGCCTCGCCTCCGAGAATCGTGCCCAGCTGCGCGAGATTCTTGACGATCTGCACCCGGCCGATATCGCCGATCTGCTGGAAGCACTGGACGCTGAACCGGCTGCCGCGCTGTTCGAACTCCTGGACAACGGTGAGCAGCGCGAAGTATTCGAGTTCCTCGAGGAAGAAGATCAGCTCCAGCTGCTCGAACAGCTCGGTTTGCAACGCATGGCGTCCGTCATCGAGACGATGTCCTCGGATGACCGGGCGGATCTGGTCAAAAGACTGCCCGAACAGACGGTTCAACGGTTGCTGCCGTTGGTGGCTCAGGCCGAGCGCAACGACATTCGCAGGCTCGTTCAGTATGAGGAGGGCACGGCCGGGGCGATCATGTCCAGCGAGTATGCGGCTTTGCCGGCTGAGCTGACGGTCGAAAAGGCACTGGCGCAGTTGCGTCAGGTGGCGCCACACCGGGAGACGATCTATTACGTGTACCTGGTCGACGCGGAGCGACGGTTGCAGGGGGTGCTGTCGTTGCAGGAGTTGATCATAGCGCAGCCGCACCGCCGGCTTTCGGAACTGATGCGCCTCAATCCCATCTACGTGCAGGTCAACGATGACCAGCATGAGGTGGCGCAGAAGCTCTCCTACTACGACTTCATCGCCCTGCCGGTTTTGGATGAGCAACAGCGCATGGTCGGCATCGTTACGTATGACGACGCCATGGACGTGGCGGAAGCGGGAGCGACGGAAGAATTCCAGAGAGCCGGTGGTAGCTTCGCGCTGGGAGAGGTCAGCCCGGGGCGTGCACCTGTATGGCTACTGTACAGGAAGCGGATATTCTGGCTGGTGGTACTGGTATTCGGCAATCTGTTTTCCGGCGCCGGTCTGGCGCATTTCGAAGACACGCTGGCGGCGAACGTTGCCCTGGTCTTTTTCCTGCCGCTGCTGATCGACAGCGGGGGCAATGCGGGTGCTCAGGCCGCTACCCTGGTGGTGCGCGCTCTGGCCACCGGAGACCTGCACATGCGGGACTGGAGCAGGATGTTGAGTCGCGAGTTGATGGTTGCACTGATGCTGGGGTTCACCATGGCGGCTTCCATCTGGGGAATCGGTGTGCTGCGGGGCGGGCCGGCTATTGCTCTGGCGGTGGCCTTGTCCATGGTGTGTATCGTGGTGATTGGTAGCCTGATCGGTATGTCGTTGCCTTTCCTGCTGTCTCGTCTGCGCTTCGATCCGGCTACGGCCAGCGCACCGCTGATCACGTCCATCTGCGACGTTACCGGGGTTATCGTCTACATGTCGATCGCCGTATACATACTCAGCGAGATTGCTCTCTGAGCGGTTCACCGGGGCCGTGATCCAACGCCGCAACTCGTCACGCCATGCCCGGGCGCAGCCCGCACGATGCTCGCACAGTATACCAAAAACGATCGACAGCCGCAAAGACAAAGCCCCTGTAACCTTAACGGTTGCAAGGGCTTATAGTGGTCGGGGTGGTCGGATTCGAACCGACGACCCCCTGCTCCCAAAGCAGGTGCGCTAACCGGACTGCGCTACACCCCGACGCAACGCTGTACGCATGCCATGTGGCAACCTCGGCCGTCAGGGAAAGTTAGTGCATTCCGCTACAGCAGGCAACGGCAGACCGCGGTTGCCTGCTGTAGCGGGGAATGGCCTTCCGCATGCATGAACCTGACGGCAGCTTGCGACTCAGGACACTCACCGGTACCGGTTGATCTGGTCTTTCAATGACTGGGCGGCGTGCCGCGCAGCCTCGGCATAGTCAGCTCCATTGGAGGCGTACTGCACGGCGCGCGACGCATTGATCAACAATCCGCGTCCGTTGCTGTCCCGTGATCCGGTGACTGCAGCTTGCAGATCGCCTCCCTGGGCACCCACACCCGGAATCAGGAACGGTAATTCCGGCGCCAGGCTGCGAATACGCCCAAGGGATTCCGGCTGGGTCGCTCCCACTACCAGACCCATATTGCCGCATGTGTTCCATTCCCGGGCCCGTACGGCCACATGTTCGAACAGCGTCAGATCACCCGTCCTGCGTTGTTGCAGGTCCGCGGCCCCGGGGTTGGATGTCAGGCACAGCAGGTACACGCCACGGTCCTGCCGGGCGGTGAACGGGCTGACGGCATCAGCACCCATGTACGGGTTGACCGTGAGCGCGTCCGCACCAAGCTGGTCGAAAAACATCCTGGCGTACTGCTCCGCCGTGTTGCCGATATCGCCGACCTTGGCATCGAGGATCACGGGAACGGACGCCGGAATGGCGGCCAGGGTGCGGCACAGGACATCCCAGCCGGATGCTCCAAGGGCACCGTAGAAGCCGAAGTTCGGTTTGTAGGCCGCCGCCAGGCCGATGGTGGCCTGAATGATGGCGATGTTGAACTCCGCGACGGCGTCGGGAGTGGGCTTCATGGGGGAGGGAAGCTTGTCGATGTCCGGGTCCAGGCCCACGCAGAGCAAAGAGTCGTAGCGGTCGATGCTACGGTTCAGCTTGTCGGGGAAGCCCAATGCGATCTCCTTGAATAGGGGACAGCGAGTCCAACAGATCCAGATCCAGCTGGGAGGTATCCGGCGATTCGGATTCCAGCAGCGACGTGTCCGGAAAGGCAGATTCATGTTCTGGAGACGGGCCTACCAGGATCAGCACTCTACATTGGCCCAGGAAACCGCTTTCTGCGTCCGCCATGGAGACTCGAATGCCGTCCTCCCGGCTGATCACCGGATCGCTCCTGTACCGGCCGGCCGCATCGATCGCTTCGATGACGAGTGGATTGGCCTCCCGGCCTCCCACCCAGCGCCGGGTGAGCGCCTTAGCCATATGAAGCTCGTATGCTACCAAACCGATGTGTGTGGCGTAGGTGCGCTCCACAAAGGCCGGGCTGTATATCTCCCGACCGTCCTCGGTGATGATCCGCGGGGCCAGACTGGGCTGAAGCCCCAAACCGCGGGCATCGACGACCAGACCTGTGTACGGGTGGGCGGGAAAAAACAAGGCTGCGGTGAGCGTTTCAGCAGTGGTGGCAGCGCGAGCGCTGGTATCCTCTTCTGCGGTAGAATACAATGTATCCGGCACAGTGTATTCCGGGCGCCGCCGGGGAAATTCGGGCAGCACGGCATCGGCGAAAGCAGGACCCAGCTTGACCCGGAGTTCCAGGCGGTACAAGCCTCCCGCTTCTTCCTGGCTGCCGGGTATGACCTGGGCGCCTTGCACGATGTCGTTCACACGGGCGCGGATGGTGTCGCTGGTTGCCATGGCATCGCGCACCAGTGTGCGGGAATCGATCTGAACCTGTCCCGCCAGTTCCAGCAGGTTGTGGTAGGCCATGGTCTTGGCTGCGCGAAATCCCAGGAGCCGGCGTTGAACCGCATCGGCGGTATGCTCGGGGGCCACAGCCTCTCCATAGCCGATGAGAAAACTGTCGCTCCAGTCCATTCTGCCGTGAATGAGCTGATCGTCCTCCCCGACGACGACCAGCGGCTGCTCCACATGGTCTTGCGCCACAATCGAAAGCGCCAGTGTGGTCACCAGGTGGATCAGTGCCAGCAGGATGCGGGTCTGCGGTGCATGATGCATGCGTCTGTTCCGCGATGGTTGAGTTATACGCGCACAAAAACCCCGTTGGGGCAAGTCGGAGTGGATCTATAAGCCGAGTTCTGTCTGCGTCTGACCTGGAGGGCCATGACGCAGGGCGATCATTTATCTGGGGCAGCGGTTGCCCGGCTGCCTCGATGCGGCCTACCCGGGGATGATATCGAGGCGGACCACCTCTCTCCCCCTATTTGGCCTTGCTCCGGATGAGGTTTACCATGCCGCCTGCGTCGCCGCAGACGCGGTGAGCTCTTACCTCACCTTTTCACCCTTACCTGGACGGACCAGGCGGTGTGTTTTCTGTGGCACTTTCTGTAGGGTCACCCCTCCTGGGTGTTACCCAGCATCCTGTCCTGCGGAGCTCGGACTTTCCTCACCGCCGGGAGATGCCGGCAGCGCGTTCGCCCGATCCACTCCGAACCTGCCGATCAGGCCGAATTGTCGTCCCAAACCAGTATGGACCCGCAGTTTTCGCAGAAATACACCCGGTCATTACGGCGCACATTGCTCAGGTGCTGCGCCGGCAGCTGGCGGAAACAACCGCCGCAGGCGCTTTTCCGGACCGCTGCCACCCGTGAACCCGGTTGCTTGCGGCTGCGCTGATACTGTTCCAGCAGATTGGCGTCAACCTGGCGGCTGAAATCCTGACGGCGGGCGGCGACCTTGTCCGTTTCTTCCTGCAATGAAGCAAGCTTCTGCCGCAGCTCGACTATATGCGCCTGCTGCCTCGTGTAAATCTGCTCGAAGCGGGCCTGTTCCTGCGCGGTCTGGAGGCTCAGAGATTCCGTAGTGTCGATCACTTCCAGAATCTGCGTTTCACACTCAGCGATGCGCCTGCGGCAGGATTCTATCTCCATCTGCAGGGCGTCGTACTCTCTGTTGTTGGTGACTTCGGCGAAACGGGCCTCGTGTGCCTTGAGCGCATTCTTGGCGTCCTCCAGGTGTCGTTCCAGCTGACGCTGCCTCTTGGCGGCTTCCTCCAGTTGACTACTGCATGCGTTGAGAGTTTCCTCCGCTCGCCGGACTTCCAGTTCCCGGGAAGCTATTTCCTCGGGGTACTCCTGCTTGGCGTTTTCCAGAGCCTGCAGTTCTCTGTCGATCTCCTGGAGCTGCAGCAGTTGCAGCAGGCCTTGTTCCATAGGGTATCTCCCGTTGCCGTCAGAATTCCGTGCGACGGAGTTGCCGCGCCTGCCACAGCCTGGCGCGGCAGTTACCGCCGGTACAATGCAAAAAGAGTGCACCTGAAGGTGCACTCTCTGTTTTCGACGTTGTGCGATTCCTGCGCAGCGGCGGTGTCACTCCTGGCTTCCAGCGTCCAGCCTGTCGCCGATTCACAGGGCGAACCAGACTGAAGGGGAACACGGAGCCCCGTTGCCGATACCAAGTCATCCTCCCAGCCGTTGTGTTCGCGCCATGAATCCCCATATACGAGTATGGGTTCCGGCGATGCACCAGTGCGCACATCCTGTAGGATCAATGCGCGCATCTTGACCTACAGATAATGAATAAAGGCCAAGGATATTCACCGGTCAACCCTGATGAAGCGGGATGCCTGGCACGAAAGCGACCTGTTCAACGCCTGCCGCCACGGGTGTACGGGTGTCCTGTGGTATGTAAAGCAAATCCCCCGCAGGCATAACCCGCGGGGGATTCCATGATGGTGGGCGATAGTGGACTCGAACCACCGACCTCCGGTATGTGAAACCGGCGCTCTAACCAGCTGAGCTAATCGCCCGGAAAAAAATATGGTGGGCCCACTAGGACTCGAACCTAGGACCAACGGATTATGAGTCCGCCGCTCTAACCGACTGAGCTATGGGCCCCGGGTACCCACACGTTGCACCGCAGAGCACAAATAAAATAAGGGGTAGTGTGTTGTGGTCAAGAGGCGTCCTCGGATAACAGGTGCTGGCGATTCCGGGTCAACTCGATCAGCCGACGGTTGATGCGCAGTACATCCTCCTCGTTTCCGGCAGCCACGGCTTCCTGCAACTGGCTTCGGCTTGACAGAATTTCACGGGTCAGCTGCTGGCTGTGCATGTGCCGCAGGTAGTCGCGCCACAGCTGTTCGACCTGTGAGGTGTCATATCCCTGCATGGCGCATTCCGACACGAGTTGAACCGTGCTGTCCTCGTCGAATTCGTCCATCAGTCTGGCAATGTCCAGCTGGCTTGCGTTCGCATACCGGGTGAACAGCACCACGGCCACGCGCCGGCAACTCGGGTCGACGAACGCTTCCGGTGAAAGCCGGGCCGCGGTTTCGCCGATCCAGGCTGGATGGTTGAGCAACAGGCCAAGAAATTCCTTCTCCGTGGCTGCGATTCTGCCTGCCGGTTCCGGTTTGTGCATGGGACGCGTTGTGCGGGATTGACGCTGCTGCCGCGACTCCTGGTGCAACTGGGCCCGAATGGCGCGTTCGTCGACCTGCAGCCGCTGTGCCACCTCTTTGATCAGAAGGTCGCGCCGGACCGGGTTGTCCGTTTTCAGAAGCAGGGGTTTGCAGGTCTCCAGGGCGCGCTCGCGGCCCTGGATGGTGCGCAGGTCATGCTGTTCGGCTATCCGGTCCAGGCAGCAGTCCAGCGCCTCCTGAGCGTGATCTATCAATGTACGCAGTGCATCGGCCCCGTAGGCCTGGACGTACGAATCTGGATCGTCTTTCTCCGGCAGCGTAACCACCCGGGTTTCCAGGCCCGCGGCCACCAGCACTTCCATACCGCGCCCGGCGGCTGCAGATCCGGCTGCATCTCCGTCAAACAGAAGAACCACCTTACCTGTGGTCTGTCGCAGCAGACGGCATTGCTCCGGAGTCAGGGCGGTGCCGGACGTGGCGACTACATGGGTGAGGCCATGTTGGTACAGACTCAGCAGATCCATGTATCCTTCGACGATCAGTGCCAGCTGTTCCTGGCGGATGGCGTTGCGGGTGCGGTGGAGCCCGTACAGGACGGAACTCTTATGGTAGATGGGAGTTTCGGGAGAATTCAGATAACGCGGTTCGTCGTCGGCCCGCAGAGCCCGGGCACCGAAGCCGATGATCCGCCCGGAAGCGCCGGCTATGGGGAAGGTGATGCGGTCCCGAAAGCGGTCGTAGTGGCCGTCGCCGCTTCGCCGTGCCTGAACCAGTCCGGCTCGTTCCAGGACGGATGGGCTCAGGGCACGCCGTCCGGCTACGGTGAGCAGGTTGTCCCAGCCAGGTGGCGCGAAGCCCAGGCCGAAATGCTTGATGGTGGCATCGTTCAAACCGCGGCTGTGCAGGTAGGCCAGAGCGTCACGCCCCCGCCGGTCGCTGTGCAGCATGTGATGGAAGAATTTCTGGGCCAGTTCGGTGGCGCGATACAGCGAATCGTTGAGATGGACGGAATCCGGGTGTGAAGCAGCGACGGCAGCGGGCATTCCGGCTCGCTCGGCCAGTGTCCTGACCGCATCGACGAAACTGATGTGTTCGATTTCCTGCAGGAAGCCAAAAACATTACCGCCGGCACCACATCCGAAGCAATGATATATCTGCCGGTCTGCATTGACGCTGAACGAAGGGGTTTTCTCCGCGTGGAACGGGCACAGACCGAAATAGTTGCTGGATCCTCTCCGGGTGAGCTTGACGTGTTCGGAGACCACCTCGACGATATTGGTGGCGTCCTTGATCCGGTCGATAAGCTCATCGGGTATTCTGGGCATGCGCCACTCTCGCCTGTACGGTGTTGCCATAGCGGTGCTGCTGTCGCCGAGGGTTTTCCTCCGCAGGGCGCGCTTGCATGGGGAGCGCCCGGTACCATATCTTACGGGCAGAGGAATCAACCTGGCAAGGGGACCATGCAGCCCGAGGCACCGGAGTCACCGCAACCATACAGGCCTTGGCGTCACCGCTGACACGGAAAGGGAGTGCTGGTTGGAGTGCTGGCTCGCCTGAGGAATCAGTTGCGGCTCATTCGGGTCGACGGGCCATGGGCCTGAAGATATTGCTTGACTTGGCTCTGTAATACTGTAGATTTAGCTGTAATCTCTGTATCTGTGTAAACGCATTTAACGGTCTTAAGTCAAGATTGTTCATCTATTTGCGGCTCGGTTTCAGAGTATGAGCCCAAACCCTGACGGGCCATCGGTCACCTTCGTCTGTCGGCGCGGGGACAGGCTCGGCTGAATCGGAGGAGGTATCTGGTTATGCAGAAAGGCGGAAAGGTATTACTCTCCAGTTTGGTGTTGCTCGTGCTGGGTGCTGCGTTGGCGGTAAGCCCGGTCACGGCACAACTAACCGTCACAGATCCTGTTGGCAGCGAAGACACTATCCCGCCGGGACCCGTGGCCAATCTGTCGGCCACCGCGGACCTGGTAGACATCAGTGTTACGTTGAACTGGGATCTGTCTGAGGATGATTATATTCGCCAGGTCCCTGCGGGAACGGACTTCACCTCGGGCGGGACCTTCGTCAACATCAACGACGTCGCGGCGTACCACATCTGGCGCCAGGACGGTGAAGCCGAAGCCGAGGTAGTCGGTTCGGTGGGTCACGGGGTCGCGGTATATGAGGATACTGAGGTGACGACGGGGATCACCTACGTCTACATGGTCACGGCCGTGGACGCCTCGGGCAATGAGAGCACTCCGGTTGCCACAGATCCCATCACGCTCGGACCTCCTCTGATCGGAGACTTCAACGGGGATAACACAGTCGATCTGCTGGACTTCTTCCTGTTCGCCGAGATGTTTGGGAAGACTCCTGAAGATCCGGAATACGATCCCCAGTTCGACCTTGCGGCTCCGGAGGGGATTGGGCTGTCGGATTTCTTCGTGTTCGCCGAATGGTTCGGCCGGAGCTTCGTGGATGGCGTCATCGTCGATCAGCACGGTGAGCCGGTTGAGTTGTAGCTTTGAACGCCTGAGGTTGTTGATCATATCACAGCGATTGTGGCAGGAACTGGGCGCAGCACCACTCCGGGTGCCGCGCCCCCTGTTTTTTTGTTAACAGCATGTTGCCGGTGGTCATCCATGCTTGCTTCGGGAATTGCTCTCGCCGCCCAGCATCACGGCGGTGGACCGGGTCGTCTGAAGTGGCGCATGCTTGACAAAGCGCGGTGACATGGGTATTTTCTACATTGCTTTCCCGGCATAGTCGTCCATCCTGATCTAATACTCAACAGCAGAGAGAGACCACGAGCACACGGGGGCTGGCATCGTTTGTCCGGCTTTGTATCCAGCCGGTAAGCGCCAACGGTACGATTATCTGTCCCCCCACCCTTCATCATCTCGCGGCATATTCAGGACATCCTTTTCAGATTTTCCATCCGGTAGATCTCAGTGATTTCCCAGTACCCGGGGCCAGTAGTCCTCTCCGGATTCAGTAAACGGTATCGGGCCGGTCAGTGCCCGGAACAGATGCAGTGCAGCGGCGGTTGTCGCTGTATGCTGCAGCCTGTACATGATCATTGGTAACGCACCAGGATCCCTTTATTCCCTTCGTGCAGTTTGGCGCGCCATTACCCGGGGGCACGATCGCATCATTTCGTGCCTGATCACACGTAGTCTCAGGAAAGGCAGCAGGGAGAACGATGCCGCCAGGAAACAACAAGGGCCAGAAGCTGAACATCGTCGAGCTCCAGCGGATGAATATCCAGGATCTGCAGGAGCTGGCAAGAAATATGGAAGTTGCGGATTACACTGCCCTTCGCAAGCAGGAGTTGATCTTCGCCGTTCTGAAGCATCAGACGGAGCGCAGTGGCTTGATCTTCGCTCAGGGTGTACTGGAGGTGCTGGAGGAGGGGTTCGGTTTCCTGCGTTCTCCCACCTACAATTATCTGCCAGGCCCGGACGATATCTATGTTTCGCACTCCCAGATCAAGAGGTTCGGTCTGAAGACCGGTGATACCATCAGCGGGCAGATCCGGCCTCCCAAGAATGATGAGAAGTACTTCGCGTTGCTACGCGTGGAAGCCATCAACTATGAGGATCCGGAGGTCACCAAGAACAAGACCATTTTCGAGAACCTCACTGCACTGCATCCTACCGAGCGTTTCACGTTGGAGCACAATCCCAAGGACATGACCACGCGCATCATGGACCTGCTCTCGCCCATAGGGAAAGGGCAAAGGGGATTGATCGTGGCGCCGCCGTTCACCGGTAAGACCATGTTGCTGCAGAAACTGGCCAATGCCATCACCACCAATCATGGTGACGTGACCTTGATCGTCCTGCTGATCGATGAACGGCCGGAGGAAGTCACGGACATGCTGCGCTCGGTCAAGGGGGAAGTGATCAGCTCCACGTTCGATGAACCGGCCACGCGCCATGTCCAGGTAGCGGAAATGGTGATCGAGAAGGCCCGGAGACTGGTGGAACACAAGCGGGACGTAGTGGTCCTGTTGGACAGCATGACGCGCCTGGCGCGGGCCTACAACACGGTTACGCCGCACAGCGGGAGAATTCTGACGGGGGGAGTGGACTCTACGGCGCTGCAGTTTCCCCGTCGGTTCTTTGCCGCAGCCCGCAATCTGGAAGAGGGCGGGAGTCTGACCATCATCTCGACGGCTCTGGTGGAGACGGGAAGCCGGATGGATGAGGTCATCTTCGAGGAATTCAAAGGTACTGCCAACATGCAGGTTCAGCTGGATCGTAAGTTGAGTAATCGCCGCACGTTCCCGGCTATCGACGTCACCGCGACGAGCACTCGCAAGGAGGAGCTTCTGCTGGGCGAGTTCGAAATCAACCGAATCTGGGTGCTACGGCGAATCCTGAACCAGATGGGTGTGGTGGAGGGCATGGAATTCCTGCAGGAAAGAATGCAGGGAACAGAGTCCAACGAAGAGTTCCTCAAGTCCATGAACGACTGAAGCGGCCGCAACATGGTTGCAGCGAGCGGGTTCCATACATAACTACCAATCTTTGCTGATTTCAGAGCAACAGGCCAGGAGGTGGAAGCGTGAAAAAAGAGGCACATCCGAACTACGAAGAGACGTCGATTTCCTGCGCATGTGGAAATGTGGCCACGGTTCGTTCCACGGCCAAGCAGATGCATGTGGATGTCTGCTCCCAATGCCATCCTTTCTTTACCGGCAAGCGCCAGCAGCTGGTGGATCGCGGTGGCCGGATCGAGCAGTTCAACAGACGCTACAAAGTCGAACAGCAGGCGCCAGCCGCAGCTGCGGATGAAGCCGGCGCATCACAATGACCTTTCGGGCATCTGATGGGGAGAGAGGTGTACGAGCTTTCTGCCGGTGTACGGCAAGGTCTGCCGGCTCGCTCCTCAGCAGGTGTCTGCTGATCTGAGAAGCGACACTCCTTCCGTCCGGGACGCTCCTTCGGGCTGCTGCTTTATCCCACTGCCCAGGTAGCGGTTTACGTCGTACAAAGGCTCTATTCGGGTTGCGGCAGCGCGAGGGCATCGCCCCCAGCCGCAACGATGGCGGTAGCCTCATGACAAGGTACACAGGTGCTCGATAAACTGCGCGAATTCGAACAGCGTCACCATAAGCTGAATGAGGAATTGTCGCGTCCGGAAGTTGCGCGCAACCCGGAATTGTACCAGAGACTGGCGCGTGAGCTGGGCGAGCTTCGGCCGCTGATGACCAAAGCCGGGCAATACCGTGAGGCCATGAAACGGCTGTCGGAAGCGGACGAGATCATCCAGGATGACAGTGACCCGGACCTGGTGGAGCTGGCCAACGAAGAGCGTGCGGATCTTGCGACCAGAGTGAATGCGCTGGAAACGGAGATCATGGGTCTGATGGTACCGCGTGACCCGGACGACGGGCGCAATGCCATCGTGGAAATCCGCGCCGGCACCGGCGGTGATGAAGCCGGCCTTTTCGCCGCGGATCTACACCGGATGTACGCCCGTTATTCCGAACGCATGGGATGGCACCTGGAAGTTCTGTCCGCCAGCCAGAATCCCTCGGGCGGGTTCAAGGAAGTGGTGTTCATGGTCTCCGGCCGGGAGGCGTATGGACATCTGAAGTTCGAAAGTGGAGTGCATCGCGTGCAGCGCGTTCCCAAAACAGAGGCCAGCGGACGCATCCACACTTCGGCGGCCTCCGTGGCCGTGCTGCCGGAGGCTCAGGAGGTCGATGTGGAGATCGATCCGGAAGACCTGACTATCGATGTATACCGTTCCAGCGGTCCCGGCGGGCAGAGTGTCAACACCACGGATTCCGCGGTACGCATCACGCACAAGCCCTCGGGCATCGTCGTCTCCTGTCAGGACGAGAAATCCCAGCTGAAAAACAAGAATAAAGCACTCAAGATTCTTCGGGCACGATTGCTGGACCAGTTTCGCGCCGAGCACGACCAGCAGATTTCCGCCGCCAGACGACAACAGATCGGCACGGGAGACCGGAGTGCCAAGATTCGCACCTACAATTTCCCCCAGGGCCGTGTCACCGACCACCGGATCAACCTGAGCTTGCACAAATTGGAGGACGTGCTGGACGGCGACATGACCGAGTTCACCGAACAGCTGAGACAAGCCGTGCAAGAGGTGGCAGTGGCATCGGTTTCCCAGGGAGGATCCTGAGTACCGGACAGAGCGATGGCATGGACGGACACTCCTGGACGCTGCTCGGCATTCTGAACCAGACGAGCAGCTTTTTTGGGCGTAAACAGCTGGAAAATCCACGCCTGCAGGCCGAATTGCTGCTGGCCGGCGTCCTGCAACTGCGGCGCGTGGATTTGTACCTGCAGTTTGACCGGCTGTTGACCTCCGGTGAAGTCGATGCCTACCGGGAAGCGATTCGGCAGCGCCTGCAGCGTCGTCCAGTGCAATATATCACCGGTCAGGCGGGATTCCGGGAACTCGAGCTGGATGTCGCGGAGGGAGTGCTGATTCCGCGCCCGGAAACCGAGATTGTGGTGGATGCGGTGCTGGAGTTGCTTGGTCATCAGCCGGACAGGTGTGTCCTCGATCTAGGCTGTGGTTCCGGGGCCATCGCCATCGCCATCGCCAGTGAGCGGCCTGGCATTCGGGTGGTGGCTGTCGATCTGGCGGATACCGCGGTGCGGTGCACGCGACGCAACGCCGAAGCCGCCGGTGTGGCAGCGCAGGTGCAGGTCGTGCAGGGTGATCTGTTCGCGCCGTTTTACCAGGCGGACACGGGCCTTTTCGATATCATCGTCAGCAATCCTCCCTACATCCCCAGTAAGGACATCGGCACCCTGGAGCCCGAAGTGCGCGACTACGAACCCCATCTGGCGCTGGACGGTGGACGTGACGGACTGGCGCTATACCGGCGCATCATCGCTCAGGCAGGCGTTTATCTGACGCCCCCGGGCCATCTGGTGCTGGAGTTGGGGGATGGCATGAGCGATGCCGTCCGTGACCTGATCGAAGCGCGTGACGGGTTTGAGGTGAGTCGGGTCATGCCAGACTTGCGCCGCGTGCCGCGCGTCCTGGTCGCCTCTCAGCGCACGGCCGGAGACGCCTAGGCATGGCCAGAAAACCGCGTTCGGTGTTCGTCTGTCAGGCCTGCGGGACGCAGATGCCACGCTGGTTCGGCCGCTGCCCGGACTGTAGCGCATGGAACACCTGTGCGGAGGAGTACCAGACCACCACCGGCAATCACCCGGAACGTACTCCGGCCGGGTCCAGGACCAGGATGCAACCGGTGAGCGGACTGGCCGCGGAAACCCATCACCGGCTGCCCACGGAATGTGCGGAGTTCGACCGGGCACTCGGCGGGGGGATCATGCCCGGTGCGGTGGTCCTGGTGGGTGGCGATCCTGGCATCGGTAAATCCACGTTGATGTTGCAGATGGCTGGCCAGGTGGCGGCGACGGGCATGAGCGTGGCCTACGTCTCGGCCGAGGAATCGGGCGCACAGATCGCCCAGCGGGCTTTGCGGCTGAAGGTCGTGACCGATGACCTGCTGATCATGGCCGAGACCGACCTGGACTGTATCCTGGACGAAATTCGCCGGGTCGAGCCGGCCATCGTCGTCATCGATTCGGTGCAGACGGTTTTTCTGTCGGCACTGGACAGCGCGCCCGGCAGCGTCGGCCAGGTGCGCGAGTGCGCGGCTCGACTGGTCAGTCTGGCCAAGGGTACCGCCATCCCGGTCTTCCTGGTGGGGCATGTGACCAAGGAGGGCAACGTGGCCGGTCCCCGGGTTCTGGAGCATCTGGTGGACACGGTTCTGTATCTCGAGGGTGATCTGCATCACCAGTTCCGAGTCTTGCGTGCGGCCAAGAACCGTTTCGGATCCACCAACGAGATCGGTCTCTTCGATATGAACGACCACGGCCTGGTCGCCGTCGACAATCCCTCGCGGATCCTTCTCTC
Source organism: Candidatus Latescibacterota bacterium (assembly GCA_007136405.1). Lineage (GTDB taxonomy): Bacteria > Latescibacterota > UBA2968 > UBA8231 > UBA8231 > SLHA01. The sequence goes on from SLHA01000026.1 coordinate 15,158, forward strand.
CGAACGGGCGGCCGATGTCCCGGGTTCGGCGATCGTCTGCAGTCTGGAAGGCACCCGGCCGCTTCTCGTGGAGATACAGGCTCTGGCCTCGCGCTCCAGTTTCGGGTATCCGCAGCGTGTGGCCACGGGCATAGATCAACGGCGGCTGTCGATTCTCATCGCGATACTGGAGAAGCGCGGCGGCCATGACTTGTCTGCGGACGATATTTTCGTCAATGTGGCTGGGGGCATCCGTCTGGATGAACCGGCCGTGGATCTGGGTTTGGCTCTGGCCATCCTGTCCAGCGCCACCAACCGTCCGCTGGATCCCGGTACGGTCATCATCGGTGAGCTCGGTCTAGGGGGGGAGATACGCTCCGTCAGCCAGGTGGAGCGGCGTGTGCGCGAGGCCCGCAGTCTTGGATTCCGCCGGTGTCTGGTGGCGGGCAGCGATCTTTCCGGCTGGAAGCGGCCGGAAGGAATGGAAGTGGTCGGTGTGGGGGGGATCCAGGCGGCGCAGGAAGTGGCGTTCA
>SLHA01000100.1 GCA_007136405.1 Candidatus Latescibacterota bacterium
ATACGGGCACGTTGTCTGAAATAGTCGGCCCCGGCGGTGGCCACCCTCCGGCTCTTATCCACCGTGATGCCGGCGCCCGGCGCGTGACGGAAAACATGCTGCACCAGCATCAAGACTTCGTGAGTGCCGCGGAGCGCGAGCATCTTGACGAAATAGGGCACTCCGCCCAGAAAGTCGGCCATGAAGATCTCCGGCTCCGACCAGGTCTCGCCCCGGTCATGGGAGACGGAATAGAGTTTGACGCTGTTGTTCGAGCCTTCGTCGAAGTCATAGGCGTTTCAGTACATCAGAACGTCGCCATCCGGATACTGGTGGAACTCCGGCTCCTGGTGGTAACCCGCGCCGATTTCGCCGCGGATGAACTGGAAGTATTCCAGCTTCCCCGGTGTATAGGTCAACGGTGCAATGGTCACGATTTTCATGATCTTGCTTCCTTGTTGTTCTTGGTTGGTGTGTGAAGAATTCAATGCGCGCCTTGCCGCGTCTTGGAGTGCGGTCACTCTTTTTCCGAGACCGCGAACAGCCGATTCACGACCTTTTCCAACCGTACCACGCGCGAGTAGTGATGCACACGGACCTCCGGGGTCACCGGCGTAGGCGCGCTGACCAGAAACTCGGCCCAGTCCTTTCCGTTGTGCGCCACGAAGGCCAGTTGCATGGTCTCGATGAGAGCGCCTGCCCCGTCGCCCGGTTCCGGCAACAACACCGGACCGGTATCGACCTGGTAGTACTGCTCCCGCTCGCTGAAATTGACGATCTTGACCGGATACTCCAGCAGTACGCGATAGCCGGCGGTCTCATATTCCATTTGTGCCACCACCGGCACGTTCGAGAACAGGGTCTCCGTGATGTCCTCGATCGTCTCCAAAAGGCGCGCCGGGCATTCCGCCCGGTCAATCCCGTAGCGGTCGAAGCACTTCGCCGGATCGTCCCGATGCCGTTCGGGCTGTACGCCCAGTGTCGCGGGATGGCGCATGACACCCTTGTCTGCTTTGTCCCACCGCTTCACGACGAGAAACTCGTCGCGGGACGCGATCATGCACATGTCGGCCGGCGGGTTGTGCCAGACATCCCGCTCAACGCAGACTTGCTCGGCCTTGCAGGAGACCGTGAGCGCAAAGTCGTGCTCCCGACCGGTGGCCAGTTCGGTCAGGACGGCGCGCGCATCCAGCGGTGCCCGCACGTTGTTGAGGGTCATGGGCAACGGTTGCGATACGGTTAACGCCGGTTTCTTAGTCGTGTCCAGGCGCCACCGCACGAACGAACGCCCGAAGTCGGTTACCATGGTGGTGTGGTTCATTTCTATGGTATCTCCCCTTCAATCCTATCGACTGCGCTTCACTTGCCGCGGGCTGGATATTCATCAGCGGCGCGCCCGGCGTAGTCCGCCGGCTGCCGGCGCATCGCCCCCAGAATACGTTCTCGGGAAGTCATCATTGTGATTTATCCTTGCGCTCGGCCACCGGGCGACTCGGCGAAGGAAACTTGGAGATCGATCCAGCGGATTTCCAGCGGGCCGGAGCCTGATCCTGTGGTCGGGACTAGCGAGAAGTCGAACCGGTTCGGCCCGAGTTGCAGCCAGGAAGCGTCAAGGCGGGCCGTGTACTCGCCCACCCGCCACCAATCGGGGTCGAAGTAGTTGTGCCATCCGAAAACCGGCTTGTCCCACGAAAGCGCCCGGGCGTTTATCCGCAGTTGCCCCCGGTCGTTTATCGTAACCACCAATTCCTCGCCCTCTCCCAGCCAACGGTTGCCGTAGACGATCAAACGCGCCGTCATTCGCCGCCCATCGTCCGCGGCCCGGACCGGATCGTCGGCAATGCGGATCGTCACGGTTTCCGGAACAGGCTTGTCGGTCACGATAATCGTCGGTTGGCGCGGCGATGCTTGATTGGCCTTGTAGCGCTTGTCGGCATAGAGCAGCTTGTCCGGGTCCGCCAGGTCGTTGAAGAACGGGAGCGGCCGGCCTGCTCTGTTGACCTTGGTCCAGGGCCCCCCGGCCGGCCGCGCCTCAAAAGACAGCGGGTACTGGTTCCATTCGTCGGCGGCCATGGCCAGTTGGATGCCGTCCACCCCGGCCCGGTGAAAGAGCATCGCCTGGGCGTACCAGATATCGCGGGTTTTCGGCCGATCGTGCTTGCGGCCGATATTTTCGTCTTCCGGCGACGGGTCGGTTTCGCAGAAACCCAGTTCCTGGAACATGCAGCCGTAGACTCTGACGCCGGTCCGGTTGCGCAGCGAGATGAACTCGTCGAGGTCGAGATCGAAAACGGTGCCGTAATCGTCAAAGGAGGGCACCACCGCGTCAACGATCTTCTCCCGCATCCAGGTCCGCCAGTCCAGGCCGAATTCCATGGCGCGCCGGGCCGGGAAACGCACCATCAGTTCAATGCGGCGCGCCTGCGCAACGCCGACCGCATCGGCCATGGCCCGCAATTCGCGCAGGAAAGCCGTCATGAGCGCCGCGTCCGGCGCCTCGAAAAACGGCGGGTACACCGCCAGGTCGACGGAAAGGCAGTCGCTGCCCTTTTCGGCCGCCTCGCGCAGGATGGCCAGTTTGAACCGGCGGACCTCTTCATGCTTGAAGTCGAGATTCACCTGTCCTGGAATGCGGAATTGCGGGTTCTGCTTGTTGAAATCGCCCACCAGGCCGACCCACATCCAGTTGTCCTCGGAAGGCGGACCGTACTCGTGGTTCATCTCCAGCCGTGTGTAAACCTTCAGGCCGATTTCATGCCCCCGGTCGATCGCCGCCTTCAGCGGGCATGCGCCGGCGGCAATCATGCCGGTCACATTGCGCCAGACCAGGCGGTCCCCCTCGCAGAGAATGGCGCGTTGTTCGTCGGTCAAGGGCTCGCCCATGACCTGCCCGACCCTGGTGTCGTAGCAGAAGACGCTGCCCGGTCCCAGACCCCACTCCAGGATGTCGACGTTCGTGCCGGCCAGTGGATCGATGTAGCGTTCGCACATATCGTCCCGGGTCATCGGGGGAATGTGAAGGAAGAACGGCGAGAACCCGTCGTTGCGATAAATAAGCGAGCGCTTGCGCAGCGGCTGGGCGGCCCAGGTCAGGCGCCATTCATCTTCGGCCAGCCCAAGTATCTTTAAACGCAGGCCATGGTAACGTTTTGCCGCCTCCCAAAGCCCCAGGCCGGTCGCCTGCGCCTGGGAGACCTGGCCGTAGGCGTAGCGCCCCGCGTCTGCCAGGCTGTAGTTTGCGAAGCCGGTTACTTCATCGGGGTGGAAGAACATGCGCTCGCATTTCCAGAGGCGCTCCTCCCAACTCCAGCGGTCGGAAACATCGGCCTTGACGTGATCCGGCTGTTGCCGGAGAATTTCGGGGGTTTGCCACAGTTCCCAGGTGGACGCCATGGTCCCGTCCGGTTTTATGAAATACATGCCGGCCCGCGGGTCCACGTAGGCCCAATGGTTGTTGACAAGGGCCTCCGCGACAATATGGCCGCCGATGTTGTGAATGACGACCCGCGCCGGGATGCCCGCTATCTCGCACAATCCGACGAACAACCGGCCCAGGCATTCACAGAGTTCCTCTCCTTTCTCGATCAACTCCTCCTCGGCACCGCCGTAGATATAGTCCTTGTCCCGGAACATGTCCCGCCCCGGATTCTTCTTGTAGAGGTCCCTGCAGAAGCGCATCAATGCCAGCATCGCATCGCGTTCGCTGGCCCGGCCGGCCGTACATTCGGCGACCACCGCCTCGAGCCGCGGCCGCGTCCCGCGCCGGTAACGCGTTTTCCGCTCCGTAAACCGATCATACAAGAACGGCGCTGTCTCGCTGCATAGCAGGGTCTGGCCGGCCGCAAGCTGATAATCGACGCCGCCGTTGTAGTTGGCATCCATCTGGGCCAGGCAGGCCCGGACCGCCTCGCGGCGGTCCCCTTGCCCAATAGCATCGAGCCCACCGGCGCCGGTAAAGGAATCCAGTTCATTCCGACCAGACACCGTTACATCATCGTTGTTCATCCTTGTTTTTCCTCTTTGGAAATGTCTTCCTTATACGAACGTTACATCTGTTCCATCAGCCCGACCGGCTTCCAGATCCTGGCGCCATGGCTCTCTTTCGCGACCCGGACCACCAGCCGGTGTGTCCGGCCCTGCGTCAACTTGCCCGCGCCAACGAAAAACGGCCGGTTCCACATGAACTCCGGCGGTTCGAGCTGCGCGCCTGTTTGTTCGCCGTCCAGCCAGATCCGGCAGATGCCGTCCACCGCCCCGAAGCGCAGCGCCACTTTTTCCCAACCAGTTCCTGCGGAGACTCGAACTCCACGCTGTACCAGGCGGCGCCGTGCTAGTCGTGTCCCTGGCTGGTCCAGTCCCGGTCGGTGCGGATGTCGCGCCAGCCGGCGCCCGCCGTCCCTGATGACGGTGGCGTAGGCGCCGGATGGCCCTTGAATTGATAGAGATTGCCCACATTCACGTCGGTTCATATTCGCGTTCCATGATTGCTCCTTCGTAACAGCCCGACCGTCGGCGAGAACGGCCCCTGGGGGATATCCGTCAACAAGGTCTCCAGGTTCAATTCTCCATTTACTGCCCGGTGCCGGCTGGAGAGCCGTCAGCCCGGCCCGGCTGAAAGCGAAACGCGAAGATGTCCGCATCCTTTATGACGAAACGCAGACGAACGGGCTGCCCGGCAAGGGCCGCGAGATCGACATTGGTTTTCCATTTTACCGCGAAATCGAGCCGGTCGCCGTAGATGGGCTCCATGTCGTCCAGCATGAGTCCGGGAACGGGGTTGCCATCGGGCTGCTGAATCTCGACCGCCACCGAACCGACGGCGGAGGTCGAGAGGTTGAGGCGCAGTTCGCTCCCGGTGAAGATCACCGGTTGGGTGACGACCTCGCCGCCGTGCCAACCCGCATTGACGCCGGCGAAGCCCCACGGGCGCAGGCTCAGGCGGCGCAGGCGGTTGTCCGGCCAGCCATAGTGCTCGCTGATGTACATCGACCATTCATCGTCACGCAATGGCAGGATGCCGATCGCCGGGCAATTGTTGCGGTGCGTCCAGTTCCGCGCATCGAGACCGGCGCGCATCCAGGCCTCGGAAAAGGGGCGGTTCCAGTGGATGCCATCGCGGCTGGACATCATGATGGCGTCGGTCATTCCGGCCATGCCCGGGGTTCCTACACCCGGATAGGCCATGGCCGAGATATCCTCGACCGGCGTCTCGCGCTCCGCCACGTAACGCATGGGGAAAGAGAGAAGGATATGTTCCGCGCCCGGCACGGGTGTGGTGGCGTTGGTGTAGAACTGCTCGACCGGGGAATCCGCCGCGTAGTGGTGCGGAACCGGCGGTGTCCACTGGATGAAATCATCCGATGTACAGCTCTGAATGGCCCGGCCCCGTCCGTCCTCGAAGAAGCGGCTGAACAACCGGTACTTGCCGATGAGCGGGTCCCAGAACGGCACGTTGGCGCTGTCGAAGGCACCGGGAACGGCCAGCGGTTCCGGTTGTGCCAGACGCCAACGGAATCCGTCCGGAGAGAACAGGGCGTAGAGATTCCCCTGGCCGGTTCCGCCGACCGCCTTGAACCGCGCATCCGGTCGGCAGTCCGGGTTGCCATCCCGGAACGGCACCAGATTGTGGGCCTGAATGCCTTGCCAAACGACATTGTTGCAACCGCCATCGTCAAGGTCGTAAAGCCCCAGTTCGGGCCGTTCGAAATGGATGCCGTCGACACTGATGGCGACATTCGCCGTTTGCCCGGAGGAATCGTCACCAGCCTTGTCGGCCAGCGGGTAGTTGCCGCGATAATAGAGAAGGTAGCGGCCATCGCTCTCGATGAGCACGCTGTAGACCCCGCTGCAGGCGTTTTCCACACGCCCATCGACCTGAAAGACGACCTCTTCCCGTCTCGGCGGGTGCATCTTCAGGCGGGCTGTGCCCGACAGGTTGTCGATCAGGTAGTTGTCTACGAACAGTTCACGGCGTGATGCGATGTTGATTGTGTTCATGGGTTCATCCTTTATCTATATCCTTCTGTTTTCGATTCCCGGAGCTGGAAGCTCCGGCCACCATTGCCGGATAGACATATGGATCATGCCGGCAATCTCCATTTCGACCACAGGATCGAGCATTTCTCGTCCGGCGCGGCCTGCTGGTAATAGACCGAAAACAGAGTGCCGTCGGCCAGCTCGACGGTGGCGGGATAGCCGACATCGCCGGGCGCGTCGTCGCGCAGAATCCAGTCGTGATCCCAGGTCTTGCCGTCGTCGCGACTGAAGGCGACGCGCTGTCCCAGGGGCGACTGACGATAGCCGTAGGCCAGCACGAGCAAGCCCGACGAATGCCGCAGCAGGTGCGGCGGCGAGCCGTGGAACCCGAGCGGTCGGGCCGGCGTCCAGGTGCGGCCGCCGTCGTCGGACTCAGTCTGCATGAGACTGAAATGCGGGATGCCGGCGTCCCGCGGGAGATCGACGCCGCCGCCGTTATCCATGCGGATGGCCCCGATCAGTTTTCCCGAGGGCAGTTCGACCAGGTGTGGTTCGTGATAGTTGTCGCCAACGGTTTTAGGGTAGAGCGGCACGGCACCCAGCATTTCCCAAGTGCGCCCGCCGTCCGTGCTCCGGGCGGCGGTGATGACGCTTTTGCCCATGTCGTTCCACGTGCCGTAGGGCTTGCCGAGATAAAGCAGGTCGCCATTCGCAAGCCGCACCGGCCCATGCGGCGCCGAAACCGGCACGCGGATCGGTTCGCCCCAGGTCGCGCCGGCGTCGTCACTGAGCATCACCCATGAGCCGAGCAAGGCGTTGACCTTCTCATCCGTCCAGGCGGCAAAGGCATCCGCATCGGCCCATTCCTGCACCCACTCCCGCGGCATCCATTTATGGACCGGATCGGCGTATCGGCGGGTATCGCTGCGGAACCAGGAGACCAGCAGCTTGCCGCTGCCGATGTTGACGATGCCCGCGTCGCGGTCGTCAATCATCGAATCCTGGATTACCCGCGGTTCGGACCAGCTTGCGCCGTCGTCGCGGCTAACGCTGAGCACGGTCTTGCCCCACGGGCAAACATGCTGTGACCGTAACCCCGAGCAGGCCACGGCCAGTGTGCCGTCATCCATCCTGGCCACCGTCGGCCAGGCAAAACAGCCGAATTTCTCGCCGGGTTTCCGGCAGACTATACCGTGAGATGCGTTCAGTTTCTTGCTCATGTTGTTATCCTTTCCTTTGTTCAACAATTCGTCTCTAGAGGTGTTCATTCGTGGTTCCCTCGACATCACTCGAACTTCAGTGCATACAGATTGGCCTTGAAAAGCTGCAGGTGCAGGCGGACGGTGCGGCCGCGGAGTGCTAGGAGATCGGGACCGGCCTTCCAGGTCAGCGGCGCATCGAGATGATCGCCGCTGATCGGCCGGCAGTCCGCCAGCGCGTATCCCGCGATGGCCTCGTTGGCCGTCGTTTCCGAGCCTGTGTTGCCGCCCGAACTGGCCAGCAATGCCGCCCGGACATAGCCGCCGTAGCGGGTCCTGACGTTGAGGCGGATGCTGTCGGAAGTGAGCACGAAGGGGATGGTCCAGCATTCGCCCGGCGCCTCGCTGGAGAGGCTCATGAACCCGTCCTCCCGCAGGCGGGCGCGCAGGATCCCGGCCGGTTGGGTCAGGCGCTCCGGCGGCTCGTTGTGGGCGTGGTGCGCCGCGCCGAGGTAGATCGACCATTCGCCCCGGTCCGTGGGCAGAATGCCGGTGCAGGCGTAGAGCGACGGATAGGGCGCGGGATGCGACGGCCCGCCGGAAATCCACGGCGTTTGTCCCTGCGGCCGGTGCCAGACAACGCCGTCGCGGCTCACGGCCAGGTGCACGTCTACCAGGTCCGGCGTGTGCTTGTACATCGTCAGGCGCATGACGTGCGCCCCGGTAGCCCCGGGCCACGGCGCGTAGCCGTTGCAGTAGATGTCCCAGTCGGGTGGATCGAGCGGCGTGCATTCGAAGACCGGTACGGAGGTCGCGAAGTGCTTGAAATCCTCCGCCAGCGCGCGGTTGACGCCGCGGCGCTGCATGGCGCCGCCGGTCTGGCGCGTGTAGAGCACGTATTTCCCCAGGTCGGCATCGAAGTGGCAGACGCTCTGGGTATCGGCATGGTTATGCCGCAGCACCGGCTCGGGCAGCGGCCTCCAGTGCAGACCGTCGGCCGACACCGCGCCGATGACGGCTTTTTCCTCGGGACTCCACAGGCAGCCGACCATCTTGTAGCGCTCGGTGGCCGACGCGCTCGGGTCGATGAAGACTCCGGCACCGTGCATGCCGAAGCTGAGCAGGTTATTGGCGGTCGAACCGGCGAACTCGCGCAAGCTCAGGGTCGGCTTGCGCCAGGCGATGCCGTCATCCGATTCAGCGTAGCCCAAGCCGTTGCCGTGCTCGTACCAGCAGCGGAAGATGCCGTCGTCCTCGATAAAGGTGGCATAGGCCGCGCAGCCCTTTTCCCACGGCTGGTCGAGCGGCAGACAGAACTCCGGCACCACATCCGGCGCATGCACGCGCAGTTCCACGCCGCGCGGCACACAATAGCCGTCCGGCAGCGGCACCGAAACGTCACCCACCCTGGGCCAACGCGTTCCATAGCCCGGCTCGATGCTCAACCAGTCGACGAAAACCCATTTGCCTTGTCCAAAACCATAGTCACGCATAAGTGTTTACCCTTCTCTTGTCTGGCTTTGCCCATTCGTGTCCATTCGTGTTATTCGCCTGCCTGCGCTGCGTGCCTTGGCGCGGCAGGCAGGTGGTTCGTTGCCTTCTTGCCCGTCATCTCGAAGCCATAAACCAAGCCCTTTTCGCCATGGACGCGGACGAGGATGAAGCGGTCGCGCAGGGCGTCGAGGGTGGCATGCGCCTTCCACGTTACGGCGTGCGCCTGGCTGTCGCCGGTGACCGGCGCGCAGGCGTCGCGGGTGAAGCCGGCGATGGGACCGCCGTAGCCGGCGGAGTGGATCTCCACGGTCATCGGCTTGTGCGCCACAGCGTTGAGCTTGAGCCGACCGCCGGGGCAGCGGAAGGGTATCGTCTGGCACCAGCCGTCGCCGGTGAACTGCTGGCCGGCGAGGCGGCCCGGGGCAAAGGTGGCCAGGCCGATGCCGGGCGGCGGCGTCACCGCGTCGTGCCCGTCATGCCGCTGACTGCTGCCACAGTAGTAGAGCCCGCAACGGTCGCCGAAGGCAAGCGCGTCGCCGGTGCCGGGATAGACGCCGCCGCTGTCCCAGGCGCCGGGATCGCCGGGACCGAGCAGGCGCGGACGGGTGGGCAGCCGCCGCCAGGCCAGGCCGTCGGGCGCGGCGATCAGCTCCAGGTCGGTGCGCTGGGTGGCGAAGTCGAAGCCGTTGAGCAGCCCGAGGTCGTGTCCCCAGTGGTGGAAGGCATTCTGAGCGTAAAACTCCAGCGTCGGCGCGTCGGCCAGATCGGGCGCCAGCAGCACCTGCGGATCGGACCAGTGCGCGAAGTCCTCGCTGACGCTGATCATGCGGGCGCGCTTGCCGTCGAGACGCGTCTTCAGGAAGGCGACGTAGCGCCCGCGCCGCCGGTCGTGCCAGAGGCTGGGCGTGTCCTGCGAGGGCAGGATCGGATAGGGCCCGACGAACGTCCAATCGAGGCCGTCGGGCGAGACGGCGGTGCGGATGCCGTCGCGGCCCTTACCGTCCATATCGTAGATCAGCAGCTTGAAGCACCGGGCGGGATCGGGGTCGCCGCCGTCCTCCATCACCGTGCCCTGGCCGCCGATGAAGCCGGAGTCGACCACCACGATATTGTTCGGACCGTATTCCTTGACCTTCAGACGGTTGAGCTCGGGTTTGGTCCACGTCAGCCCGTCGGCGGACTCGGCATAGCACAGGTACATTTCGTACTGCATCACGAAGCCGTCCACCAACGGCGCGTTCGGGTTCAACCGGTCAGCAAGCTCCTTGCAGGCGTGGTACCACATGCGGTACGTGCCGGTCGCTGCGCTGTAGAGGACGCAAGGATAGCCGATGTGCGATTCCCACGGCCGGTCGGCGACCAGCAGCGGATTGGCCGGATGCTTGCGCAGCGGCTCGATGCGGTCGCAGCAGTTGAGCCGTTCGGTGATCTCACCGGGCAGAAACAGTTTTTGCATGATGATCTCCTTGTTCACCAGTACCCCCGCCAACGGCCTTCCCAATAGGCGGCGAGCCAGGCGGTCAGGCTGTCGCCGTCGATCAGTTTCGACTCGATGGCCCATTGATCGAGTGTGTCATCCGCCCCGGCCCAGGCCGGTTTCTCGCCGGGACGCACGAAGCGGAAGGTGTCCTCGTCGAGTTTTTCCAGGATGCACCGCGCGACCGACGTCATATCCACATCCGGGAACCAGCGCTGGGCGGCGGCGCAACCCATGGCGTCGATGGCCGACCGGCCGATATGGGAGGCCGTCGTGCCGTCCGGCAACAGGCGGGACGGCAACGCGGCGAAAACCCCGTGCATCATACTGCGCCAAATCTCGTGATGGAAGGGGTCCAGCTCCATCAGGAGCGCACCCAGGTACAGATCCCGTTGCGGGCCTCCACCCGGTCTCTTCGCCACCCCGCACGCGGCATACCAGCGCTCGCCCTCTTGCAGGAACCGGGCATTCCCGCTGGCCTGCCAGGCCAGCAGCAGTTGCGTCACGAAGATGACGCCATGCGACCAGTCGATCTTGCTCCACTTCCCGTCGCCGAAAATGGCGTCCCACAGCATCCGCGGTGTCCAGCCGAAGTAGCCGTGCGGCTCGATATACCCCGTCCGGACGTTGTACTCGGCCGCCTCCGTGATCATCGTGTTGTACGCGTCCAGATCGTCCGGCGGCGCAATGCCGCGATAGGCGGCCAGCCCCCAGGACACGCACTGCGTCTGGTCGCCGGAGGACTGGTTGCTCCACACGCCTCCGTAGGGCTTGCAGAGGCGGCCCCGCTCGCCTTTCCCGGCCGTGAGGTTGTAGATGAACTTCAGCGCGCCGAAGGTGCGGCGGCAGATCGCCAGATCCTTCGACTCGCCCGTGCAGCGGTACTTGTAGGCCATGGCCGCCACATAGTAGGCGGTGTCCGTGGCCGTGTTCTCCCACGCCCGCCAGACGTGCATCGGCGGCATACCGAGTTCTTCCTCCGTCTTGCCTTTGAGATGCCGATGGCGGTACGCCCCGATGTAGTCCTCGGCCGTGGGCAACTCGTAGTCGCTGGCGCGGACGAACATCGGGATCATCCCGTGCTCGCGCACGATCTTCGTCTCCACCAGCGCCTCCAGGCGCAGGGCTTTGCGTTCCAGTTCCGATGGGGTCATCGCAGGGTCCTTTCCCGGCTATTCGTGTTCATTGGTGTTCATTCGTGGTTCTCGATCATTCATCGGTGTCATTCCCATGCAGTCGAGTCGGGCCGGGGTGAACACCTAGTCGAAGCGCGGGGTGATGAAGTCGCGCGCGCGGCTGGTTTTTTGTGCGCATCGATCCCGCTGTACATCAGCCCGACCGGATCGAACAGATGGGTCTGGATATAGCGCTCCACCACCTCGGCGGTGGCGGTCAGTGGTGTAGAATCGGTCATGGTATGCTCCCTGGTGCAACTCATCCTGATCAGTAGTCCACCCGATATCGCCGGAATGTTGTCACCATGCGGGCGTCGTCGCCCTCGCCGACATAGTCGTCGTAGGCGACACCCAGCAGACCAGGCTCCAGTTCAATCAACTGCCCGTAGCCGCTGGCACTCTGATGCCATGGCCCGGGCGATTCACTCAGCCAGTGCGGGGGTGACCAGGTCTTCCCCTCATCGTCGCTGAAGAGCAGGAAGAAACCGGGACGACCGGAGAGGCAGACCACCAGGCCGCTCTGCATTCGCAGCAGCATGGGAGCCACGCCATAGGGAGCGATCGGCTCCGGGACGCTCCAGGTGAGCCCGCCATCAACAGACCGGTTGGCCACCAGCGGCGTGTAGCGCTCCATCAGCTTACCCGACGGGTTGCCGCCGGTGCGCATCACGCAGAGCAGGTGGCCGGCACCGAAATGCAGCAGGTCCGGCTCGCAATGGCCCTCCGACTGCGCGGGCAACGGGTACTGTTCCGGCGAAGCCACGGTGGCCAGGTAGCTCCAGGTCGCGCCGTCGTCCTGAGAGTAGATCACGCAGGTGCGGTACTTGCAGGCTGGCGCCTTCTGCTCCGCCCACAGGCGCGGCGCGTTGTCGTACGCGAGCCGGGGATAGACCGCCTGAACCAAGTAGCCATGATCCGCCTCCACCAGTTTCCCCCAGATCGCCGGGGTGTAAGCCGGCGGCTGGCTGAGATCGTCGCCCATCAGCGGGACCATGTACGGCAGGCTCACCGTCGCCTCGGTGGTGATTCCCTGTCCCTTGACCAGCATCTCGCACGAGGCGGCTCGCACCACCGATTGGGAAATCGGCTGCCCCGGGCGCCCCTGGTAGGCCACCTTCAAATCCCACGCACCCGCCCAGCCGACCACCGAACCATCCCGGCGCCGGCACAAGTTGGGCCGAATCCGGGTATGATCCCGGTCGTCCCTCTTCACGTACGGCTGCCAGGTGTCGCCGCCATCCCTCGACACCCGCCACCAGGGCTCTGCTTCACTCCAGTCCCGCCGCCAGCTCCCGCCATGTGCGAGGAGCAGCCCATCCTCGCCGCAGTGAAGCGTGTCTGTGTACCAACCGTTTTCGGTGATGACCGTATCGCCAAGTTCCGTCAGCGTCACCTTGCCGTCCGGCATGATGACCGATGAGATTTGCTGCTTCATAGATAGTCCTCCTGTAACTGCTCAGGCATCGGATCGGTGAAAGAGTACGACCCTGACCCTCGTGAGTAGTCAAGTCCTCCTAGGCTTTGAAAAACCGCTTGACCTTTTTCGTGGACAACCATTCGTGTCCATGTAGTGCAATGCGTTGGGTTTGCCCGCGCCCGGAGCGGTAGAATTCCTCGTAGACCTCACACCACATGTCCATGTAATTCTCGTAGGTCGGCCTGGTCTGGTAGCTCATCCTGGGCAGCATGTGGTCCGTTGGTGCGATGGACAGCAGGTTGAGCGGCAGGCCCGGGTACCCGCTTTCCGGAAACAGCTCGCCTCGTTTCGCCTCGAGATTGGCCAGCGCCTGCCGGGCCGTCGCCTGATCCAGGACCCCAAAGGCGCAGGCCACGCCGTTGATCCACAGGAACCATCGGTTCGCGGCGCGATCCATTACCGACACGAGCACATGCGCCGGATGCGTCGGCACGTTCGGCACCCAGCGACCGCAAAGCCCATTCTCCGCTACCAGCGGCAAGTCCAGGCGCGCCACCCGCACCGGCCGCAGGAAACGCAGGTAGCGCACGGCCGTTTGCGCGTGGATTCCCCGTTCCAGTTCGGGATGCATCACCTTGCGCCGCCCGGCGTGGTGCACCGGGAAGTCTTGCAGTGTCGTCGGTTCAGGATCTTTCATGTCTGCTTTGCTTTCCATGCAACGCCGGATCGGCCGGCTCCGGGAGAAAGTCCATCGTGCTCAGCTGGTCGTAATCACTCATCATCGCTCCTTGCCACGAATTCGTGTTCATTCGTGGTTGTCTCTCTTGAAACACAGGGCGAACAGATCCGCGTCCTTCATCACCAGGCGCAGGCGAACCGGCCGGCCGGCGAGGCGCGACACGTCTGATCCACCCTTCCAGGCAACGATGCGCGCGATCTCGTCGCCGATGATTTCAGGGCAGTCGTCGAGCGTATGGCCGGGGATGGGCGCTCCCACTGCGTCCTGGATTTCGACGCGGACGAAGCCTGGCGCGCCGGTGCGGTAGTTGATCTCCAGTTCCTTGCCCGTAAAGGTGAACGGCCTGGTGACCATCTCGCCGCCGGCCCAGGGCGCGCTGACCGAGGCGAAGCCATCGGTGCGCAGCAGCAGCCGCTCGATGTGCCAGGTGTCCTGCATGTAGTATCGGGTGACGAACGTCTGGATGCGGTCAGCGCCCGCCGGCAGGATGCCGGTCACAGGATAGTTGGTGCGCGACACCCAGTGGCCGCAGCCGAGGCCCGGGCGGATGAAGGTCTCCATGAAAGTGCGATCGTAGACCGTGGAGCCGGCGCGGCTGGTCAGCAGCACGCCATCGGAGCAGTCCTTGTAGTAGACGTGCGAGCCGATGGTTTTCATGCCGAGAGCCGCGGCCTGTTTCTCGGTGATCGCCTGGCGGCCTTCCATGAAGCGGGCGGCGGGGGCCAGGTAGAGATGCGGGGCGCGGAAGTACGGTTGGGTATTGTTGACGTAGAACTGCTCGCGCGGGGTGTCGCCGTAGGTCATCGGTGCTGACGGCGTCCAGGTCATCAGATCCGCGGAGGTGGTGCGGGCCATGCTGCGGTACCCCCGTCCGCCCAACCTGGCGACATCGGCGCTGGTGGCACCGGAATCCAGGTCCCAGAACCGGTAGTAGAGCACGTATTGCTGTTCGGCTTCGCTCCAGAACAGCGTGTTGCCGCCGTCGAAGCAGTTGCGCAGGTCGCTGACCATTTGCGGCTGCGGGTCGAGCTTGCGGAAAGTGAAGCCGTCGGCCGAGGCCCAGAAGATCAAGCGTTTCGGGCCTTCGGGATCGCGCATCGCGGTGTGCTTTTCACCGCTGAGCGGTTCGCTCTGGATCATCTTGATGCGCTCGTCGTCCGGCACGCCGGGACGGCTGTCGACCCACGGCGCGCAGGGGAAGGCGAAGCGCGGCTCGCCGTCATCGGTGGCGATGATATTGTTGTCCGGCCAGTCGGGGCGGGTGACGCGATTCAGGCCCGGCTTGGTCCAGGAGGCACCGCCGTCCAGGCTTTCGGCCACGCAGCCGACACCGTTTTCGTCCCTGGCGTCGTTGGCCGGCCAGCCCCGGTAGTACATCAGCATCCGGTCGCCGATGGCGATCACCGACATGCCGAAGTTGGCCGGCCCCTCCCAGGGTTTGTCGATCGCGAGCGCCACACCGCCGGACACCGGCTCGTGCAGTTTCAGGTGCGTATTGTCCAGGTGGTCGATCAGGTGATGATCGACGAACAGTTCGCGGCGCGAGTCGAGGTTCAGTGTGTCCATGTTGGTTCTCCGGATTCGGGCTGCACTTTGTTTGGTTGGGTGAACGTTCATCGATATCCCAGGCATTTCAGTCGTTGTTTGAACATACATCAGTATCCCTGGTATTTCCTGTGCACCAGGATGTCGCCATCCGGATACGGGTGGAATTCCGGGTGCCTTCCGGCGCTTACAATCTAGTCTGTCTAGACAGGAGGCGGTGATGGTACCAACCAAACGCTGGCAGCTCCAGGAAGCGAAGAACAAGCTCAGCCAGGTCGCCGAGGAGGCGGTCACATACGGCCCGCAGATCATCACCAAGCGCGGCCAGGACGCGGTGGTGCTGATCAGCCGCGCTGAATACGACCGGCTCACCGCGCCCAGGACGCGGTTCGTGCAGTTCCTCAAGGCTTCGCCGCTGGCTGGATCCGGCCTTATAGCCGAACGGGACCCTTCACCCGGCCGCACTGCATCCCTATGAGCTACCTGCTCGACACCTGCACGATCTCGGAGTTCGCCCGCCCGGTCCCGGAACCGCGGCTGCTGGCCTGGCTCGAGAGCCAGCCGGAGAGCTCACTGTATACGAGCGCCGTGGTGCTGGGTGAGCTGGCCCGCGGAGTCGCACGGCTCGAAGAGGGCTCGAAGAAACGCCGGCTGAATGCTTGGCTGCACGGTGACCTGCCGGCTCGATTCGCCGACCGGGTGCTGGGGGTGACCGCGGAGATCGCGCTCAGTTGGGGCCGGATATCCGGAGAGGTGTCGGGTCGCGGTATCACGGTCAGCATGGCCGATGGGCTCATCGGCGCCACAGCCATCATCCACTCGCTGACTGTGGTCACGCGCAACGTGGAGAATATTGCCGCTACGGGCGCGCTCGTGCTGAATCCATGGGAGGACGTCTGAGCTGGAGAGCCGGTGGAGCTCGGACCCACTGCCCCTGCGCCTTGCCCATGTCAAGCATTTCCCCGGTCGTGGGCCGGGCCGCACCACGGAGAAGCGCAGCGGCGTCGTGTCCAAGAAGCATCCCCCGGTCGTGGGCCGGGCCGCACCACGGAGAAGCGCAGCGGCACCGTCTCCAAGTTGCGTAATGCGGTTGGACAGATCCTCCAGACACCAGTCTACCTGGTATGGAAAGAATAATTTTGCCCCTTTTTTGCCCTGTCCCCTGTTATTCCCTTTTTAATTCCTGCAAAATCTGCACGGCCCGGTCGGCCAGTAATTCCCCGGCGCCGACGGCTACCTGACTCCACCGGCAGGTCTGGGTTTCGTAACCGCCTTCGGCAAAGCCGGCTTCCGTGGGCAGGTATCCCACTTCGTCGTTGGCGATCCCGACTACGGCGGTCACCGGAAACGGGCTGCGCGCCTTGATGTCCAGACCGAGTTCGACAAAGGCTTCGCCGGGCAGGCCGACGAAGGCCGCGTCACCGAGGCGCAATCCCTGAATTTGCGTGCGCAACGGACCGGACGGTCGGCGGCTGAGATGCCGGGATTCGAGCGGATACATCATCTCGATCTGCCGCTGCACCGGGGTCAGCGGCGGAGAAGCGGTGCGGATGCGCGCCTCGGCTGCCGCCACCTGGCACTCTGCTTCTTCCACGGTGGGGAAGGGACGGAGCGGCACCTCCACCTCGACCGAACGGCGGCGCAAGCGCGTCTCTCCGGAGGTGACCATACCGGCGCAGGCCTGGTCCACCGCTTCCGCCAGTTGTTCGCCATATTCAGCCACCAGCTCGAACCCTCCATGGTGCAAAGGGTTGATGTCGCCGAAACAGCCGTTCAGGAACATTCCTGTGGCGCCGTGGTGCCGCTGTTGCCAGGCGGCGATGGCGGCACCGGGAAAATCGGCGGACAGGGCGCGATTGTCCGAGCCCAGCACCACCGCATGGGAGGTGAAATGGAACAAAGCTGCCAGCGGCTGGCCGGCGGCATCGTCCACGCGCAGGACGGTAACCTCGGGGTCCACGGGTCCGGGAGGAGTTGCCGTTCCCTCCTCCCAGGGGCGCCGGCGGTTGCGGGTGAAATGGGCCTGACCCACTCCCACGCCAAGCCGGGCGGGTCGCAGCCGCTGGACGGCCAGATAGACGGCGCTGACCATGTAGTGGGGCAAGACCTGTTCCCATTCCTGATCGAGGGTCGCGCACATGAGCAGCATCGAATCCGGCCCGGAATGGGTGTGCGAGCAGGCCAGCATCAGGTTTTCGGCGGGTATGCCGCACAAATTCTGGACCCGACCACGCACCTTGGCGGTGGTCTGGCGGTATAAACCCAGCAGGTCGGCGGTGACCACGGCCAGGCGGGTCTGTCCGTCGTCCAGCACCAGAGCGCGGGCGTAGAGTTGGTCGTGGACTTCGTTGGCCGGTCCTTCCCGGGCGATATAGCCCCCCATGGGAATGGGGATCGACGGAGTGATGTTGACAGAGGCTGCTCCGGCCAGCAGGTGAGCCATGATCAGGTCCTTTCTTTTCGGATGAATGATCCCGTAATGGCCACGGTACTATCGACCGATTCCAGAATCCATCGTATATTGTCAAAACGGTTGTCAGACCTCGAGGGGCATTGTACCGGACATCGACGTTCCGCTGTTCCCGCTTGTTCTCGACGGGCTTATCGCCCGGCGTTCGGTCAACGCCGACCTGTTACCATGGAAACACCGGCTGCCGGCCTGCGCCTGGGGGAAACGCAGCGGCGCCGTCTCCAATAAGCGTAGTCCGGTTGGACAGATCCGCCAGACGCCCGTCTGCCTGGTATGGAAAATAATTCTGTCCCCTTTTTACTAGGGTAGAGGGTTTCAGGAGTGTTTGCAAGAATTTGTTTTTCCGCATATATCATCGCCGCGTCTCTTCTGTTGGCCTGCGCGACATCGAATCATCTGACTGGAACAAAGGAACGATCTCCCATATACCGCATTCAGGCGGGAACCAACAAAGGGGGAATAGTAGAGAATACCGATATGACCCTGATCGACCATGCCGGGGTCGATGCCTTTACCGGAGCCACCCGCAGAGGGTTCAATGCCAGTGGCAAAGTAATGCTTCCCGTAAGGAAAAACTTTGTGGAAACGGGCGTTGACCTGATGTACAACAGACAGACCTTTACTTATAACGATGCGGCCAACGGTTTTGTGGGCGAGCGCAGGCTGCGCGTCACTCAGTTCATGGTTCCTCTGACATACAGCCTGGTTCTCTTTAAGGACCATTATCCGGAAGGCTTATTCCAGATCAAGTTGGGTTATGTTGCACAGTTCAACTTGTTTTCCATTACCGAGGGCAGTGGATATCTTCCAGAATACAGCACAAGAGCTTTCAGCAACGGAGCTTCCCTTGGTTTTTCCACAACACCCTTCAGACTGAAACATGGTGCAAAGCTGGGATTCTTCGTGGATTTATACCGTGGCACTCGAGCGTATGAAGACTTTTACAACCGTACCGAATTTGAGATACCAGGAACTTCCTTCATAAAATATGGGATTATTTATCAGTACTAACGCGATTCGGCGGCTCCGTCGTCTACTACGCCCCCGACGAAGGCGCCGTCAACAGCGGTACCAAGCTCTGGCTGGCAGGCCTGATACCGCTTACACGGACTGACATGAACAAGGACCACGCGCGGGCGGATGCAACGAGGGTCATGCTGGAACCGGTCTGGGCGCCCGTCAGCCTGCTGCCGCAGTTCAGCGCGCACCGGGCCATTGGACCGGCAACGGACCCGGAAGCGCCACGGGGCGCTTCGCCGCTATGCCGGGCATCGAACCCATCGATACTGGTGTTCGGCGACCTGAGCAACCCGGTCTGTTGGCGGCAAAGCGCTGGTCTGACGCCAATCAGGAGAAGGAGATGCACCGCACGCAGACGTCCGGCGGATGCATACTCGATACGGACTGCTTCCAGGGTTTTTGCAGCTCCGGAATGGGCGCACTAATGGCGTTGCGCACGGTTCCGAAACTTCCAGAGAGGTTCCACCAATGCCTGAAATCGTCGGTAAAACGCTCATCGGCGCAGTCGCTGCCGGTTTCATCATCTCTGCCTGCGGACCGGCACCTCGGATCGGTCTGAGCCTGGATCAGACCAGGCTGAACGACGGGATATACGAAGGTCAGTACAAGGCGGGACCAAACTCCGCCGAGGTAAGGGTGACGATAGAGGATCAGAAGGTCTTGGATATCGAGATTATCAAGCACAATGCCTGGAGAGGCAGAAAAGCTGATCCGATCATCCCGAAGCGGATCATCGAAGAGCAGTCCACGGCTGTCGATGCAGTCAGCGGGGCGACAAACAGCAGCCACGTGATCATGAATGCGGTCCACAAGGCCGTCGAGAAGGCAGCCGTCACACAGTCACCCTGAAAAAGCCTGTGGCCCACTTCGCGTGAGTCAGAGCCGAAGGAACGGCTACTAACTGACTCCCTACAACAGCCATGTCTACTATAAACTTTGTATTTCTCTATGTTCAGAGCGATGCTGCCGCTTACAGCAAGTCCGGCTCTGTGCTGGTCCTGCTGGTGACGGCGATTGTCCTGTCAGCATCCATCGGCTTTACCGGCAGGGTTTTCGCATCGGGAAAAATCACCACGGAAGCCGCAGTCACTGCAATCCCGTTCACCGCTGAGACGCCGGAAGCCGCAGGTACGACAACTGCTGACGCCGAACTAACGATGCCATCCGCCGGATCGTCGCCCTGGTCGCTCGAAACCAGCCTAACCTTCCACATCGTCAATATTTACATGCTCAAGGCGACATACCGATATTCCGACAGGGTGGAATTGAGTGTTGGACCGGCATTTCAGAACTGGAAAAACGAGGACCAGTCGTTCATCGGGCAGGCCCATGCCTACACCCTGATCATGTCATACCGGTATTATTTCTTCAGAGATTTTAATGTAGAACTGGAGCTATGGCCTGCGTGGAACAACTTCAAGTCATTCATCGACAGCAACACTTACAGGGGGCTGGAGCTTTGGATCGAGTACAAACTCGGCTACCGTATGGATCTTGGACGGCGTTTCAGCCTGAATCTGCAACCCGGGATAGGCCATCCAGGCTGGATGCAGAACAAGTGGCCGGGGGTTGAATATGACAACTACCTGAGGTTCCTCCTCGATGAGATGATCTTCGTACCTCAGGTTTTGTTGGGTTTCAAGTTTTAGATATACTATGAGAGTTTCTAGTTCATCATATACGACGTATCCTCCCGCCCGATTACCATATACCCTGCTTTCAGGTGAAACCAGGAGAACGGGTTGCGCTTGTCGGCGCCCCGTATCAGCCCGCGATAGGGTTCCCGGAGCAGTCCGACCGCGGTGCCCTGGCTGGCGATCCGGCGGTCAGGCCCTCGAGCAGTCTGACCGCGATGGGACTATTCGTCGCGCAGGCCCTCGAGCAGTCTGACCGCGGTTTCGGCGATCGCCTCGCCGAAGCCGGGCGCGTAGGGGCTCGATTCGGGCTCGTACGCGCCCTCCTCGAAGGCGCGGGCCGTCGGGATGTAGCCCACCGAGTCATTGCCCAGCTCCAGCACCAGCGTCTGACCGAAGGGCGAGCGCTGCTTGATCGCCAGGCCCAACTCCACGAAGAGCTCGCCGGGAGCGCTGGCCACCCCGAGATCACCGATGCGCAGGGCCTGGACCACGGTGGTGTACGGCTCGGCCGGGTGCGCGGCGGTGCGCCGCACGCGCCGGGCGAAGGAGCGCTCGCCCATGAGCACGCGCTGGCCCGCGGTGACGCGCGCCTCGATCGCCGTGGCGCGGGCCAACTCGTCCGGTGCGGGGGCCGAACGGGGCTCCAGCGTCACCTCGGCAAGAGCCGAACCAAGGGCCACGTCGTCGGTGAACTGCGCCTCGTTGCGCCCCCAGAAGGCCGCCGCGGCTACCACGGCAGCCACGCGCTCGGTGTGCTGGTAGCGATCGTTGCGGGGTCGGGCGTTGCCCAGCACATCCAGATTGTTGAGATCCCCCGAGGCGCCGTTGGCCAGCGCCGCTACCAAGTCGCCGGCGCCGCCGATCAGACGCTGCATCGAGGCCGCGAAGAAGCCGTAGTAGTCGGCCGAGATCGCCTGGCGGTCCTCGGGGATGCCGACGTAGTGCAGGGCGTAGTTGGCCAGCAGACCGATGGTGCGGCCGTCGCACCGGCGCAACTCCAGGACGCCGACCTCCGGATCCACCGGACCGGCGGGCTCGATCACCTCCGGGTTGCCCAGCCCTGGATTGGTCTGCACCGAGCCGTCCTTCATGCGGTAGCGGCGGTTGAACACCACGCGGCTCTCGGCGCCCCGCCCCCACCCCACCAGCGCGGGTTCCCGCCTGTCCCAGGCCATCCGCACCCCGTCGGCGATGCGGCCGATGAGGAACCGCGTGTAGTCGTCATCGCCGGTGTGGGGGCCGGTGTGGGTGTGGGTGCACGAGATCATCACCTGTTCCGGTCGCAGGCCGGTGGCCGCGGCGATGCGCTCCTTGGTCCGATCGACATACTGGCGCTGGAGGCCGATGAGGTCGCAGACCGCGACCGCCACCGCACCGCTGCCGGACTCCAGCGCGAAGCTGCGTACGTGCAGGGGATCGTGCACGGTGGTGGCGGTGCGCTCCTCGAAGTAGCCCCGCATCCCCACTCCCAGGGGCGGGGTGATGTCGACCTGTGACACGCCGGCCTTCAGCATCTCTCCTTGCCTCCCTTGCTGATGTGCTGCCCATCCCGGCGCCCGGCGGAACTCGACGCCCTGCCCGGGCGGCGCGCTCTGGGCCGACGACCGCGTGAGCCGTCTTGGGGAATGGGTCGGTGTGGTTGCAGATGACCGCGCGAACCGTCCCCGGGAAATCGGGACCGGGGCCGCTGCAGACGACCGCGTAAGCCGTCCCCGGTTGAATGGCGCCCGGGGCGATTGCGGGCACCAATGCCGTGCTGGCGTCGGCGCTCTATACCAGGGGACGCTACCCCAACGTATTGCGGCCGAACCCGCCCGCCGAGTGAAAACCATAATGCGCTTCAGACCTCGACCGGTCAAGGGCGCACCGACATGCTCCGGGAGCTTCTCTACCGAGGAGACACCGGCACGACATGCACACCGAACCAGCACCGCCTGCGCTCGATCACTCCCGCTCGAACACTTCCGTTCGAACACGACCCGCACTCGATCACTCCCGCTCGATAACCACCTGTGCTCGTAAACTACCGTTCAAACTCGACCTGCGCTCGCCCACTTCCGTTCGAATACTACGCCGCGTCATTGCAACACCAGCACCCAATCCGCCGTGGAAGGCGGCTGGAAACAACCGTCCTGACGCGGTCTTGCCTCCTGGCGTGCTGCGGTCCGGGGATCGAACCACTGTGCCTGGATACCGTGCTGCAGTTGATCCAGGTCCACCCGCAGCCGACCGCCGTGGGTCACAAAGACCGCCGCGCGTTCGCCCTGTTGCGACCGGGTCGCCGCAACGGAGACGTGCTCGCCGGCACCGCTATCCAGACTGGGCAGACCGTTCACCGACGTCCGGGTTGTGCGCAGGCGTATGTCATAGACGCGTTCTTCGTGTCCCAGGGTGAAGTTCCGGTGCCCGTGATCGTGCGACAGCGTCACGATCCGGGCAGGGCCGCTCTGGACCGCCGCGGAGGGCGTGATCCACACCTCCACGGTGAGGGCGTTGGTGGCCTGCAGCGCCGCGATGAGACGGTACGCGGGGTTTTCTGTGGCGATGAGCCCGGAGTCCGTCAACCGCAGGCCATCTTCTATCCAGGTGACCGCACGGGGATCCACGATGTGCAGGTCGAGAGCAGGCTCGAGGCCGGACATGTCGCGCACCACAGTGCCTGAGCGGGCATCGTCTGCATCGAAGGCATACCAGGCTTGGAGGCCGGACCGGTGTTGCGGCGCGCTCGCGCCCTGCTGATCGTTGATCTCGTCCGCGTCCAGGGCTCGGTCGTATATCGCCACGCCATGATAGGTGCCCAGCCAGCCACGGGCGCCCGCGAACTCGTCCCCCAATCCCAGGCGCATCGCCGGGTCCCAGGACGAAAAGTCGCCGCCCATCTCTCCGGTCGCGACTTCCTCGCCGTCGATGTACAGACGCATCCGGCCGCCCGCATCCCGCGTGTAGACGACGTGGGTGTTCTCGGTCCGGACGTAGCGGGGTTCCTGCGCTACCAGTTCGACGAAACCCAGGTCCGGCTCCAGGGCCGGCCAGCCCAATGCCTCCATCAGCGTTCGCATGCTGCTGAGATGGCCCTGCGCCAAAGGACTGAGACCGATGCCCGCAAGACCTTCCTGGAACTCGTAGCGGCGTTCCGGATCTTCGACCGGATGAGGCCGATGGAAGCGCGCCGAAGCACAGCCGCCGAGGATGTTGCGCCAGAACCGGCGCACCGATTCGGTTGAGCCCCCCGTACCCTTAAAGGCGTAGATTTTGGTGTTGTTCATCGGGCGAGGATGATCAGCGGCCAGAGCACGCACTTCCTGAATCCGATTCCAGTGGAGCTGACCCTGCTGCACGTTGTTCTGCGATATCTCCAGAAAAGTGTAGAGATCGGGACGGTCGATCAGGTGCCGATGATCGGGCATGGTGATGTCCCCGCTGCGGCGCATGTCGGCGGTTTCGATGCGTTTGCCTGCTTCCCGCGCCCGTCCGCGGACATAGCGCACCCAGAAATCGCTCCATTCCAGTTCCTCGCCGATCTCGTTGTGCATGCAGTAGAGCACGTGATCGTAGGCGAAGGTGATCGACAGCAGCTTGTCCACGAAGGCTGTCTGGTACCCGAGCACCAGCGGCCAATCGTCGAGTCCGGGCAGCGTCCGAAAGAAGGGGTGATCGCCCGGCGTGCCTCGAGGCGGCTGGGTCACGGTGGTAGGCAAGCCGCTCTCTGCCGCCGTGTAGGTCACGTTGTTGTCCGGGTTGAAGGGCTGGTGCGACCAGCCCCCCTGGCTCTGGTGATCCTCGAAGTAGTCCCACGGATCCCAGATCTCGATCTGGACGATGATGTCGCGCTCCTCGGTAAGTCGGAGAAACCGATCGAGCCGTGTCCAATACTCGTCGTTCCACCTCTCGAGGTCGTACAGACCATCCGCGTTCCGGGCAAAGGCCCAGACATTACCTGCGTTCCGGCTGGACATGGTGTTGCGCAGGTAGTTCCCCCCCACCGAAACCAGCTTGTCCAGGTGTTCCTCGAGGTATGATGGATGATTGAACAGATTGTCCTGCCAACTGCCGCCCAGAAGCAGAACCGGTTGGCCCTTGTATTGCCAGTAGAACGGGTTTGCCTTCCAGGGTCGGATACGGTCTTCGTCAGCGGCGCATGCCGCGACAGTGACAGACCATCCGATCAGAACGGCCGCTACCATGATGGCCGCCAGGGTCGATTGCAGAGTGCACGGTCGCATGGTGTCATCCTCCATTTCGACAGATTGCACAGTACGACTTCGATCCCCTTGCTGCCGGTGTGCCGAGTTGGAGCTTGACCGGCTGCCCTTCCAGGCCGTACCGCTCTCCACCGCCTCGACCTACCGGAACCACCGCACCAGTACCTTGACGCATGCGTGTATTTCTGGATACATACAGCAGAGGGTCGTTTAGTTTGTCAACAGTCTCAGGCACGACCGGAACACGACGCCTGTGTCCGTTGGGACATCCAATCGTCGAACCGGCCATGGAGCAGCTCGAAAGCGACAGCAAGACGGTCTTCCTCTTTCGCATCAACGAGCAGGTGGCCGGCGTGATCGCTGTCGGCGACATGGTGAAACCTGGATCCAAAGACGCCAACGCCCGGCTGCACACCATGGGCCTGAAGACCGTGATGAACAACGGCGACAACGACGCACCGGCACTGAAACAGGCCGACGTGGGCATCGCCATCGGCGCCGGCGCCGACGTGGCCATCGAAGCGGCTGACGTCACCCTCGTCCGCGACGACCTCAGCGCGGTGGAGAAACGCCCGCTGTGTGCCCATCGAGGAGAGAGTTTCGCCCATGCTGCAATGCTCAGAGGTGATACATGCGGTACGCTGAGATAGAACTGAAGGGAGCCTATCGAGAAATCGGGCCCCAGATCCCAGGCCTCGAGAATCTCTTCGCGGAAAAGAGCTTTCAGCTCGATCACTTCTTCGAGCGCGTCCACCGAATCTCTCGGAGCCGGCGTGTACGGCGCGTGCTGGTGCGGCGCTTCGATCGGTTCTCTCCTCCCCCGTTCGCCGCGCTCGAAGAGATCCGTTCGGGACTCCAGAGACTCACGGAGGCCGGGAAGGAAGTGTATTATTATTCGCCCGAGTACGAGCAGTTCGACTGCGTCCTTGCGTCGGCCTGCAAGCACAGGCTCATCCATCCTATGGGTACAGTCTCGTTCTTGGGCATCGCTGCACCGGGCCTGTTCTTCAAGCGCTTCCTCGACAAGCACGAGATCGGTGTGGAGGTCATCAGGCGAGGTCGCTACAAGAGCGCAGCCGATTCTTTTCGAGCCGAGGAACACGACGCGTACTCTCGCGAACAGCTTCAATACATGCTAGATGGAGCCGTCGAATCGATGCGAGAGATGATTAGCAAATCTCCCATCACCTCCAGAGCCTCGGGGACGATCTTCGAAGAGATGCTCGACGGGCGCGTTTATACTGCGCCCCATGCGAAACAAACCGGACTCGTAGACAACCTGATCACGATCAACGAGCTTACTGCCGGGTGGAGGAAGGAGAAGGTGAAGAAGCACGCGGTGAAACTGCGCGGACGCTTCGGCAGAGGTCCGCGTATCGCGGTTCTTGTCTTCGAAGGGTTCATCATCGATGGCGATTCGAGGCACATTCCATGGTTAGGGCAAGCAATCGGTGACCGGTCCATGGCCAAGTCCATACGCGCTCTGAGAGAAAACCGACATGTAAAAGCGGTAGTCTTCAGGGTCAACAGCGGGGGAGGATCCGCTCTCGCCAGCGAGAGCATCCAGCAGGAACTCGCCCTGTTGCACAAAACCAAGCCACTCGTCATTTCCATGGGTCCGGTGGCCGGTAGCGGGGGGTACTGGATCTCGACGACCGGGCGCCAGGTAATCGCCTCGCCTACTACCATTACCGGATCGATAGGCGTGGTGTCTTCTTTCTTCGATATTTCGAAATTGCTGGTCAAATACGGCATCACCATCGACAGCATCAAGAGCGGTGAGCTTTCGGATTTCGGATCGACACTCCGAGGCCTTACGGACCAGGAACGCGCAACTATCGATGGTGTGGTCGAGTTCCTGTACCAGGGCTTCGTCCAACGTGTTGCAACTGCCCGCGGCATGACTCCGGACAGGGTACACGAGCTCGGAGAGGGACGGGTATGGCTTGGAAACGACGCCCACCGACATGGGCTGGTGGACGAATTGGGCGGCCTCCATATGGCGATAAACCACGCCAAGGCCGCGTTAAAGACCAACAAGGCACGGGTATCATTCGGGCCCAAACTATCTTTCATCTCCAATCTTTCTCCCAGAAGAAGCTCGATAGAGGCTGAATGGCCGCCCACATTACCATTGGTCGAGTTCACACGGGAGCTGGGCTTGCGACTGTGCGGCAACGAACAGGCGCCTGGCGCGAGCCCCCTCGCCATCGCTCGAGCGTGTCTGACATTGCACGGCAAGCCCTTCTTCTGGTGAAGTCCTCACCTCCCGCCGGTCGACGCGTGGCCACCGCCTCTCGCCCAGCCTACTCCCAGAAACATGTCAGGACCTTGACGAATGCTTGTATTTCCCATACATATCCTTTGCCAGTACGGGCCCAGCCTGGATATTTCGCTTCACCGGAGAACAATACAAGGCATCCTCTGAACCTCGAATAGCGGGCTTCAATCTATCATGCGCAGATTGATCAAATTTTCTGTGTCGATCCTAGGAGCAACATTTATAGTGCTGCTCCTTACTGCAATATCTCTGCATACGTCCTTCGTTCAAAACGCCATTGCAAGACGTCTTGTGCGCCATATATCAATTCAACTAGATACTGTAATAGAAATCGACTATATACGAGTATTTTTTCCACGATATATCCATGTAAGCGGCTTGTATGTAGAAGATCTTAAACAGGATACACTCTGGTATAGTGAGACCATAGACATTGAGCTCGACATGCTGGCCCTGCTCAGAAAGCGTCTTAGTATATACTCTTTGTCTATGGAAAACGTTAATACCCGCATAACACGCTCACAATACGAAGAATACTTCAACTATCAGTTTATCGTGGAGTCTCTTATACCAGAAGAACCAGTAGAACCGTATGTCATTTCAGTGTATGATCTGTATCTAAGAGATGTGGATTTACGCTATTTTGATGAACATGAGGGTGATGAGATAACCCTGAACCTTGAGTTGCTATCTCTAGAGATGGACTTATTTGATTTAGAGAATTTGCATTTTTCGTTCGAACTACTGGATATCCATGGAGTACATACCAATATAGTGCAATCAAAACCGCCCGAGCGTGGTAACGATGAGGTGATTTTGCCCACAGATTTGAGTGTCTCTGCTGCTAGGCTAGGACTACACGATTTTGATCTGGTATACCATAATCGGTACAGCGGCGACCATATTCGATTAAATCTATCTGAACTTGCCATACAGGATTTGTATTCTATTGTACTGCATGAGTCGATCGAAGTCTCGTCTTTCGATGTGTCAGGTGCGGAGGTTGAGATTCGATTGCCATCTAACGACAATGACAGCCAAATTGATGAAGGTATCGATTTTTCCAATCTGCGTATCTGCAATCTCAATATCTATGTAGATAATTTAATGTACAGAGAAAAGCAGATATCAACAGACTTTCTGTCAGTTTCTCTACATGAACATAGTGGTCTCACTCTGGATGGACTGGCTGCTCGTGTCCATCTTTCAGATACCTCTGCACGGTTCGATAGCTTGCGTATCAATACCGGTTTTTCGCGTATACAGGGTGATTTTCATGCCCAATATCCCGCGCTCGAAATCGCACTCGATAACCCTGGTATTATTTTTATTGATCTTTCTTTGCGCGAATCTTATTTCGGTTTCGACGATGCGCTGTTATTGTATCCACAATTGAGTCATTCGGTACCTTTTTATGAAGACACCGGCCTGACGATATGGGCATCAGTCAAGGGAGATATCGATTCCCTAGTGATAGACAATCTCGAAGCCTATTTTCTCGAATCTACCTATCTGAACCTACATGGTAATATAACTGGCATTACCGATTTGGTTCACGCTGTTTTCAACGTAAATATCGTCGAGTTCACAAGCGGGAAAGACGATTTCCACGTGTTATTTTGCTCTGATGAGCTTCCTTTGAACATAAAATTTCCTCCTTCAGTTGTAATCTCCGGAACTTACACAGGTTCGATATATGCATTTGACACAGAGCTTGATTTGCTTACGACTTTCGGTTCCGTCACTGCCAAGATGAAGGTGGATATTGTAGAAACAGAGAACTATAATGTGACTCTTGCTGCAACTCGATTCGACCTTGGTAAACTTCTCGATATCGAAGAAACTGTAGGTGCAGTTTCCTTCACTGCTTCCGTTGACGGAAGCGGTTTTGACATCGCATCTATCGATTCTGCTTTCGATATGATCATCGAAGATATGTACCTGTTGGGCTATAACTACAACGGTATCGGTATCGAGGCATCGATCAGAGACAAGCGTTTTACTTGGACCGTCGGCTCTCAGGATCCCAATCTCAGGTTTGCTTTCGACGGCGACCTTGTGTTTGCTGATGAAGGACCCATCCTCTCATTGGCCCTTGACTTGGAATATGCAGGTTTTCATGCACTTACTTGGCTCGAGGACGACATTACGGCTCAGGGGATGCTTTGGTGCGATTTACGTGGCACATCGTTGCAGCTGTTTGAGGGCAAACTCGTTGTCCAGGACGTTATCATTACCAACGACTCGAGCCCTCTTGTAATCGACTCGCTCATTGTTACTGCCATTAGAAAACCGACATATCACCAGATTACCATACGATCAGAGATCGTTGAAGCATCATACGAGGGCAATATCGATATTGTCGATCTACCGGTGTTGATGATGTCCCATGTCGATCGGTATTTTTCCATACCTCACGAGGAAACCGTAGAATTGGCGTTAGACCCGGAATTCGAGTTCAGCATTCGCCTTCTACAGCCCGAATTGATCACAGACATATTGCTTCCCGACCTTAACGACGTATTACCTGCTCAGATAGAGGGTGTATATCAAGGTGAGCCAATGCGACTCTACCTAGGGGTCGATATACCGTCCTTTTCATATCGGAATTATGCCATCGATTCGCTTACCTTTCATATTGAGTCTGATAGATATCAAATAGAGTACAGTATACAGACATCAAGCATTAATATTTCGGGTTTACGACTTGACCACACTGTAATACGTGGCACAATTTCAGATGATATCATTACCAATAGTATTACCGTACATGACAAAGATCGTAATCCCGTATTTTCAGTCGCAGGTCTACTGGAGGTCGACGACGCGTTATTTACATGCAGATTGTTACCGGATACTCTAGTTATCAACTATGAGCAATGGAGTGTACACGAAGACAATTATATTCGCTTTGGGCCGGGGTATCTGTTCGTTGACAATCTCCGCTTGAGTAAGAATGATAGTCGTGTAGTCATCCTCAGTATTGATGATGATACACGAGCGCCCCCAGTGGAAATCAACGTGCATAAATTCGATTTATCTTCTGCCGCACCATGGCTACCAAATGGAGATTATTTACTGGATGGCTCCATCGACATTGAAGCCCATGTTACCAATTTGTTGAGCGATGTACATTTCGATGTTGAAGCATTGATCGATAACCTGATATTCAACGGAAGCGCCGTAGGAAATGTCGGTGTATCGGTAGTTGGAAGGACACATCATCGGTATGACCTCGAGGTAAATTTAGTAAGACATGGCAACCAACTACATGCCAGGGGTTATATACTTACCGCCCAGGGTGCAGAGGATATGGATATCGAGGTCGATATACAAAATATCAATCTCGCATCTATGGAGGGTTTCGCGATGGGCCAGGTGACAGATATGGATGGTTCCATAACGGGCCATCTACACATGTCAGGCTCCCTCATCGCGCCCAATATAGACGGTTTTTTGAGGTTCCAAGATGCGTTGTTCACAATCACTGCTGTCAACACCAGATTGCGTTTGGCGGATGAAGTTGTCGAGTTTGACAATAACAGCATTGTCTTTCGTGAAGTTGCGCTCTTTGATTCTCGCAACAATAGTGCCATTATCAACGGCAATTTGCATATCATTGATTTTAGCGAACATCGATATGAGCTCGATATCGTTTCAACGGATTTCATGTTGATGGATTTACATAAGGATGACCATGAATTATTCTTTGGTCGAATTATTATCGACAGTGATATTCGTGTGCGCGGATCATCCTATTTACCGGTTGTAAACGCAGATGTCGGTTTAAAGGAGGGAACCGACCTGACGGTCATCGTACCATTCCTCGATCCTGTGGTTATCGAACGCGAGGGAATCGTTGAGTTTGTTGTAATGAACGAAGACCACGAGTCTGTAGATCGGCTTCATGATGAAGTAGCGCCTGCCCAGAAATCGATTCAGGGTATCGATCTATCCGCGAATATAGATGTTGATTCAGAGACGAGAGTCCAAATTGTAATTGATGAACAAGCAGGCGACTACCTCTCTATACGTGGAGGTGGAGTTTTGATCTTCGGCATTGACACAACTGGTCTGTTGACCCTTGCCGGTCGATATGAGCTTATGGATGGTTATTACCAGATGACATTTTACGAGGTGGCGCGGCGCCGCTTTGATATCAGACCGGGAAGTAACATTGTTTGGACGGGAGATCCTTTTGATGCCGAAGTGGATATCAATGCATACTGTACTGTCTGGGCCCAGACATCGGATCTTCTGGAAGATTATACCACGGACGCTAGACAGACAGAATTTAGACGCTTACTCCCCTACGAAGTCATATTGTATGTAGAAGGTTACCTCCTAGGTCCCGATATCCGTTTTGCCATCGATATGCCACAAGAGCACCGTGGCGCACTGGGCGGCATTCCCTATGAGCACATACAGATGATCAACGAAAACGAAACGGAGCGTATCAAGCAGGTCTTTTCGTTACTTGTTTTGAACAGATTTTTGCCCGAAAACCCATTCGATCTTGGAGAAGGTCCTGGTATAACCTCTACGGCAAGAACCAGCGCAAGTCGTCTACTTACACAGCAACTCAATGTTTTGAGCAGGCGATACGTCCGTGGCTTAGATATCCGTTTTGATGTTGAATCATACGAAGTGTTCACTGAGGAAGGGCCTGAGGGTCGCACCGAACTGGAGCTTCAGGTGTCACGGCGCTTTCTGGATGATCGCATTATTGTTGAGATCGGTGGAGAATTCGATCTCGAAGGAGAGCGGGCTCAGGCCGCAGAATTGGCAGATATCGCCGCAGATATCTCTATCGATTTCATGATAACCGAAGATGGCCGCTACCGTGTCCGGGGTTTCAGGAAGACTGAACTCGGTACCGTTGGCGAGGGCGAAATAATATCTACGGGTTTGTCACTCTTATATGTCCGTGATTATGCTCGCTTGGCGAATCTTTACCGGACTCCACGTGCAGTTTCACGCGATCCGGATTGAGGTTAGAGTAACATCGTGTGCACAAGGTGGTGCCGGCCATGTATGTTTGTTGATTATTTACCTCCCGGCTGCATTCTAAGAATTTTTCATTATGACAAGACTCTGCTTATTTTTTATCTTGTTGGCATTGGCCATTACAAGCTGCAGTTCCAGACGATATCTTTCTGATGATGAAATACTGTATACCGGAGCCAAAATACAATTTGTAGAAGAGGTAGATACCGAAGGTAAACGCGATATCAAAGAGGAGCTGGAAGCTGTTTTGCGGCCCAGTCCGAATGTCAAATTGCTCGGTCTGATCCGTCACAGGCTCTGGTTCCATTATCTGGCAAATGTGAATGCTGAAGATGGATTGCGTGGCTGGATAGGAAGAAGACTTGGCGAGGCCCCGGTTCTTCTTCGTCACGCCGATCCGGAAAATACTTCTCGTTTGATGATCAATCGGCTGGAAAACAATGGATATTTCCGCGCGCAGGTCAAGTACGATGTTCGACATAGAAGGATGGCTGCTGATATTTTGTATACGGTCAATCCTGGATTACCCTTTCGTATTGAAAATATCGTTTTTCCGGAACCCGATACAGAGCTAAAGGAAGAAATACGCCGGACAAAAGAGACATCTGTTCTCAGAGAACAAAAGCAATTTACACTTTCACTACTGCGCGAAGAGCGCGAACGCATCGGCGTCGAATTGAAAAACAGAGGTTTCTATTATTTCAATTCAGAATATATTCAATTTTTAGCAGATAGTACACGCGGTGATAACGCCGTCGACATATATATCACCGTGCGTGACGACATTTCTCCAGAAGCTATCAATAGATATCGTATAGGTAGAATTTATGTCCTGCCGGATTTCGCATTGGGCAGTGACGCGGAAAGAACCGATGCCGATACCGTTGTTGTAAACGGTCAATATTTTGTTGGCGATCCAAACAAGTACAAACCTGCAATATTTTCTCGGTTTGTCTTTCTACAACACAATGACTATTACAACAGGCAGAATCATCTGCTAACCATAAATAGATTGATGCGACTCGAGACGTTCCGTTTTGTGAACATTCATTTCGATCGCAACACGGCTGCGCCTGATCAGACTCTTCATACCCATATCTATCTCCGCTCCGCGAATAAACACTCTATACGGGCTGAAATTCAGGCTATCAGTAAAAGTAACGACCTTGCAGGTCCGGGTTTCAGTATCGGTTATCGCAACCGCAACTTGTTACGTGGTGCCGAAGTATTGACAATAGATACTCATTCGAGTTTTGAGACCCTTGTCACTGAACAACGGAGGTGGAGACTCGATCAATATCATATTGGCATCGAGTCGGAGTTGCAGATACCACGAATTATCTCACCTGTCCCCCTGCCCACCAGAGAAACTTTGTTCTTGTCACGAACTCGAATAAGGCTCGGATATGAAGGTTTGGACCGTATGGATGAACTGAGACTCGATTCCTTCTCAGCTCGATTCGGATATATCTGGATGAGCACGCGCTTCCTCCGTCATGAACTGGATCCAATCAGCATTAACTACGTTTGGAGCCGTATACCCAACACCGGTGCCGGAAGGGATTTACCCGTCGATCCAATCACTGTGCAAAGCCTTGAATCACAGTTTATCGTCGGTTCGAACTACTCTCTAGTCTACAACAATCAGACTGACCAACACAGACGAAATCACATGTTTTTCAAGTTGCATTTTGACCTGGCCGGTAACACATTGCATCTTGTTCATAGGTTGTTTCGTGAAAGAGCGTCGACTCCGGATTCACCATACACATTATTCGGGATACCGTATTCTCAGTATACACGTGCCGAAATAGATTACAGGTATTTCTGGAGACCAAGAACGGGGGGTAGAATTGCCATTAGATTAGTTGTCGGCGCGGGGCTGCCCCATGGAAATTCGGCATACTTACCTTATGTAAAACAGTTTTTTATCGGCGGCTCGAACAGCATTCGTGCGTTTCCTGCCCGCTCACTCGGTCCTGGTACGCTAGACCCGCCCGACCTCGGCGCCGGACGGCTTGACCGCACCGGGGATATGCGCATCGAAACAAACATTGAATATCGTTTTCCTATACGCGGAATAGTCAGCGGTGCTTTTTTTACAGATGCAGGAAACATCTGGATGATAAGCGATGACAGAGAACGGGAAGGGACCGAGTTCAATGTCAGTAGCTTCTACCGCGAAGTTGCCATCGGCAGCGGTTTCGGTTTACGCATCGATGCATCGTTTTTCGTACTGCGATTTGATTTGGCTTTCCCTCTTCGGAAACCCTTTCTTTCCCCAGGTGAGCGCTGGGTTATCGGTGATATAGACTTCGGTAGCTCACGATGGAGGAATGATAATCTTACATACGTTATTGCGGTTGGGCATCCTTTTTAGTGTCAGTACCCCTCGCTCAGGTGCAAATCCGTGCCATCTGTAGTTAGGTCGACCCTGAGCGGAGCCCACTCTCAATTCTAATTTGCTGTCCTTCGTTCTTCCCTTCTCGCTATCCGTTATTACTGGAAAATCTGGCCGTACTTTTTTCTCAGATACTTCCTTTCCCGCATAAGCCCATCGCAAATGGATACCACGGTGCTCGTGCGCCGACAAGACGCTGATGGCCACCCACCAAGCGTCAAAGGAAGATTGAGCATATATCATAGATAAGGAGAACAGCCGCACCCACGACCAGCGTCTGCACATCCTTGGAGATCGATGCTCAATTGGCCAGAACGCATCGAGTATAGACTTCCGTGTCAACAAGTCACTGTACTTGAACAACGCTGCATTTGACTGGGTTCAGATTTGAGGCAAGGTAATATAAGCAAATTACCGATTCTTGCCTAACCCTATTTTGACTATGTTACCTGAGAAAGCAGGACTTCTTTTAGGGATATTGCACACGATCGCGATAACGTTTTGCGAAGGAACTGAAAACTGCAGAAAGGGAGATGATATGCTTACACCATCGACCCATTATCCGTGGTTGGCCTCTGCCGGGAAAATCGGAAACTTGCCAATTAAGAATCGAATCGTCATGCCGGCGATGGGAACCGTTATGGCCAGTACAAATGGCGAGGCAAGTGATCACCTTATTGCCTATTACGCAGAACGGGCCAGAGGCGGCGCCGGTTTGATCATAACCGAAATCGTCTCTGTCGAATACATACTCGGAAAAGCGGTTGCAGTCCAGCTCAGAGCAGACCATGATGAGTTCATATCCGGTCTTGGCAGATTGGCTCGTGCCGTAAAGAAACACGGAACACGCATATTCGCACAGCTCCACCATGCTGGAAACCAATCGAATACCAGGCTTACCGGCGGCAAGCAGATCGTGGCGCCGAGTGCCGTCGTCAACCAGGTAATCGGGGAAGAGCCTCATCCTCTAACAATCGAAGAAGTCAATGAACTGGTGCATAAATTCATCCAAGCGGCTGTTCGTTGCCAAACTGCCGGATTCGACGGAGTGCAGCTGCACGGCGCACATGGCTACCTTATAGGACAATTCATCAGTCCTCATTCGAACAGGAGGACCGATGAGTATGGTGGCAGCCTGGACAATCGGCTTCGTTTTGTGACCAATATCATCCAGGGCATCAAAGAGGCCTGTGGAGATGAATATCCCGTTGTAGTCCGCTTCAGCGCTGACGAGTTCACCGAAGGTGGTGTAAAACTGGAAGAAGGCATACAAATCGCAAAGAAGCTGGAACAAGCCGGGTCGAACGCCCTTGATGTGAGTTGCGGCACCTACGAGAGCATGCAATCACTGCTAGAACCCATTTCATACGAACAGGGCTGGAGAACATATCTGGCCGAATCCATTAAAAAGGAGGTAAACATCCCGGTGATAACTGTCGGTGTGATTCGGCAACCGACCTTCGCCGAACAGGTTCTGGCAGACGGAAAAGCAGACTATATTGCTGTTGGGAGAGGAATGATCTCGGATCCGGAGTGGCCCAACAAGGCTCTGGAGGGGCGTGATCGCGAAATAGTACCATGCATCTCTTGTCTGTACTGTATAGATACGATTTTCTCTGGAAACAACATTGCATGTGCTGTCAATCCTCACACAGCAAGAGAGCTGGAATTCGCTCATTATCCTGAAGACGGTGCAGGGCGTAAGATTGTTATAGTAGGTGGCGGACCCGCCGGCATCACAGCGGCCCTCGTTCTCAAACGACGCGGTTTTGAACCGATTATTTACGAGAAGAACTACGAACTCGGGGGAGAGTTGATCCGCGGATGCGTCCCTCCGCACAAAGAGCAAATCAGGTGGTATAAAGACTACTTGAATAATCAGGTGGAAATGAATGATATCGAAGTTCGTCGAAACACCGAGGCAACACCTGAAATCGTACATTTGGATGATCCTTACGCCGTCATTGTCGCTATCGGAGCCCATCCTTACGTTCCTGAATCTTTCATTGGCAAAGACATCATCACTGCAGAACAGCTACTTGATCAATGTGTCTCGGTTGATGAGGGCCAGAAGGTCCTGGTAGTCGGTGCAGGCCTGACAGGCTGCGAAACAGCTGAGATGTTAGCTATCCGAGGAGCCCATGTCACCATCATCGAAATGTGCTCACAGATCGCGCCCGAAGCCAATGTCATCAATCGAATCGGGGCAATGGAACGACTGCACGAAACCGGAGTCGAAATCTCGACTTCATCAAGGCTGGTGGCAATCAACAATGGCGTGGTGGAAACCGTCAACACCGACACCGATCATAGCCAGACCTTTGAGGCTGACATGATAGTTTTTGCGTTGGGATTACAAGCTCCAGCTGAAAAATTGCAACAATGGCAAAGTAATTTCCGGAGGTTGGTCGTTATCGGCGACGCCTTGAGTCCGCGTAGAGTGGCTCAGGCTGTAAGAGAAGGTTTCGACACTGGATATACGTTAATCTAGACTGCAGGTATTGTTCTTCATGTTTCCGAATGTCACACCGGTTTGCCTTGCGATTGAATACAGTTCCCACCATCAACGGGGATCAGATATGGGGGCCGGTGATTTTGACGATCATCGGCGTGTTGATGATCGTGGAATCTTTACTCTATCTCATTTTTATTCCGCAGAAAGTTGCGCGCGTGATGCTCGCATATTTTTATAACCCATGTGGTACAATATATGCGGAATTACGGCACTTTTTCTAGGCTTGTTTTTGTTAGTTATATCGTACTGATCATTGTATATAACTGGAATGCGCGTAATTCGTCTACACTTGGACGATCTACATGATATCTGTATAGGATTTTGGTTATCCAGCAACTATCGCCCAACCCACGAGACCCTCGCTGCCCCGGCAACACGTCTCGCCTTTACTAGCTGATCAGACCAACGACCGGGTTTCCAGCTCCGTCTCCATCACCTGTCCATCGGCGCCGCGCTCCACATGGTAAGCCGAAGCGCCCGTCCGGGCACTGACCGCCTCGACGATCCCGATACCGACGTAGTGCACCGCCGCGTCGTCGTCGATGGCGATACCTGCAGGTAAACCCGCCGCGATGAGCTGGTGGTAGAGCGGTCGACGCTGTGATTCCCCGTCGTAATGCGGGCAGTGCGAACCGGGCAGGAACCCCAGCCCGTCGTGGAGCCCCTCGAGCCGGTCCAGGTTGTACGAGTCCGTCGTGCCGCATTCGAACCAGGCCAGCGAACCGGCACTTCCGCCCGTGAGCACCACCCCGGCCTCCCAGGCGGCGCGCAGTGCGGCGTCGACCCCGTGGGCGCGCCAAACGGACAGCATGCTCAGCGTGTTGCCGCCACCGACGTAGATCAGATCCTGATCGCACAGGAATTCGGTGATGTCGTCGACCGTGCGTCCGAAGAGCGCCAGGTGCGTGACCCAGCAGCGCTCGGGCGGCAGGGCGTTGCGATAGCGCTCGTGGTAGTCGGCGCCGGCGGTGGCGATGATGCAGACGCGGACGCGGCGCTTACCGGTAGCGTCCAGCACGTACTGGATGATCGGGTGAACGCGGCGCTCCTGCGGACGCAGCCCGCCGAAGGGGATGATGTGACGATCGGTAGACATGCGGCTTCTGGTCCTCTCCGAAAAATCGTGGACGTCTATATTTCGGGGTCCGCGGCCGCCGCATCCAACGGGGCCCATGAGTCCATCATGGGCTGCGGCTTGCCATGGATGACAGAGCGGTATGTATAAGGCCTGCGGTGCGCTTCGATCAGCGCGCGATGCTCCACCGGGGCTCGCCCGTGAGAGGCCGGCTTGATAAACTTACGCCGGGGATCCAACTCTACTCTGAGCAGGCCGGGGGCTGGGCCTGCGTCTCCGAGCAACTCCCCCTCGGGCGAAGCGATCAGAGATCGCCCGCCGACATCCTGTCTACCCATCGAGTAGGAACTGCGCGCCACATAGGCACCGGCGTCCAAGGCGCGCGCCTGACCGATCAGACGAATTCGTGCTGCTGTCTCGGAACGCTGGTAGCTGGGGCAGAGAATCAGATCCACTCGCTGCGCTGCCAGGACTTCGAAGTGTTCGGGAAAGTATTGGTCGAAGCAGGTGGCAAAGCCAATACGTAGCCCTTTGTACGCGCCCACAGTGGCACCGTGACCGGGGCTGAGTTCCAGCTCATCGCGCTCCACCTCGGTTAGGTGGATCTTGTCGTACTGTCCTACCGTCTGACCCTCCGGACCATATACGATCGTGCGGTTGAACCATCGCCGACCGGACGCTATGGGAGCGGCCAGCGCCAGGGCGCAATTCAGCCGGACCGCGGTGGCTGCGGCGCGCTGCAGGAATACCTGACCGCACCTCAGGGCGAAAGCGCGGATCTGCTCCCGGTCCGCCAAGCCAGGGGCTGTGGCGTACTCCGGCAGAAGTATCAGATCCTGTTCACCGGGCCGGAGAGCGTCCAGTTCGTTTTGCATCCATCCGAGGCATGACTCGGCCGCGGCAACCGTGCCCTCCTTAGGATAGGGTGGTTGGAACACCAGCAGTATCAATGCGCAGGCTCCTGCTCATCACAGAGTGAGTGAACCACTCCTTTGAATGTTGTTGCCAATCATTCCATTTCCGCCATCGCCTCGAGATCTGTACTCCAAAACCGTTGCCTCATTGGCAACATCAGGTACATGCGTTACGCGGCGGCCGCGGGATCAGTACCGGCGTGTGCGCCTTGTAGGCCTCGTAGTCCGCCTGGCCTCCCCAGCGTTCATCGGCCCGCTGTTCCAGGATCGGCACACCGCTGATGCGGGTAAGCAGCACAGCCACGAATACCGGTGAGATCAACGTGACATACTGCCAGCCACTGAGCACGGGCAGTGCGATGATGGCGATGCCGGTCCACAGCACGATCTCCCCGAAGTAGTTGGGATGCCGTGACCAGGCCCACAGGCCTGAGCGAATGAACTTCCCGCGGTTGGCCTCCCTGGACCGGAAACGACTCTTCTGCAGATCCGCCGCAGCCTCGATGATGAAGCCCATGCCCCAGATGACCGCACCGGCACACGCCGGCCACCCCAGCGGCACCCTGACCGGCGACGTGAGGGCGGCCAGGGCCGCGGCGAGGGTGAGCGTGACCCACAACCCTTGCATGGTCCACACGAGCAGGTAACGTATAAATGATTGTTTGAGCTCGTCGAACCGCGCGTCTGTGCCGGCCCGGTGCACCCGTGCGAAGAGAAAACCGGCCAGACGCACCGCCCAGACACCTACCATGACCAGCAGCAGCACGGCCCGGCTGCCGGCATGGGGGTTCAGCAAGGTGCTCATGGTGGCTGCCACCAGATAGGTGAAGCCGCCGGTAAGGTCGAAGAACCGTTCACTGCGCAGCAGGTAAGCGGGCACAAACGCCAGCCACTGGATCACAAAAGCGGTTGCTGTGGCCAGGGCGAATACCGGAATCCCTCCGGCTTCGACGCCGCCATGACTGCCGGCCAGGGCTACGCCGATACCGATCAGCACCACCACAGGCAGCGTTGCCAGCGCCTTGCGCTCAGGCGTGTCCATAATACCAGGCTCCTTCCATTCAGCGCTTTTGCGTTACAGCTCTCCCGTATCGACTCTTACCTTGCCCCTGAACAATCGGAGCGGTGAGTTTTGTTTGTCAAGGGTATTTCGTTATTATAATCAAATATTGGCAGGTATGCGCGGGTAGAGTCCCGGGTCTCGCCGGACTCCCGCCTGCCCAAGGCCCGGAGGTGAGCGATGAACGATGACCAACATTGGCGCGTGGCCATAGTCGGCACAGGCATCGCCGGACTCACCGCGGCCCACTATCTGCACGAACGGTGCGATCTCACGCTGTATGAAGCCGAGGACTACGTGGGCGGCCACACCCACACCATCGCCGTGTCCCGATGCGCTCAGGACTACGCCGTGGATACCGGCTTCATCGTCTACAACACCCGGACCTATCCCCACTTCATCGCCTTGCTCGAACGCCTCGGGGTGCCGTCGCAACCCACGCAGATGAGTTTCAGCGTGCACTGTGCGCGCACCGGACTGGAGTACAACGGCACTTCGTTGAACCAGCTTTTCGCCCAACGCCGCAATCTGTTCCGGCCCTCTTTTCTGCGCATGGTACGCGGCATCCTGCGGTTCTACCGGGAAGCGCCGGCCCTGATACAAAGCGGCGACCAGACCCTCACCCTGGGCGCCTACCTGGAGCGCAACCGCTATCCGCGCGAGTTCATCGAGCACCACATCATCCCTATGGGTGCCGCCATCTGGTCGGCGGATCCAGCGTCCATGCTGGAGTTTCCGGCCATCAGCTTCCTCCGCTTCTTTGCCAACCACGGGCTCCTGCAGGTCAAAAACCGGCCGCCGTGGCGGGTAATCCAGGGCGGCTCGCAGCGCTACGTGGATGCACTGATCCAGCCTTTTGCGGAGCGCATCCATGTGCGCGCCCCCGTGCGCCGTGTCACCCGTCTGGAAACCGGCGTGGAAGTGCAGGCCGAAGGCCTGGAGCCGGCGCGATATGATCGCGTCATCATCGCCGCGCATAGCGACCAGGCGCTGGCCATGCTGGCCGAACCGACCGCGGCCGAACGCGAGATCCTCGGAGCCATCCCCTATCAGCTCAACGACACCGTGCTGCACACGGACGCTGGCGTCATGCCGCGCAATCGCCGGGCCTGGGCCAGCTGGAACTACTATCTGCCGCCGGAGCCGGCCGGCCTGCCCACCCTCACCTACGACATGAATATACTTCAGAGTCTGGACAGCGATCTGCACTTTCTGGTCAGCCTGAACCGCGGCAGCCAGGTAGATCCGGATCACATCATCGAGCGCCTGGAATACCGCCACCCGGTTTTCGATGCCGGAGCCCTGACGGCACAGCAGCGCTGGAGCGAGGTCAGCGGCGTCGACCGGATCCATTACTGCGGCGCGTACTGGGGCTACGGCTTTCACGAGGACGGGGTGGTCAGCGGGATCCAGGTCGCCCGGCAGTTCGGCGCAGAGTGCGGCGCCGACGGCGTGGCTGGCGGCGGCGGGGCGGGCGACGGCGGGGCGGGCAGTGGTGCTGCGGGCGGCGGCGGGGC
>SLHA01000163.1 GCA_007136405.1 Candidatus Latescibacterota bacterium
CCAGAGCTCCTGATTTGTCCATCGTAACTCATTGCAGCTGTGCGTACTACTCTGGTGGACCGGACATATTGACGATGTGGCGCGCGGACGCGAAAAGACCTTGGCGAGGAGCCGTGGCGATCCGCCAATCTGCAACCGGGCGAAAGCGCTCCGGAGACGAGACTCTATCTGTGTACTACCTCGACGCGACGAATGCGCCACGGCGGAAACTGCGCCAGATCAGGAGGTCTGGAAGCAGGATGGCAGCCACCGGTAAGGTACCGCTGCGCTTCCTGCTCATATGGGGCTGTCCCCTGGGTGAGCCGGTCGCCTGGGAAGGACCGATCGTGATGAACACCCGGGAGGAACTGGACGAGGCGTTACGTTTGGCCGTTGGCGCGCCTGTTCCGGACTTGCGTGTACCTACGGCGGCCGCAGGATCGCCCAGGCGCTGGGAGTCTGTTCCTTGCGCTCCGTGTCTGCCGGGCTGGGCGTGGTCGGCTTCCCGACCGGCACGAAGTGGCCGGCTTCCCGATCGGCACGAACCGGAGCCAGATCGGCGCCCTTCCGCGGGGTGACCTGATCAGGTAACACCGCCGGCACTCCACCTGGACCGAAACGTTTTGGTGGCATGTCTGTGTCCGTTTGTCGACAGAATTGTCCACAGTACAGCGTCACCGCGTCCGCTGCCTGGCGTATCTGTTAGGGCGCTTACTGTCCGCTGCTCAGGTCCTCCAGGTACACTGTAAGGGTGTCCTGCCAGGTTTCCCCGGGGAGAGTAGCGCGCAGCTGGATGAAGCGCATGACCCATCGGCGCATGTGGGTGATCACGTGTTGCGGTGCCAATCGCCGCTCGAGCAACCACTTGCCGAACTGCATCAGATCGCCACGCGTCATCGCTGTGTCCTTGCGTTTGTTCAGAGCCCGCAGCCCGCGCCCCGGCGCGGTGGAGCGGCACGCCATGCGTTATCACGTTACCCGCCGCGCGCTGTAACCGGTTGATGCCGCCCTGTCGCCGCATCTCCTCGCCGTCGCCCTTCTTACCCCACACAGTGGATAACCCCGCGCAGCGCCGCCTTACTGGCCTCTGTCACTGGTGTAATATTTCCTTGACAATGCGTATCGCCATTCGTCACCTTGTGCGGCACAAGGACTTCCCATACGGCGAACCCACTTCCCCCTGCCTCCCGTAATCCACAACACGCAATCTTCGTGCCTGCCGGCGCAGGGGATAGTGTCAGGGCAGTCAATGAATTGTTATGCCGCCAAGAGAATGTTGCCGAATCGAACCCGGTTTTGAAGCGTCTCATAGGGTGGAGGTATTTGCCATGAAACGGGAACAAATTGTCCAGCGCCATCCCGAGATTCTCGGTGGAACACCAGTATTTGTGGGCACACGCGTGCCGATTCAAACACTAGTTGACTACCTTAAAGGTGGTGAGAGGTTAGAAGATTTCCTCGACGTATTCCCCAGCGTGAGCCGTGCACAAGCCGAAGCCTTTCTGGAAATCGGCCTTGAATCCGCTCTGCAGGAAACCAATGCGCATATTGCTTGACGAGGACGTGGACCGGCGTTTGCGCAGGTTTTTCGACAGCGCCTTTGACGTGGTGACGGTTACCGAGCAAGGCTTGCCGAGGCCGCGCATGACCGTACAGCCTACTAGAGCGAATCCATCACACAGGTCACTGCTCGCCAGACTCCTCCAGCTCTACTACTATGACCTCAGCGAGTTCACAAAGGATGATGTGGACGAGGTAGGTGAGTACGGACCCGGAAAGCTCGCCTGGTCTCTGGATGATGAGTCGAATTATCCTTACGTTAGGCAGAGAGACGAGGAGGTGAGCTTTGGATCTGGCTGCTATAAACACCGAACGCCTCTTTCTGCGGAGAGATTCAGACGATGATATTAATGAAGTTAATTAATATTTTGCTGATCCTGAGGTGCGCAGATATTTGGGTGGCTATCCACCAGCGCATCTTAGTCAAATAGACAAACGAAGGCATTGGTGCGATGTTACTTTGCGTGACTCGGGCAAGCTCATCGGCGAATGTCATTTCAACAGCGTGATTGGCGACTGTCTTGCTGAAATAGGGCCTATCTTCAATCCTAAGTATTGGAGACAAGGATATGCCGGCTAAGCTATGAAGGCGGTTGTTCAGTACGGGTTCAACAATTGGAACCTGGGAAGGATGCGGGCAAGCTGTCGAGGTAGGTAACAATCGCTCATCCCGGTTACTTCAACGTTTAGGTTTCTTTGAAGAGGCGACTATTGAGGAGTGTGATTTCGGGGAGCGCGTGGCGGATGTGGTCATTTTTTCAACCTGCAATAACGAGCGGGTATCCTGATGACACCTGATCTGAGGGGGCGTGGTCCTAACTGTAACAGCCAGTTTTGCCAGCTATATCAATCAAGGTAGATCAGGAGGTTCTGAAATGGAAGCAATACAAGTGAAGCAAGTCATAACAAAAGATGGAGAGGTCTTGCTCACGGGTCTGCCCTTCAAGAAAGGACAGGCTATCGAGATCATTGTATTCGCCCAACCTGCAGCTTCTCCGCCGCGTTTCTGTCTGACCGTAGGTCGCCTGCGCCAATCCGGATTGGTTGGCTTGTGGAAAGATCGTGACGACATCGGCGACAGTTCCGCCTATGCCCGTCAGTTGCGTGAACAAGCGCAACAGCGTGGAGATCGCCAGCTATGATTCTGCTCGACACCGATGTGCTGATCGATTTGTTGCGCAAATATCCCCCGGCGGCAGCGTGGTTCAATGCGTTGAACGAGGACGAGGAACTGGTGGTATCCGGATATGTGGTGATGGAATTGATACAGGGATGTCGGAACAAGGCGGAGCAAGAGAGAGTGAAGCGTGAACTCGGAGTTTACGGGGTAATTTGGCTCTCTCCAACGGACTGTGACAAGGCATTGGAAGTG
Source organism: Candidatus Latescibacterota bacterium (assembly GCA_007136405.1). Lineage (GTDB taxonomy): Bacteria > Latescibacterota > UBA2968 > UBA8231 > UBA8231 > SLHA01. Next base: position 2,912 of record SLHA01000163.1, read on the forward strand.
TTTGCGGCGTATCGTTTGAGTCACAATGCAGGACTGCTGGATGTGCTGATCGGGCAATCAGCCGTATTTTTGGGTGAGCCGCTGCACACCTTCAACCAAAGGCACTACAGTTTCATCCCAGGTATACAGACTGTCCAGCCGTACATGAAGAGTACCTGAAGCTGTCGAATCGGGAACCGTCTAACACGGCATGCAGCAGACCCGGCTACTGTAACGGCCGTTGCTTGCGCAACGCCCGCGCCAGCTTCACGCCGCGCAGCTCAATGCTCCGTTAGCCCTATGGAGAAAGTCAGCCTCCGGGGCCCGCCGCTCATTTCAGCAGCCAACCCATGTTTTTTGGGATCAAGCCCATGGCTTCAGCGGCCACCCTCTGGCTTCTGGGGCCAACCCCTGGCGTTGACCAGGTAACGCGTCGAGCGAATCAATCCCTTGTCGGCGCTCCCGTCACAACTCGTTGCCATCCACTGTATACCCAATATATTGTGGTCAACGCGTCGTTTATTCGTCGCGTTTCTGTGGCTCCAGGGTTTCCGCGGCGGGATCTGGATGCCGTGCTGCCCATGCTGTACCACAGCTTTTACCACGAAGATGTCGATTGGATCGGAGCCCAGTGTCGCGCCGGCGTGGAGCGCCTGCCACGCGGTATTCTCCTGTACAGCGGCGTATTCGTGCCGGCGCTGCAACCCGATGAACTTGTCCAGGCTGTGCGCGCATCGCTGGCGGGCGGCGCGCGCGGGGTCTCACTGTTCGCCGCCGGCTCCATGACCGAGGCGCACTGGAGCGCGTCCGCCGGGGTGAGCCGTGAAGCATGAATAGTGAGTCCGCCGTCATACATCGCGCCACTACGGGATGACCACCGTTGCCTGTCCGGTGCTCCCGTGTACGGTTGGGTGATCGAGACGCAAGCGCACCCATTGTGACGCCACCCATTGTGACGCCACCGACATCAGACGTGCCTGCGCCGCAAAACGGAGATAGGAACGATGGCTGACAGAGAGATTGTCGGGCTGGCTCGGAGCCGGCCCACCCGCGAAGGTGCCGGAGTGAGCCTGCGCCGTGCCTTCGGCTTTCACGACACCCATCACTATGACCCCTTCCTGCTGCTGGACGATTTCCGCGGTGAGCGCCCCGAGGATTACATTGCCGGTTTTCCATGGCACCCGCATCGGGGCATCGAGACCATCACCTACATGCTGGAGGGCTCGGTCGAACACGGCGACAGCATGGGCAATGCCGGCATCATCGGGCCCGGTGGTGTGCAGTGGATGACCGCTGGCGCTGGCATCATCCACCAGGAGATGCCCAAGCCCGGCAGCGAAGGACGGATGGGCGGCTTCCAGCTCTGGGCCAATCTACCTGCGGCGCGGAAAATGATCTCGCCTCGCTATCAGGAGTTCCCGCAGGAACAGATACCCAGCGTGGACCTGTCCGACGGGGTGCATGCCGTGGTGGTCTGCGGCGAGTTGGGCAGGGTGCAGGGGCCCGTTCGACAGGTGGAGATCGCGCCTGGTTTCTTCGATGTCAGCATCGATGCCGGCAAGGAAGCGATCATACCCACACCACCTATGCACCGGGTCATTGCCTACGTGCATGGCGGCTCGGGCATATTCGATCACAGCAGCGATCCCCGCTCCTGGGGCATTCCCAACAGCGGTTACACCAATATCACCAAGGAAAGGACGCTGAGCGAACACCATCTGATCCGGTTCGGTACGGGTAACAGCATCAGGGTGTCGGCCCTCGGTACGGTACCATTGCAGTTCCTGCTCATATGGGGCTGTCCCCTCGGAGAACCGGTTGCCTGGGGGGGCCCCATCGTGATGAACACGCGGGAGGAACTGGACGAGGCGTTCCGGCAACTGGATGCCGGCACCTTCCTGGATCAGCGTGAATCTCAGGATGATTGAGCCCGGCGGCGGCAGGTGGTAGTAGTACCGGTATAACCGCGGCTGCGCGACAGCCGGACGCACCAGAAAATACGACGGTGGGCCTGTTCGAGTTTCGCCACGCATACGCCGTGACCGTGAGGACCGCTCGAACAAAATCGCCTCAACTGTGCCGCACGCCGACCGCAGGTGGACGCACCAGCATGACAATTCCTTCCACCACCAGCCAGGCTTCGATCCCCAGCGCGATGACGCCGATGATCAGACTGGGTATGTTCCCCGCTGCGTACATCCGTCCCAGCGTGATGACCAGAGACCAGGACGTGAAGACGAGCACGAGCAGCGCCGGGATGAGGGTGTATAGATAGTTGCGACCGAGTTCGCGCAGGTAGAAGCTGACGACGATCAGCGCCAGTCCGGCCAGCAGCTGGTTGATGGCTCCGAACAAGGGCCACAGGGTGAGCGCGCCGCTGCCGCTCGCTCCGTTGTAAAACGCCAGCGCCGCCGCTGTGACTACCGCAACCGCGGTGGCTGCGTACCGATTGACCAACGGCTTCACCGAGAAATCCGCGGCCAGTTCGGCAATGACGTAGCGCTGGATGCGGGTGGCCGTGTCCAGGGTGGTGCCGGCAAAGGAGGCGATGAAAACCCCCATGACGATCACTCCCAGCTGTCTGGGGATGCCCAGCGCAGCGATCATGTTGGCCGACCCGTCGACGAAGGCCGCAACCTTCGGCCCCAGCCCGTCTGCGGCTCCCCAAGTGGCGTAATGGCTGGCGAATGCCGCACTGCCCGTGAGCAGGCTGCCGTCCTGGGCTGTGTAGGCGATGCCAAGTCCTGCACCGCAGGCCAACAGCACCAGCACGGCCAGGAAGGACTCGGTCAGCATGGATCCGTACCCCACCATCAAGGCGTCCGGTTCGGCGTTGACCTGCTTGGATGATGTTCCCCCGGACACGAGCGCGTGGAAACCGGAGATGGCCCCGCAGGCTATGGTGATGAACAGGAACGGAAAGATGGGCGGGGCACCGGCCGGGCTCATGTTGATCGCTGGCGCTACCATCGTCGGCCGTGCAAACAGTACGCCGAGAACCATCAACCCCATGGCGATGAACAGCTGCCAGGCATTGATGAAGTCCCGGGGTTGCAGCAGCGTGGTCACCGGCAGCGTAGAAGCGACGAACGCGTACAACAGCAGCAGCACGGTCCAGATGCCGGTAGGCGGAATGCCCGCCACGCTGGGCATGGCGAAGGGCAGGTAGTGTCCCAGTACCACCGTGATGTACATGGCCACTACAGCGGCAAGACCGGCTTTGAACAGTCCGGCGCCACGGTGGTATAGAAACCAGCCCAGCGCCATGGCGATGGGTATCTCCATCCATACCGGCAATACGGCCTGGGGATACATGCTGAACAGCACGGCAATAATCATGCCGAAGATGGCGATGACGATGAGCAGGGCCAGAAAGACGATGATGAAAAAGGCGATGCGCAGATGCGGGTTCATCACGATTCCGGTCACTTCCGCCAGCGATCGACCTCTGTTGCGCAGCGAAACGATCAGAGAGCCCAGATCGTGTACGGCTCCCATGAAGATGGCCCCGAGAAACACCCAGAGCAGCGCCGGCACCCAGCCCCAGATGATACCGATAGCCGGCCCCACTATGGGACCGGTTCCGGCGATCGACGTGAAGTGATGCCCGAAGATGACCTGCTTGTGCGTGGGCACGAAATCCACCCCGTCCCGCTCTTCATGGGCAGGGGTAACTCGTGCCGGATCAAGCCCGAAGACCCGGAACGCCAGATGACGACCGTAGGTTCGGTAGGCGATCAGATAGCCAGCGAAGGCTACCACCATGATCAGAACACTGTCCATCTTGTCCTCCGCATGCAGAACCGTCGCCATGCCCCGGCATATTCATGCCGATCGACCAGGGGGCCGTCAGGCTGGAAAAAGGCTCCGGCTATCCCATGATGGAATCCGGCTCTCAACAAGCGCACGCCCTTGACCGGCGACGAAGGCCAGGCCGACTGACCCACGCTGGACGCAAGTGCAAGTTACGCGTAGCTTGTGTTGCATCACCTATGTGGCAGGAGCGGGAAATGGATGCCGACGAGTTCATTCTGACTCTGTGCGAGTTGATGGAAGAGGAGTACGGGATCCCGCTTCATCAAAAGCTCGCGATGGACCCGGACCAGTGCCGGCAGTGGTTGCGCAATTTGTATACCAAACGCCTGACAATGCGCGACGCTCAGGAGACCATCCGCACGGTAGCCCAACAAAAACGCCAGCAGGACCGGGACGAGCTGGACGATATACTGCGCTACATCTGAACAGACGGGTGAGCGGTCCTGCCGCCGGGCTCCCTGTCCCGGCATCTTTCTGGATGATCCTCAAGCAGATGCTGCCTTGAAGACATGCAGCTGTGGCGCCAGCTCCGGCTGCTCAAAGGCGAAGTATAAGGGGAGCGCGGCGCACCTGTCAATTGACGACATCATCCTGACGGCAGAGTTCCTCCCGCACCGCGGCGGGGAGAAGCACCCGCGGTGTCCCCTTGCGCAGAGCCCCCGGCGCGCCGACCCCGAAACCCCGTAAGAACGAACGCCGCCCGAGGGTCGCCGGGGTCGCCGGGCTCATAGCTCCGCATCCATCCGCTCCTTCTGCCTACCTGAAGTTCGGCAGGTAGTCCGCCTCCGCCTGCAGCAGTGCGTCGACGCAGCGTTCGACGGCGCCGAGATCGGTGCAGTAGGCATCGTTGCAGAGCGCCTGAATGGCCTTGCGGCGCGAGCCTTCCATCGCTGCTTCGATGATGATGTCCAGCACCGCGGCGCGCTGCGCCAGCGCCGGCACGATCGACTGCGGCAGATCGCCCAGCGCGTATGGATGCAGACCGGCGGCGTCCACGCGCGCGGGGATTTCCACCGGCACGTCATCCGGCAGGTTGTGGATGTGACCGCGGTTGGGGATGTTGACGTAGTAGGTGTGGTTCAGGTTGTCCTGCTGCGCGGCCAGTATCCCCAGTAATTGCGTGTGCTCCCACGCCATCTCTCTGGCGAAGGCCTCGGTGTCAAACGCGGACGACGCGTCCACCAGCGCCTGCATCTTCCGCGTCAGCCGGGGATAGGATTCGCGCACATGGCGAATCGCTTCGCCCTGGAAACGCTCCAGATCGTTTACGGTCGAACGGATCAATTGCGGGAAGAACTCGGCCACGTGCCCGTCGCCCGGACCCGGGTACGCGCCCAGCTTACGGAAGAGGCCGGCGCAGAGCGGCTGGCCGGCTTGCGGTTCCTGCGGGCGCGTGGCCAGGCCGTCATACTGCGCGCGGAAGGCTGCCATCCTGGCCCCGTCGCCTTCCATTTCATCCAACGCCGCCGCCAGTACCGGCCGGGCATCCTTGCCGTCGATTCTGAAGTCGAGCAGCCAGTGGACGTGATTCAAGCCGCCCAACACCGCGCTGGTGCGCGTCTTCTCGACACCGACCACGCGGCAGACGTGGTTCCACGTCAGGTCCGGGCCGACGCACAGCCCCACGCACCGCGTGCGCGTCAGGCTGTTGACCGCCTGTGTGAGCACCGTCAGCGGATTGGTGAAATTGTAGAACGTGGCGTTGGGGCACAGCTGCTCCATATCTTTGCCGATGGCGACCAGCACCGGTATGTGGCGCAGCGCGCGGAAAAGCCCGCCGGGACCGGCCGTGTCACCTACCGGCTGGATAAAGCCGTGCCGGGCCGGAATGTCGACATCGAGTTCCCACGCGTCCACGCCGCCGACGCCGATGGCCGCTGTGACCAGGTCCGCTCCGGGCAGCACGCCGCGCCGGTCGATGGATGCTTCCAGGGTCCAATCCATGCCGAATTCTTCCGAGGCCCGTCGCGCGACGCCGGCAACCAGATCGAGCGACTCCGCGTTGACGTCGACGAAACCGATCGTGGCACCGCGATAGCGCTTGTCCGTGGCGAAACCCGAAATGAGCGAAGGCGTGAAGGCGATCGAGCCCGCGCCGATGATGACTATTTTCACGTGAGCCTCCTCTGTCAGAGTCCACCGTTTCGAGTAGTGCCGCTGCGGTTCGACCAGCGCGGGTGCGGCGATCGAGACGCAAACCGACCACGTTCACGGGTCGCCACACAGCCGATCCGAGATCAAAGCGGATGCCGGCCGAGGCCGCCCCATCGCTCGCGCTCGTTCAGACACGCGCCTGGTCGATGTGCAGCGCGGCACCGGCCCGGCCGATGATGCGCCGGATCTCCCGCTCCAGCGCCGCGGGAAACCGCTCACCATGCGGGCAACTCGCAGCATCGGTTTGCCGCGCCGCACGCAGCGATTGCCGCACGTTCTCCCGGGCGCGATCCGTATCCAACTGGGCGCCGCCGGCCATCCACGGCCGCAGCATCTGCCGCGACCAGATCTCCGGTTGCCAGTGTTCGGTGCGGAAGAACGCCAGGGTGTGATCGGCGGCGAGGTAGTTCCCGCCCGGACCGGCGGCGAGGATCGCATCGAGGCCGATCGATTCTTCCGTGATGTCGAAGGCGTGGACGAATCGCGACAGTGCGCCGAGAAACTCGTCGTCCAGGCACATCTGTATCGGCGAACACACTTCGTCGATCCCGAGCAGCCCCGCGTCCACCCAGACGTTGCCGCCGGCCAGCAGCGTCGGGATCGCGGTGAGCGCCTTTTGCGCGCCGGCTTCCGCCGACGGCAGCTTCGCGTCGGACAGCCCGCCGTGACCGCCGTACGCGGCGCGATAACGGCGTGCCATGTCGATGAGCAGCAGATTCGTGATGGCCATCTCGGGCCGGCCGAACGGGCGGATCGCGGTCTTCAGATCCAGCACCGAAATCGAGCCGCCCAGATGCAGGCTGCGTCGCCCGTTGAGCACGTGATCGAGCAGGTTCAGCGCCAGCTGTTCGGCGAGATGCAGCGCGACGGCGCCGGCGTGGGTGACCGGCAGATTGGCGCCCATGGCACCCATGCCGCCGCCGATATTCACCTTCAGACCGTACCGGCGGAAGAAGGCCACCTGCGCCGCTTCGTGCCGGCCGAGTTTCAGCATCGGCGCCAGGTACACGCTGGCGCGGAAGGTCTCCTTGAGCTCTTGCCCGAGCGACTCGGCCCGCGCCTGGTAGATCTCCAGCAGGTACGGACAGATCTCCGTCAGGTAGATCGATCCACCTTCACTGGCGCCCAGCTTCCAGCAGTACAACCGCTCGTAGAGGGGCTCGAGCGGCGCGGGAACCTCGAGCCGGCAACCAAGCATGTGCGCGCCACCGACGTGAGGCAGCGCGCGCGCGACGGCGAAGTAGTCGGCAAGGTGCTGCGCGGTCCACGGCACCAGTTCGCCCGATTCCGGATCGTGGTACAGGCTGTGGTAGACACCGGCCGAGGCGCTCAGATGGGGCTTGGCGGTATCCCAGTCGAATGTGCCTGCCGCGGCGATGAACTGCTCGACTCGCTGGCGCGGAAAGCGGACGCGTTGCGCGTCGAAGTCAACCGGCAGGCCGGCCGCGGCGAGTTCATCCAGCAGCGAGCGCTCCTGGATCTCCATACCCATCTCGTGCAGAATGCGCAGCGCTGCCGCATGCAGCCGTTCAGCTTCACGCGACGAGAGAACTCCGAAGGCATGACCGGCGATGCGCATGGACTCTTCCTCTTCCCTTCCATGGACAGAAGCTCAATGTAAACAGAGCGGGCGGTCAAGCAAGCATGGGACGCTCACTCCGGACGGACGTCATCGCCCGGCCCCGAACGTCGCTGGGGCGCTCAAGCGCCGCGCGCAGCACGGTGACCGGTTCAGCGCCCCGTTCTGAGGTTACCCCCGCTTGCGTAGAGCCACTTGGCCACGTACCTTATGCCATACGCCCCTCAAGGAGGCCCGTCATGAGCATCGCTGAGACTCCCCGGCCCAAATCCGTCGACCAGTTCTGGCGCCACGTGAACACCAGCCCGCACCGTGCCCACGCCTACGTTTCGCTCCTGGGCCTTCGGACGTTCGAAACCGCCCGGCTCCACTCCCGAGTTCGTGAGGGCCTCTCCTACGATGCGTTCGAACGACTCCGGCGGGTGCTGGATCTCCCGGCATCCCGAACCGCAGAACTCCTTCAGATCCCGGCTCGGACCCTGGCCAGGCGCAGAGACGCCAAACGGTTCGAGCCTGAGGAATCCGATCGCCTTATCCGCCTTACCCGACTCGTCGGTCTGGCACTCCAGCTCTTTGAAGGTGACCTCGGCGAGATGCGCTTCTGGCTTACAAGTCCTCATACCGCGCTTGCCGGTCAGGCGCCCCTCGACTTCGCCACCACAGAAATCGGTGCTCGGGAAGTAGAGAATCTGATCGGACGGCTGGAACACGGCATTCCTCTTTGATATGCCCACCGTATGGCGGATGGTGAAGAAGCGCTACGCCGGCTCAGCCTTCGATGGCGAGGGAGCGCGGCAATACGGCGGTCGCTGGAACAGCCCAGGGGTCCCGTTGGTATACGCATCGGAAACGCGCGCACTATGCCTTCTTGAGGTTCTCGCCGGTTTGGGCTCCGTGCGGCCACTCCCGAGTTACGTCTTGATCCCTGCTATCTTCGACGACTCACTCATACTTCCGGTTACCAGCAACCACCTTCCGCCAGACTGGCGCAAGAGTCCCCCGTCCCCGTCCACCCAAGGCATCGGCGACAGTTGGGCAGACCAGGGAACATCCGCGGTCCTCCGAGTGCCCAGTGCCATCGTTCCCGATGAACACAACTACCTCCTCAACCCCGCTCATCCGGATTTCCGACTCGTCCAGATCGGACCTTCCGAAGAGATCACCATAGACTCTCGTCTGCTTCGCTAGAACCAGCTTCATAGCGTGCGTATGAGCGGCGCACCACTGGCCTCCCGTTGCCGCAGTCCCCCCGGCCAGGACTTGCCTGCTGCCGTCTCCGGACCCATCATACCATCTGCATGCCCTGTCGTGCGCAGGTTCAGGCAGGTACGGTATAATGGCGCCGGTCAAGGGGCAATACACAGGCGACAATGATCATTCCAGGACGAGGAGCGAACCATGGACGACAGAATACCGGTCATACTCGACACCGACATCGGCGGCGATATCGACGACACCTGGGCGCTGGCCATGATGCTGAAATGCCCGGAACTCGACGTGCGCCTCGTCGTCAGCGACACCGGCGATACGGTGTACCGATCCAGGATCATCGCGCGGATGCTGGAAGTCGCCGGACGGACCGATGTGCCGGTCGGCGTCGGCATCCGCCAGAAGAGCGACGGTGCCCGCGAACGTCAGGCCGCGTGGGTCGCGGACTACGACCTGGCGCGGTACCCCGGCACGGTCCACGACGACGGAGTCCAGGCGCTGATCGACACGATCATGCGTTCCAACCGGCCCCCGAAACTCGTCTGCATCGGCCCGGTCCCGAACGTCGCCGCGGCACTCAGGCGTGAACCGGGGATCGCGCAGCGGGCGCACTTCGTCGGCATGCACGGCGCGTTTACGCGCCACCACCGGACGAACCTCTGTTTCGGCATGGCCGCGGGGGCGATCCCGGAGTGGAACGTGAAGTGCGATATCCCGGCCGCGCAGGCGGTCTTCGCCGCGCCCTGGCTGAGCGCGACGATCACGCCCGCCGATACCTGCGGCATGGTCGTGCTCGACGGTGACCGCTACCGGCGCGTGCGCGACTGCCACGAGCCGCTCGCCGCAGCCGTCATCGAAAACTACCGCATGTGGTCGCCGCGCAACGCCCAGAGCGATCCGGAGACGCACTCGTCAGTCCTCTTCGACACAGTCGCCGTGTACCTGGCCTTCTCCACGGCGCATCTGGCCATGAAGCGCATGGGCGTGAGCGTGGACGACCGCGGCTACACCGTGGAGGACGCCGCCGCGCGGCCCTTTGACGTGGCGCTGGACTGGACGGATCTGGACGCGTATCGGGACCTGCTCACAGAGCGCATGACCGCCGCCGTCGTGCCGGGGCGCTGACATCTTCCCATGCCGCCTGCGCCGGCAGGAACTCAGGCACCGAGAGTGGCACCCTCGACTCGTCCGCAATGACGGGGGAGGGTCAACCTGATCGCGGCCCTGGGGCTGGACATCCGGGTGGAGGACGCCACCAGCCAGGGGCGGGTGGACATGACCGTCCTGTTCCAGGGCCGGGTGCTGGTCTTTGAGTTCAAGGTAGTGGAGCAGGAACCGGAGGGGCGGGCCATGGAGCAGTTGCTGGCCCGCAACTACGCGGCCAAATACCTGGACCGCGGTGAGCCGGTGTTCCTGATCGGGGTGGAGTTCAGCCGCGAGCAGCGCACCGTGACCGGGTTCCAGGCGCGGGCCGTGGATGGTTGAAGTGGGCCGCGCTGGCGGCCTCTCTTTTTGCCAGTATCGAAAGGAGCAGAGGCTTGTTGATCGGCATAGGTGTCGCTGCCCTGGCCGACCTCAGCGCCATCCGCACCAGCCTCAATATGTCGGCCTGCCCGCCGAAACGCCTACCGTCGCCTCACCCCGGCCGCTACCCCAGCAGGAACTCAGGCCCGTTGTAGGCGCCCTGCCGGGTCATCGAGGAAGAGATTCCGTTGGGTGCTTCCCAGCCGCAGCATGGCCGTCATGACTCAACCAGGCGCGCAGGGTTTTCGCGTCGGCCAGGAGTTGCTCGGGACTGTCGTCGCGGACGAACTCGAGCAGGGCGTAGCGATCGCCCGGCGCCTTGTGCGCCAAGGCAAGGTAACCTTCCCATACCGCGCGCCCCGAGGCCAGCGGTTCACGCCGCCTTTCCCCCTCCTCGGTCACCCAGTGGAACACATGCAGGTTGCTCAACCGGGTCAGCAGAGCGGCCAACCCTTGTCGACAGGACTCGGGTGGCAAGCCGACCGGCGGCTGCCAATAGGCCAGCAGATTGGCATGGTCCACCTCGTGGTAGAGGGCCAGCGCCGATTCATGGGTGTCGGTGAGAGTGCCGCCGTGAAATTCGCAGGCAACGGCCACATCCGCGCTTGCGGCCAGACCGGCGATGCGGCACAGATCCTGGACTACCCGGACGCGGTACTCGGCATCCGCCGCTGCGGAACCCCGCTTCCCCGCCCACACCCGGACCACGGGCGCTCGCAGAGCCTGCGCGCTGGCCAGAACGGCGGCAAAGTCCGGGTTGTCTTCCACCTCCCCGGCTCGATAGTAGGAACCGTAGGCGGCCACAGACAAACCAGCCGCAACGGTGGCCTCCCCCACGGCATAGGCCGTATCCACGTCGCCGTGGGGCACATGCACATCTCCGCCCCATTCGACGGCGGCCAACCCGCCGCGAACACAGAGATCTACTATCGCCTGCGGTTCCAGATTGCGGAAGCTGATCGAGACCAGTCCGGGACAAATCATGGCACGCCTCCCTAGGCCAGTTGGTCGGCAAGCTCGCGAGTCACCTGCCAGCGAAGCGGCTCGCCTGCCAGGTAGCGACGGCACTCGTCCACCGCATACTGCCCCATCCGGCGGCACTCGTTGTGCATCGAACCGGCAATATGTGGCGTCAAAATGACATTCGGCAACGTGTAGAGTGGAGAGTCAGGCGCGGGCGGCTCGGGATGGGTGACATCGAGCACCGCGAAAAGGTCCGGACGCTCGGTAAGGACCTCGACCATCGCCGGCTCGTCCACCACCGCTCCGCGCGCGGTGTTGAGGAAAGTCGCCCCCTGCTTCATGGCCCGGAAATGGGCACCGGTGATCATCTTCTCGGTTTCCTTGAGCCAGGGGGTGTGCAGGCTGACCACGTCCGCGCGCGCGCAGGCCTCGTCGAGGGATACCAGTTCGACACCCAATTCGGCAGCGGTCTGAGCGTCGGTAAAAGGATCCTAGGCGATGACCTTGACGTCGAACCGCTTCAGTTGCTCGCAGACACCCCGTCCTATCATCCCCAGGGAAATGATGGCCACTGTGCTGCCGTAGGCGCCCGGCACCGGGTCCTTGCGTGGATACCTGCCGTCGTGCTTGATGGTCAGGGCAAAACGCCAACCATGCTTCAGGCTGAATAGAATCTGAGCCAGAGTGTACTCGACCACCGGAATCGCATTGGCTCCCCAGGAACTGGTTACCACGATCCCTCGTTTCCAAAGCGCTTCGCTCACCATTCTCTTCACCGACCCCGCCCCGTAGAACACCACCTGCAACTTCCCGGCGGCGTCCAGAAACTCGTCGTCCATCCGCGGTGCTCCCCAGCCGGAGAATACAATCTCCGCGGCGGTGGTAAGCGCGGGATTCTCCTGCACCGAAGCCGCTGTCTGCGGCGGCGCGTACACCTCAACCATGGCGTCGATGGCCGCCCGCTGGGCGGGGGAGTACCAATCCAGAGGTCACGATCCGAATCGATCTGGTAAGGTCGGACGCGGTCGCTCTTCGCATCTACAACCAGCGCGGCCAACTCATCGACGAGTTGCTCGCGGATGCACCCCTGCGCCCCGGGCGGCACGAGGTGAGATGGGCGCCGCGGGAACGCGGGTTGGTCCTGGGCTCCGGGGTGTACTATGTTTCCGTAGCTGCGTGAACACGAGATCCCCGACTTGCATGACGGCTCGCTGGACGATTGGCGGCAGGTGATGGAACCCACCTTCCGGACCGAGGATCTGGTGAGCCAGGCCCTTGACGGAGAAAATCTCGGAGGAAACATCGGAGAGCCCTTGGGGTTCCCGGACTTCGCGGCAGAAATTTTCCTGGCCTGGAGTTCTGCGCGCAACCAGATCCTGGTGGGTATCGAGGTGTGGGACGATGTGCACATCGAGAATTCAGACC
>SLHA01000018.1 GCA_007136405.1 Candidatus Latescibacterota bacterium
ATCGAAGCGCTGGATCTGCTCCTGACCGGGCTGCGCGCATCCGGCATCGAACTGGAGTCGTTTCGGGCCATCGCCGGCAGCGGCCAGCAGCATGGCACGGTGTATCTCAATGATACCGCGGTGACTGCGCTGGCAGCTGTGCACGGCGGAGCACCGCTGGGCGATCAGCTGCAGGGGATTCTGTCCCGGGCGACAGCCCCGGTATGGATGGATACGTCCACCACGCACCAATGCCGGGAGATCGAAGCTGCCGTGGGGGGGCGCGACGCGCTGCTGGAGTTGACCGGGAACACGGCGTTCGAGCGTTTCAGCGGTCCACAGATCAGGAAATTCCAGCAGACGGCACCCGATGAATACGCCGCAACCGCACACATTCAACTGGTCAGTTCGTTCATGGCCAGCGTGCTGGCGGGAAGACTGGTGCCGGTGGATCCCGGTGACGGCAGCGGCACCAATATGATGGACATCCGCACGCGGCAATGGAGTCCCCGGGCGCTGGCGGCCACCGCGCCGAACCTGGATCGTCGTCTGCTGCCGATCATCCCTGCCACGCGGAGCGCAGGGCGGGTGAGCCCGTATTTCGTTCAGCGTCACGGCCTGTCACCGGATTGCCTGGTGGTGCCGTTCTCGGGTGACAATCCGTGCAGTCTGATCGGCATGGGGCTGGTGCGTCCGGGCCAGGTGGCCCTCAGTCTGGGTACGTCCGACACGCTGTTTGCCTGCATGGACGCGCCGCGCGTGTCCCGTGAGGGCGAAGGTGCGCTGTTCGCTTCACCGGATGACGTGCACTACATGGCGCTGCTCTGCTATCTCAACGGCAGTCTGGCCAGAGAGGCCGTACGGAACCGGTACGGGCTGGACTGGGATGGATTCGCCGCGGCTCTGCGCGCCACACCTCCCGGTAACGGTGGCGCACTGATGCTGCCATATTTCGCTCCGGAGATCGTGCCCCACGTACCGGAGCCCGGCGTCGTGCGCCAGCATCTGGGTGAGGACGATACCGCGGCCAATGTGCGCGCCGTGATCGAGGCGCAGGCCCTGTCCTCGCGTCTGCACTCCCGCTGGATGGATGTCGACATCACCTCCCTGTACGTGACCGGGGGAGCGTCGGCCAATGTGGATATCCTGCAGATCTACGCGGATGTGCATCAGTGCACGGTGCACCGGTTCGAGACGACCAACTCGGCGGCGCTTGGTGCAGCCCTGCGCGCGTGTTACGGGTATGAGCTAGCCTGCGGCAGGGGACCGGAGTGGCCGGCGGTGGTGGGGCCGTTCACTCGTCCCGTTGCCGGCTCCGAGATCAGGCCGCGGCAGGAGACTGCCGGCATCTATGCAGCCGCTATGCGGCATTACGCCGAGTTGGAGAACCGGCACGCGAACACAGACGGAAAGGACGATACCTCATGTTGCTGATCGACTCGCATCTTGACCTGGCCATGAACGCTGTGGCCTGGAATCGCAACCTGCGGCTCGATGTACAGACGATCCGCGACGGCGAGGGCGGGATGAACGGCAAGGGCCGCGGACGCGGTACCGTTGCCTTGCCGGAGATGCGGCGCGCCGAACTGGCGGTGTGTGTGGCCACGGTGATCTCGCGCACGGCCCGGCCCGGCAGTCCGGCATCCGGTGTCGCACACCAGGAAATATCCTATGCCATTGCTCAGGGGCATCTGGCGTACTACCGGGTTCTGGAGGAAAGCGGTGTGGTTCGTCTCATCGGTGATGCGCCGACCCTGAACGATCATCTGCAGGACTGGAAGAAACGCGGTGCGCAGGCGCCGCTCGGGTTCATCATAGGAATGGAAGGGGCGGATCCCATCGTCGAGCCACGGCAGGTGGAGAAGTGGTGGCGGGATGGACTGCGAGTGGTCAGCCTGTCACACTACGGTATCAGTGCCTACGCTCACGGTACCGGTACGCGGGGCGGGCTGACACCGGCGGGAACGGAGCTGCTTGCCACCATGGAAAATACCGGTTTGATCCTGGATCTGACCCACCTGGCCGACGAGGCGTTCTGGCAGGCACTGGAGCGTTTTTCCGGACCGGTGCTGGCCAGTCACAACAACTGCCGTGCCCTGGTACCTGGAGAGCGGCAGTACAGTGACGATCAAATCCGGGCCCTTGCGTCCCGTGGCGGGGTGATGGGGGTAGCGCTCGACGCCTGGATGTTGTACCCGGGATGGGAAATAGGTAGCACATCTCCCCAGGTGGTCTCTCTGGAGGCCGTGGCCGCCCAGCTCGACCACATCTGCCAGGTGACCGGCGACAGCCGGCATGCGGCCATTGGGTCTGATCTGGACGGAGGCTACGGAACCGAGCAGACGCCTCACGATCTGGACACGATCGCCGATTTGCAGACCGTGCCCGGGCTGCTGCAAGCCCGGGGGTACACCGAGGCGGACTGTGCCGGCATCATGCACGGGAACTGGCATCGCTTTTTCCGGGAGGCGTGGGGCGGTTGAGGGACAATGTCACACCAGTGGACCTTCACCGAACAGACTGGCGACGCCCTGCACGACAGCGTCCGCATCCAGGGGTGCGACCTGTGCCAACGTGCGAACAACCGGGGTGATGTGGTTCCGGATGTAGTAGTCGTAATCCAGCGGTGCGGTGCGCCGGCCCAGGAGTTGCGGTCCATCAACGGTCTGGAGGTAGTAACCCGGGCCGGACGGGCTGGGGAGCAGCCGTCCGGCCCGGGCTTGCGGCACGGCGGACCTTGGGTACGCTTCCTGGGGTTGTTCCGTGAAGCAGGTGCACGCCAGATCGGCATCGAGTGTACCCGCCCGGAGTGCGCGCACACAATCAGTCACCCGTTGCTCCACCATGGCCGTTGGGGCGCCGTGCAGTACCAGGTCCACAAGGTCCCGCTGCAGTTGCTGCGCCAGCCGGATTCCCTCCGGCCGCGCGGCGCCCGGACCCCCGATCTCCAGTTCCTCCGTGCCGTCCCGGTTGATGCGCAGCCCGGCGTAGTCCGGAGCTCCGCCACGATTCCTTCCCAGCCGCGGTAGAAGCATAAAACGGGCATAATAATGCTCAAACCCGAGCCGCAGGTGGGATTCCACTCCATAGACCCGCCGGATCCAATCAGCCAGGTGATCGTTGATCCAGCGGCACAGCGACACACCCCGGCCATGCGCCTGGGCGGTCGTGGTATGCTGCTCCAGCCGCGAGTCTACGAACAGTGAGTGCGCGCTGGCGTACAGCACCTGTTGTCCGGTTTCCTGCAGCCGGTTGTGCGTCCATTCCAGCACGTGGCGGGCAAAGCCGGAAACAGCCGCCGCCAGGGATTCCCGGGCATATCGGCAAGCATCGGTTGCCAGCAAGGGGTAGAATGAATCCATCAGCAGGCTGTCCACCCGGGCGGCTGCCAGGTCTCCGCGGGCTGCCGCCCGGGCCTGGCTGGCGTGCAGCTGGCCCAGCAGCGTTGGCAGAATGCCGGGTTGGCGCGCAAAGGGCGCACCGTTGGGGGCGACCAAAACCCGGGCAGCGCCACGCCGTCCGCGCGCGTGCGCCAGCGGATCCAGGTTGAACGTGCGGATCAGAGCGGGGTACAGGCTGCGGAAACGGAAGGCGAGCACATGGGGACGCAGGCCGGCCGGCGCCGGCTGTATGCGGCCGCCAGGGCGGCGTTGACCGGGCGGTGAGACGAGTGGCCTGTCCATGCCGATGCTGGGGGCTACCATGCCACGGCGACGTAGTTCGCTGGTATACAGCAGGTCGAAGGCGGCGATGCGGCCCCAGGCCCTGTCCAGCGGCAGTCCGGTCAACAGGCTACGCCGAACGGTCAATCGAATCAGGTCCTTACGGATCAGCAGGTCACGGACGCGGCGGCAACTATCCAGGCAGGCCTGCACCGAAGCGCTCCCATCAGCCCTGTCCGTGCACGTGCCGCTTGCCGGTTGGGTTCCGCCGGACCCGGGCAGTTTTGTGCCCGAACTCCGTCCGTTACGGGCCACGGCATCCGACAGCACCCCGGCCGGCGGCTGTGCCGCGGCCGAATCAGGCGCCGCAAACACTCCGGCCGGCGGCCGCATCTCAACTGCCTCAACCGGTTGATCCGGCGCCAGTGGAGCACCGTATGGCCGTGTGAGGCGTTCCAGATGCATGGCGTCCACCAGCTGCCGCCCGTATACCTTCAGGCGTCCACCTGCCCCCCGGGTCTGGCTGGCGGGATGTCCGGGGATATCCGTGACGCGCCCCAGGTTGCACTCAATGCCGTGCATCCGGCAGCGTGACCGCAACACGCGTACATGGTCTTCCATCAGGCGCCAGCCGGTGAGCACATCCGGGTCTCGGCGCTGAATGGCGCCGATCAGGCCCCGCAGTAGAGAAGATTCGTCAGGATAACGGTAAGCCTGGGCATGGTCCACGGCAGCCGATTGATCCAGCAGATGCATTTCCTCCCCGCGATGCCGGGGCAGCGGTCCCATGCCCGCCATGGTGGCTGCCAGGATCCGTTCCGACGGGCTCAGGCTGCGAATGTCCACAACCAGGACGACCAGCTCCGGTGTCCAGGCGCATGGCTCCAGATGGGGATCCGTATACACCCGGTCCACTCCGCGGCCTTGACGCCAGGGTCCGGACAACCGAACCGAGCTCCTGCAGGCATGTTCCATGCGGTACCGGTCTTCCAGGAGCAGGTCTCCCTGGTAGGTCCGGATTCCGGCGACGCGCAGTGCTGCTGCCAGGCGGCGGGCGCAGTCCGCGTTATGACACTCCAGACAAACCACGGTCTGACCACCCAGGGTGGACAGACCGCATTCACGGATCCTGACTTCAGAGGTTGCTGCGGCCACGGCAGCGCCGGCGTCCGCCCGGCGCACGTAGATTGACGGCCTTAAGCGCCGGTCCACGATGCCGAAGGTCTGGCCGTTTTCCAGCCGGCCCACGGCGTATACGCAGGCTCCGGAGTCATGGGGGCGCTGAAAGACCTGGAGGAGAAATCCACGCAGGCTGGTCTTTGAACCTGTATGGGCGCGCCGATCCACCATGAGGAGCTTGATCCCCTGCTATATGACGCAACCGGTATGGGCGGAACCGGAGGGAGAGCCTGCCCGCCGGACGATGAACGCTGGCAATATACTGAACAAATGAGCAGATGTCAACAGGGCGCTCCACGAACACCAAAAAGGCCGACCCCGAAAGGAATCAGCAAGGCCTGTTGCGGGTGGGATGGAACGGCCACTCGGCGGAGAGCGCTAGATATATGGCTGGCCGGCCAGTATGGCGGACTGCACGAAACGGACGTCCCCTGTCCGTCGTGTCGAAATGGCGGATTGGGGCCTGCGGGCGTCCCGGCGGGCTTCGGGTTCCGCGGAACCGGTCGGTATCAGTCCGGGAGGCTGCTGGCAGGCGGTGCTGGTCCGAGGAGTACGTGATACGCTACCACGGCCGCGGCGACATGGACGTTCAGGGAAGGGCCTTTCCCGTACATGGGGACGAATACCGCTCCGTCGCACCCGGCCAGCGTGGGCGGGTATACCCCGTTGGCTTCGTTGCCCAGAACCAGGCAGACTTTGTCCGGGAAAGGGTAGTGCAGATAGCAGCACGCCCCTTGGGCGGTCTCCAGGGCGACGAGGTGGTAGCCTTCTGCCCGCAAGGTGGCACACGCCTGGTCCGTCGCGGCGATTCGCCGCCAGGGTATACGCCGGTCATGGCCGCGCGAGGTGCGGTCGATGACCGGATCGGGTGGCGTGGGGGTTTTACCGGTGAAGACGAGTTCGAGGGCGCCGCACCCATCCGCTATGCGGAACATCGAGCCCACGTTCAGCGGGTCCTCCAGACTCTGTAGAAGGAAGGCCAACTCTCGTCGTGGCGCGTATTCCGCGGCGGCGCGCGCGAACAGACGCCGGGTTTCCACTTTGCGTAACTGGCGCATGCGATGAATCCGTGTCTCGGTTGTCAACGATGGCCTGCCGATGGTCGGTCTGCAGACCTGCTGCGGTGTATGGTTCGCCGGCCTGGCTGCCGGGAGATTTTACGCGCCTATCTCATTCGGCAGCGGTTGCCTGGTCCGAACAAGCCGGAGCCGGCCGCAGGCAGCCATGGACGTGACGCGGGCTGGGCAGCTGCTCCGGCGCGTCCTGGACTGGGCCGCCTACGGGTCCGGGGCGCCTCATACCGGGCCGGCCAGCTGCTCCGGGGCGCCGCAAGACCGGGTTGGCCCGTGGCTCCAAGATGCCGTAGACCGGGCCGTCTACGGGTCCATGGGGCCGGGGTCGCCGGCCTGGCTGCTGGTTGCCTGTCCCTCGGGTTCGAGGTGGACGACGATATCGACGACCTCCGGCATGGTCGCCATGATCCAGTCCTTGACCTGGTGGCCCAGATAATGCGCCTGTAGCACAGGCATCTCAGGGTCAACCTCCAGATGCAAATCGATCAGGTAGTATATTCCCGATTTTCTGCCCGTGATCCGGTCCACTCCGTGGATGCCGGGGTATCCAACGGCCAGCCTGCGGATGTTTTCGACCACTTCGGGTGGCGGGATCTGGTCGAGCAATTCGCTGCTGACGCTGTATATCTCGCGTCCGGCGGCCGTCACCATGAGCAGACCCACGGCAATGGTGGCGTACGAATCCGCCGCACCCCATGCCGGTCCGCCCAACCACATGGCGCCGGCGCCGACCAGCACACAGGTGGTGGCTGCCATGTCCGACTTGTGGTTCAAGGCGTCTGCCGCCAGGGCGCCACTGCGGATGCGCCGAGCCACTCGCTGCAGGCCGACAAACATGCTGAACTTGACTCCGATGGACAGGAAGGCAACGACCAGTACCGCACCGGCGGGTGGTTGTCCGGGCGATTCCAGGCGTTTGACGGCTTCCCAGATGATGCCCCCCCCGGTGACCAGGACGAATATGGAGACGAGACGGCTGAGTTCCTGCTCTATACGGCCGTGACCGTACGGGTGCTGCGCATCTGCCGGTTTACGGGCCAGCCGGAATCCGAGCAACAGGGTGGCCGAGACTCCGACGTCCGTGAGGTTGTTGATGCCGTCGGCGATGAGCGCAAAGGAGTGACCCAGCCAGCCGGTAAGCAGCTTGGCGATACACAACGATAGGTTGAGAAGCAGAATGACCAGGGTGGCTCTCAGGGCTGTTCCATACTCGTGTGTGTTTGGCGTCATAACCCCCCCATGCACCGAGCCGTATACCTGTGGCTGCCTCTCCGGGTGCACCCGATCGTCGCTGCACCCGGGAGGGGAATCCCGCAGCCGCCGACCGCCTGGGTTATCTGGAGACCGGCACCATGATACGTCTGCCGTGTTCGTACCGGACCTCGTATTCGCTCTCCGGCAAAGGCATGGCTCGAAGGGCGATTTCCCCCGGTGTGATCAGGGGTTCGGAGGCCGCCAGGAGTTCGTCGAGCGATTCCGACGGTGATTTACCGGTTGTATCCAGCGTGATGGTTCTTCCCTGGCTGGTGAACAGCGACTTCTCGACTTCCTGAGCGAACGCTTCCTTGAGACGAGGTATATCCGTTTCCCGGATGATCTGGTAGGGGTGCGGATTCTGTCGCATGCGTTCCTTCAGGGCAGCATCGCTGGCCGTGACGTGGAACATGACCAGGTCCGGCAGCTGCTGTTCGAATACCTGGGCTTCATACAACCGATGAAACGGGTAGGCGTAGTTGCTGTAGTAAGGACTGTCCGGATCATCACCGTAGGCCTGGGTGTACACCGCTTCCTCGATATGCCAGCCGGCATATATGGGGTACTTGTACCTGCGCAGGATGTCCACGTGATACTGGATCTGCATGCGCTGCATGCGCTCCTTGATGTCGTCGGGCAAGTTCAACATGATCTCTCTGGACGTGTCACTCAGCGTTGCGTCGGGAATGCTGAAATGATCATCCACGTGCGGACGCAGTTTATATCGCCGGTAGTATTCAGCCAGATGCTGGACCAGAGTGGATTTCCCGGCGTATTCAATGCCCACGAAAAGGCTGCGCATAGGATGCTACCTCCATCTGTTGTGGATGACGAACATTGGCGGCTCTACGAGCGGGGACTATATTTTCGGCATGATGACCACGGCGGCAGAAGGTAGCATCCGGACGACACCCGATCAAACAGGGGGTTCATGGCACCTGCGGATCACGACGTCCCCCGTGCAGGGGTGCTGGTCACTCCTCTGGGGACTCCGGCGGCCCCAGACAGACAAGCCCTGCGGGCCTATTTGTGCCAGTTGCTCTCCGATCCGCGCGTCGTCGACCTGAACCCGGTGCTGTGGAAGCTGCTGCTGCGTCTGATCATCCTGCCACTGCGCTCAGCCCGGGCAGCGGCCCGGTATCGCGCCATCTGGACCTCGGCGGGATCGCCCCTTCTGGTGCACTCTCGAGCCCAGGTGAATGGTCTGCGGGAGCGGCTGGGTGACGGTTTCATGGTCGTCCTCGGTATGCGCTACGGAGAGCCCAGCCTCGCGTACGCCATGGCTCAGCTCAACGGTGCGGGCATCGGGCGTATCCTGGTATTTCCCATGTTTCCGCAATTTTCGTGCAGTACGACCGGTTCGGTATACGCCGCCGCCTTCAGGGCCGCGGATGGCAAGCGCTGGACGCCGGCGCTGCGCTATGTGCCACCTCATCATGACGATCCCGGATACCTGCAGGCTTTGTGTCAGACCATCCGGGACCACATCAGCGCGTCCGGTACGGAGCCGGACAGGCACCTGTTCAGTTTTCACAGCCTGCCTCAACGGTACGTGGATGAAGGCGACCCCTACCTGGAGCATTGCCGGACTACGGCACACCGGCTGGCCCAGGCACTGGGACTGCATGACCACCAGTGGGCTTTGAGTTTCCACTCGCGCTTTGGTCGCGAGCAATGGCTGCAGCCAGCCACGGACGATCTGCTGCGGCGATGGGGTAAGGACCGGCAGGGACGCGTACTGGTTACCTGTCCCGGTTTCACGGCGGATTGCCTGGAAACCCTGGATGACATCGGTGTGGCCGCGCGGCAGGTGTACATCCAGGCGGGCGGCGAGGCCCTGGAACGGGTACCATGCCTCAACGCGCATCCGGCGTGGCTGGATGCGATGGCTGCCATGGTCCGCCGGGAGACGGCAGGATGGATGGAATGACGGTGTGCCATAGACGGCAGCAGGGGTTCCGGTCCGCGACCCGCCGTCGACCGGGTCGACATGCCTTATGCCTTGCGATCCGGCCGGTTCCAGCCTGTATACCGAGAACGGCACCGTGAAACCGGTCACAACGAGGACGCCTGTCTGGTCGTGCCGGAGGAGGCGGGAATGGGAATCGAGGTGGATGAGGAGATCCGTTACCGCGGCACCCGGCTGGAACGGTTGCTTGCCAGGGACTGAACGATGGTTGAAAGCCTGTATCTGATCGACGGTTCGGCGCTCGCCTACCGCTCGCACTTCGCGTTCATCCGCAACCCGCTGGTCAACTCGCGCGGCGAGAATACCAGTGCGGTATTCGGCTTCGCCAACACGCTGCTCAAGGTGCTGCGCGACTACCAGCCGGATCACCTGGTCATCGCTTTCGATACCAGCGCGCCCACCTTCAGACATCAGCAGCATCCGGACTACAAGGCTACCCGGGAGACAATGCCGGAGGAACTGGCGGAGCAACTACCGCGCATTCACCAGCTGGCAGCCGCCATGCACATCCCGCTGCTTGTCGAGGAGGGGTTCGAGGCGGACGATATCATCGGCACGCTGGCCGTCAAGGCGGTAGAGGCGGGCATGGAGGTCACGGTAGTCAGCGGTGATAAGGACTTCATGCAGCTGGTCGGACCGCAGGTGCGGTTGCTGCAGCCCGGGCGCGCGGCGGACGAGTACAGCATCGTCGACATGGACGGAGTGCGGCAGCGGCTGGGCGTGGAACCGCATCAGGTGATCGAGGTGATGGGGTTGATGGGGGACACTTCGGACAACGTTCCCGGCATTCCCGGCGTGGGCCAGAAAACAGCAGCCCGTCTGGTCACCGAGCACGGCACCATGGAGGCCGTGCTGGCGCACGCGCCGCAGCTCACCCAGAAGAAACTGCGTGAAAAACTCATCGAGTACGCCGATCAGGCGCGCCTGTCCCGGCAGCTGGTGACCATCTGCACGGATTGCCCGGTGGAACTGGATCTTCAAATCACGGCTGTCCGCGCCTTCGACCGGAGTGCCCTGGGAGTGCTGCTGCGCGAACTGGAGTTCAACCGGCTGTTGGAGCAGCTAAGTCTGGAGACGGAGGCAGGGTCCTCGCCCCGGGACGTTGCCTACGAACTGGTGACCACGGCGCACCGCCTGACCGAACTGGTGGAGACACTGCGCGCCTGCGGTCATTTCGCCTTCGATCTGGAAACCACATCGCTGGATGTCCGCCAGGCCCGGATCGTCGGCATCGCCCTGGCCTGGGAAGAGGGGCGGGCGGCGTACGTCTCCATCGGGCATACGCGGGGAGACAACGTGCCGCTGGAAGCGGCCATGGAGCTTCTGGCACCTTTGCTGGCGGATCCGCAGGTGACCAAATGCGGGCAGAACCTCAAATTCGATACCGGCATCCTCAAGTGGCACGGGTACCAGACACAGGGCATCGTCTGTGATACCATGATCGCGGATTACCTGCTGGCTCCAGGGGCGCGGCGGCACGGCCTCATGGCTTTGGCGCAGCGGCATCTGCACTATACCATGCAACCCATCAGCGAACTCATCGGTAAGGGGAGAGAGCAGACCGACTTCGCCGCGGTGGAGCCGCAGCAGGCCAGCTTTTATGCCTGCGAGGACGCCGACATCACGCTGCGCCTGCAGCACGTGCTGATGCCGGCGGTGGCAGCGCAGGAGATGGACATGCTGCTGCAAAGGGTAGAACTGCCGCTGATAGCGGTGCTGCGGGACATGGAACTGACCGGCGTGGCGGTGGATACCGGTTTTCTGCATGAGTTGTCCGGCAGGCTGGGAAGCAGGATGGAGGAACTCGGTGCCGAGATCCACGCCATGGCCGGCGAGCCATTCAACATCAATTCCACCCAACAACTGGCACTGATCCTGTTCGACAAACTCGGTCTCAAACCGAAACGTAAAACCAAGACGGGTTTTTCCACGGATGTAACGGTTCTGGAGGAGCTGGCGCAGGTGCACCCACTGCCGCAAAGGGTGCTGGAGTACCGTGAGCTCTACAAGCTGCGTTCGACCTATGTAGACGCCCTGCCCGGACTCGTCCATCCGGTCACCGGCAGAATCCATACCTCCTTCAACCAGGCGGTCACCGCAACCGGGCGGTTGTCTTCATCGGATCCGAATCTGCAGAACATCCCCATTCGTACTCAGCTGGGACGCGAGATTCGCAAAGCCTTTGTGCCCGGGCGGGAAGATGGCGTCATCTTCTCGGTGGATTACTCGCAGATCGAATTGCGGCTGCTGGCCCATCTGTCCGGGGATGAGCAGCTCTCTGACGCCTTCCGGGCAGGCGAAGATATCCATCTGCGCACCGCTTCGCTGCTGTTCAATCTGCTGCCTGAATACATCACCCCGGAGATGCGCGCCCAAGCCAAGACGGTCAATTTCGGCATCATCTACGGGCAGACGCCGTTCGGTCTGAGCCGGCAACTGGGCATCACGGTCCCGCAGGCGCAGGACTTCATCGACAGTTACTTCGCCGTGTATTCCCGGGTCAGGCAGTACATGGCGGAAACAGTCCAACAGGCCCGGGCCGACGGCTTTGTCACCACGATACTGGGACGCCGCCGTTATCTGCCGGATATCAACAGTTCAACCACGCGCCGCCGCGAGTTCGCCGAACGCACGGCCATCAACAGCCCTATCCAGGGCAGCCAGGCGGACATGATCAAGCTGGCCATGATCAGCATCCATCGCGGTCTGCAGGAACGGCAACTGGATGCGGCCGTGATTCTGCAGGTGCATGACGAACTGGTGCTGGAGGTGGGCTGGCGTGATCGCGACGCTGTGGAGGAACTGGTACGCACGGAGATGGTGGGTGCCATGCCGCTTGACGTGCCAGTCGTCGTGGAGGCGGGGTGTGGCGCCAACTGGTATGAGGCGCATTGAACGACAGCTGGCCGGCCGTGGTGGAACGCGTGGTGCCATGGGCTTCACGCGTGATGCCGTGTGTATTGGCCCCGGAGGGCGAGGACGCTCGTGTCCTGGAGTGTTCGGTGCCGGCGGGTGGAGAGCCGCGGCAGGTTGCGCCTGGTCAGTCCACGGTAAGGCGGTAGCTGCCGCCCTGGTGTAGAACCAGCGTGACTCTCTCAGGCTGGGCGATAACTTCCCGGACAAGCTCGTTGGGGTATACCTTTTCGTTGCGCCACAAGGTTTCTCCATTGAGCTCGATGGTGGGAAACCGCAACTGCTGCCGTGGTGCCGCCAGGTGGATATCGCCGCCGTCCGGGGCGCTGACCTGCAGTGAATAGCGGCCGTTCAGCTCCTCGCATGTCCAGGTGACCGTTACCGGCCCCCGCCGCGTCAGTAGCTGGCCGCTGGCTTCGGGCAGGCCGGTCACCACGGGCCGGATCAGTAATACGCTATACCCCGGCCGTGCCGGCTGTACGCCCAGAACACGCGACGCCAGGAAATACTCCGCTCCGACGGCGCTTCGCTTCGGCGCCGATCCCCACTTCTCCTGCCAGGTTGAACCGTGGCGTTGCAGGCGTGTACCCCACTGTTGCTCGATAACTTCCAGGGCCTGCCGGTCCGCGTCCGCGTGAAACAGGCCATCCGCCAGGTAGAAGGCCTCCAGGCTGTCACGGACGCGGATCACGTGGGCGTCCCTTAACCGCGCGGCGATCTCGGCGTTTCGGTCTGCTTTGCCGGCGTGGAAGCGCAGCGCCAGTCCGTTGGTCCACTGGCTGAAGGTCGGCGGCGTTGCACCGGGCTGATCGGCGTACAGCCCGGCTTCAGGGTGCCAACTCTGCTGCAGCGCCCGCCGGACCGCAGCGCCGACTGTGCTCCACTGGTTGGCCAGCTGTTTTACGCCTGCCGCCCGGGCCAGCTGACTGGCCGCCTTCAGCATGCCCTCATACAGCACGTTGACGGCCGTGGTGGTCCGGAGATCCCGGGGTTGGAACAGGCCGGATGCATCCGTCAGGCGCTGGAAGGCCTCCAGCAGCCCGGCCAGCTCATCCAGACATGAACGCACCGGCTCCAGATCACCGGAATGGCGGTAGTAGGACTCCAGGCACAGCACATACGCCAGCGCTTCTTCCGGAGTCTCCGGGTCCGGGGTGGGTACCGGACTGCAGGCCAGCATGGCAGCGGCGGTCTGGTAGTCACCAAACAGGGCGAAACCGTTCAGCATATGGGCAGCTGCTACGAGCCAGCTGGGTGAAGTCGGATCCGGGGAGGTGGAGTAGATTTCACGCCGGTCGTCTTCCAGGGAGGCTTGCCCGGTTTCCCACAGGGCGGACCATAGGGTCGGAGCGGAAAAGTCGTTGCGCGTGGGTACCTGGACGCGGCGTTCGACCAGCGACACGCAGTCAAGCTCCATGGGCTCAGGCCAGTTATACAGGCGCACCAGGACGTAACGGCAGCGCTCCGGCTGGTGGGCTGTCCACTGCTGGGAGCCGTCTCCGGCCACATAGCGGACAGCGGCGTTGATGGTTTCCAGCTGCGTGGAGAAGGCCAGGTCGATCACGCCGCCAGCCGCGCCCTGCAGGCGCAGCCGGGGATATCCGGTCAAAACACGGCCGAAATCGAGCAGCAGGAGGACGGCGCGCTCCGGATTGCGGGTCTGCACCAGAGCCTGCTGACGTCCGGGACGCAGTATGCTCTCGCGACGGACGCACTTGCAGGTTCGCATGGGGGTGGTGCGGCCAGGCAGCTCCAACGGCGCCGCGACTTCGGTTTCGCCGTATTTGATCAGCGCCGGCGCGAACACCTCCACCTCGGCTGCAGCGCGAGGATTCCAGGGGCGCGGTGCAGGCGCGTCCACCGGACTGGGAGCGTCCCAGGCAGCCTGCGAGGACCGGCCGCGTTCCCATTCCGGCGGCGCTTCCGTGGCCATGTAGGCCACGGTGAACGGCGGAGAGTGCAGGGGCAGCCAGGTTGTGGCCGGAGTGATCGTCCACAGCGGTCCCGTAGCCAACTCCTCGCGGCTGCCGTCGGCGTATGCGACGATGCCGTGGATACGTACCCAGGGCTGAGGCTCGCGATGCGTCCCGGCGACAAATACCACCACCATGTTGGCTCCTCGCCGGAGCAGCGGCGCCAGCTCGAAGCGCTCCCATACAGGTGCGGGAGCCAACGTGGGGCCCTGCCCGAATCCCAGGTGTTCGCCGTTGAGCCTGAGCGCGAAGGGAGCACTGGCGGCGCAGCGGATCCAGGCATCGGTCGGTTCGTCCCGTACGAAGAATTCGTGCCGGGTATATACGGCAACCGCAGGCGCGCGCGCCGGGGGCATCCAGATGGCTTCAGACGGGGTGGCTTCTGTGGGCATGTCCAGCGGTTCGGATGAGGATGGATGGGAGCACATCGTCCCGGCCGGTGCACAGGGACGCATCACACCGTCAGCGCACGTTGACCGCGGTTCGCGTCAGGGCGCAGGGTGTGGGCCAGGGCTTGTGCACTGGGCGTTAGTTGTGGAGTCGGGCGGGCCGAGGGAAGCAATCTGCCGGCGCGGTGCTGGTGCCCGTTCCGGAAGGACCTGGCAGGCCACGCGACCTGGCCTGAGTCACCGCAGCCGCACACAAAAAGTAACGGTACCTGGAGGTTGGAGTCAATCACCGGTTTCTTTCCCGTCGCTCAACATGGGTTCTGCCCCATGAGATCGACCTTGGCGGCAGTGTCCATCCTCCCGGTAAAACGTTCCGGACAGGGTGACATGGTCCCAATCCGCGGTCATGGGGGAGCCCTCATATTCGAACCGCACAGCGTCCACCCAAGGTCCCTCGGTGTCGGGCTGCAGGAACGTCTGCCGCAGGGTTCTGCTGGTCAGTTCGCCTCCCGTCGACCCCTGGAAAAACGTGGCCCGCCAGCTCGGTTGCCCGGGAAGGTGCGGGAACGCTGCTTCCTCACCGGCCGCCCAGGCAGCATCGTATTGGGCCAGGGCCTGACGCCAGGTCTCCGTCTCCGCAAGTGACACCACGGCAACCCGAACGCCATTCTCGTCCTCTAACCGGACAGCGAGAGGCAGGCGGTCGAACATGAAACGGGACAGCGCGCCACCAAGACGGTCGAGGGCGCACTGTAGGTCATCCGTGGGCACCCGGACATGGAAACAGATCTGTACGCCGTCGGCTTCCAGGGTTGGACCATACACCGGCCGGAATACGACCGCATCGGTGTCAGCGGACGCCGTGGCCAACAGCAGAGCGGCAAAGAAACCGGTCATGATGAAACGCATGCGACATGATCTCCTTTCTCGTTCGCACCGGACAGCATCGCACCGGACACCGCCCTCCAAAGGCCAACGTGCCTCGTCGCCGCTGCGCCGGCCTGGACGCGACGTTGCTATTGACGCTGCGCGAATGCGCGCTAGCTTGAGACTCGTCGGAGCGCGCGCGGTTTCGTGTCC
>SLHA01000030.1 GCA_007136405.1 Candidatus Latescibacterota bacterium
ACATGGCGGCGGCCGTCCCGTGTTCCCCCCTCGAGCAGGATGTCGTGTTCCTGGCTGTACGTAAGAAACGTACCGAAGACCTCACTCTCGACATTCCACATCTCCTTGCCGGTGCGGATATCCAGCGCCATCAGCCGCGGCCGGTCCTGGATGGTTCGGCCGCGCCGCATGGCCATCTGCAAGGCCTGTTCCGACAGCAGGTCGTTGACGAACAGGCGACCGTTGGCCGCGACGATGGCATTGTGCCGAAAGCCGATGGCCGCATCCCGGGTCCATGCCACTTCCCCGGTGTGCCGGTCCAGGGCGACCAGTCGTTCGCTGGAGGTGCCGTCCCAGCTGTCCTCGCCAAAGGTGCCCAGCGCCCCCCCCCGGAAGATGTGCGGGTTGGTGGTGGTGATGACCATGCCATCCGCCACGCTGATGTGGCCCCAGTCCGGTTCATCACGGTCTGGCGGGCGCGCCGGCAGTTCCCATCGGGCCACGATGTCGCCGTTTTTCGGATCCAGACGGTACACGTGCCCCTGATAACGCAGGTACACGGCGTCCGGCAGCGAGACATACGGGCTGCCGATATAGGTGGCGCCAGGCTGGTTGGTCATATACACAGCCTCGCCCTGCGCCCAGCGTTCCTCCAGCTCCAGGTTGGTGAAGGGGTGGCCGATGCCGGGGAAATCCCGCACCCAGAGTTCCCTGCCGGTGTACACGCAGCGCGCGCTGATGGTCTCCACCCCCAGAATGACCAGGCGTCCGGCGGCGACCTGCGGCCGGGGACCGGCGGCATGGCGGGGGAGGATGTTGTCATGCGACGGACCCCCGAACCAGATAGGCCCGAAGGGCGGGCGTACCCGGTAATCATGCGACAGGACCGACTGGGACGCGTCCGCGTGCTGATGGGTCCACTGGCCGGTATCCGGCAGCGGCCCTTCGCGCTGGATGAGGAGCGCGTCCGCCGTGGCGGATACTCGGCCAGCTTCCGGCTTGAAGGACTCCAGAGCGGTGCGCCACGCATGCGTTCCCGGGTTGAGGGCGAGCCAGGCTCGGCCCGAGTAGGGGCGGAGGTGTTTTTCCAGCCGCGCCAGCGTTCCGGCGTCCGGCGTCAATCCGTGGGCCTGGAGATCCGTGGCGACGATCAGCGACGAGACGTAGTCGGGATAGTGCATATCGCGAAAATGCCCGGGAATGACGGCGATCCGGGTGCCGTACAGACCCGCATCGTCCAACCGGCGGCGGACGGCTTCCACCCGGCCGGGATCCGGTTCCACCACCGCGAGCCGCAGTTCCGACCGGGCCGCCAGCTGTTCCAGCAGGTCACCGTTGCCGGCACCCAGCACCAGGGCGTAACCGTCGGTGACGCCGGTCTCTGCCAGAATCCGGGCTGCCTGGTTACCCGCGTCCGAGTCCACGGCCGGCGGAGCAGCCGGTTCGTACGCATAAGTCCGAGGCTCGCCCGAGGGTGCTTCACCGAAGCAATACAGCTGTCCCGATTCCGTCACCAAATACAGCCGTCCCTGCGCCACCAGACTGTCGAAGACGGGCCCATCCAGACGATCCTCGACCGAGGCCACACTGGCGTCCATGAGGGTCCGCAGGATGAAGGGATGATCCCTGTCGACCGGCTCGCCGGCAGCGATGGTACGCCGCAGCGAGGCCAGCGCTTCCTCCCCGACCGACCCGTGTCCGGCTGTGCTGCCGTCGTCCAGGTGGAAGCGCAGACCATGGTTGAGGTAGAACTGATCCTTGATGCGCACCCGGTAACCACCGCTGCCCTTTCCTGCTTGCACCTGATGAAACAGCATGGTGCCGTCGCGTCGATCGAACAGGCCCGGCAAGGCCCGGCCGCCCGCGGCCACCAGGCGGTTGCCGTGGACCGCAAGATACCCCTGGGGCGCCAGTCCCGCGAAGGCGTACGCACCACCGTGGGGCTGCAGTTGGTATTCTGTGCTGAAGCCGCTGTTGGTCCACTGGACGGCACCGGTCTCCGCGTCCAGCGCAAAGAGGGCGGTGCCCAGGAACGGCCAGATTCCGGCGGCAAAATACAGGGTGCCGTCTGCGACTACCGGGCCACCGCGAACCGGCCACATGCTGATGATGCGTTCGTTGCCCAGGACGCGGTGATCCGACAGTGCGGCATCGAAGCTCCACAACAGGGTGCCGGTAGCGGCATCCAGGCAGTACATGCGACCGTCATCCGAAGCGGCGTAGACCTTGCCGTTCCAGGCCGCCGGGGCGACGCGCATGGGTCCGTCCGCATAGAAACGCCACAACTCCTCACCGGTGTCGGCGGCGTAAGCCGTCAGCCGGTCCGTGGTCATGGAGGAGACGAAGAGCCGGTTGTCGGCCACTATGGGGGAATAGGAAAGATCGAACTCCATCTTGTCCGCGTCGTCCAACTGCCTGGTCCAGGCGCGGCGCGGCGGCGGGAGCTCCCGAACCCACTGCAGGTGCAACGTCTCCGGCAGAGACAGAACGGCCGGAGACAGGGCGTTGCGGGCAGGATTATACCCCCACATGGGCCAGTCGTGCGCGCTGTCGTGTGCTGCGGCGTTGGCCGGAACGCACAGTGCACTCGTAGACAGCACGATGGCGAGCGCGATCATGGCGCGCGAAGCGGACACCCATGTCCAGGTGATTTTGCCTTTCCCCAACATAATGGACCTCACACGTTAAAGCCGGATATGAACGGTGGTGGGCGAATGCTACCGGTGCGTATGGGCAGGCGGCCGGATCTGTCGCCGGACCTGACAGATACGCATGCCAACCCACTGTTCAGCAGTATCTTGCTGCAGTATCTTGCTGCCGACCAATGCATTGTGGTTTCTTGACCGACACTGCTGGCCGACTGCGGCCGTAACCTCTTGTACCTGCGGCGCTGACCCAATGGCCCTTGTATGCGGCTCTTATTGGTATAAGCCATACGGCGATTCCGGTCAAGAACGTGTGCCCGTCCGCAGGCCGGGCCGACCTTGCCGCGAAGCTCCGGATGTGTTTTACTCTGCCTCCATCCAACAACAGGCGGAGACGACATGCAAAATTCGCGAGAAATCATCGGCAGTCTGTTCGGCCGGATGCCGGCCGATCGCATCGGGTTGCGCGACAGCCCCTGGAGCGATACCCTGCGCCTGTGGACCGATCAGGGGTATCCCACGGATTCGGAGGGTAAACCGGTCAACCCCGCCGATCATTTCGGTTTCGACATGGTCGGTGTGGGCGGCTATCCCTGGAAGGCCAGACTGGAAGAGGACGTGGTGATCGAGCGGACCGACGCCTGGCGCATCGTGCGGGATGGCAACGGCGCTACGTTCAAATGGTGGAACGACAAATCCGGCACTCCCGAGCATGTTGATTTTGCCATGTCCAACAGGGCGGTCTGGGAAACCGAATACAAACCGCATGTGGTCGGTTCGGCGCGCCGGCGCGCCACTCCGGAGGCTCTCGAACAGATAGCCCACAGCATTCGCCGGGCGCACGCACAGGGCAAGTGGGCGGACCTGGGCATGCGCGGTCTGTGGGAGAATATGCGGGCCGCTTTCGGGGACATCGTCCTGTACGAAAACATGCTGCTGGATCCGGCATGGATCAGCGACTACGGGCGCGCGTACACGGATTTGTATGCGGAGGAATTCCGCATCACGCTGGCGGAAGCCGGGCGCCCCGACGGGGTCTGGTTCTTCGACGACCTGGGTTATCGCGGCACCACCTTCTGTGATCCGGCCTTGTACGGGAAACTCATTTTCCCGCTGTACGCGGAACTCATCCAGTTGATCCACAGCTACGGCATACCCGTGATCCTCCACACCTGCGGATTCACCGAGTCCGTCATGGAATTGATCGTGGATACCGGTTTCGATGGCCTGCATCCCATGGAGGTCAAGGCCGGCAACGATCCACTGCGTATGGCGGATCAGTATGCCGACAGACTGGTATTCATCGGCGGGCTGGACGCACGCATCCTGGAGTCGCAGGATCGCGATCACATCCGCAGGGAAGTGGCTGGGTACATCACGGCCATGAAAGCGCGCGGCGCGCGCCTCGTATTCGGCTCGGATCATTCGTTGTCGACGCGGATCGACTACGAGGACTTCCGGTACGCCCTGGAGGTGTGGCGAGAATACGCCGCCTTGTGAACCGCCGGTGCCGGCGCGGCGCACCGTGTTGCCCGCCGGGTCCGGCCTCATGATATTTTTACCACTATCGTGTTCGCATATCGCGTCCGCAGCCGATGGCTTGGCCCGTGCCGCTGCTGTCGGTCAGACGACTCGTGACGGGCGCAAGCCATCACGCCACGCCTGCAAGGCGAGGAGCCACACATGAGCACAGATCTACAGGCAGCCAGCCTGGCCCAGCATCAGCGTAACACGGCCCTGCTGGCAAGTGCCCGCTTTCTCGGAACCCGGATCGAGTCCAACGTGCTGCCCCTGAGCCTCGATGTCGATACCACGGAGAAGCTGACCGGTGAGCAGGTAGACCTGCTGGAAGCCCTGCAGAAGGAAGCCGCAGCCACGGCCATAAGGGCTCTCGGCTCACTCGCCCGGATCGATGAGGTGGACCATCTGGGAGGGGGGCTGGAGCTGATACCGGCGCTGCTGTTGACCCTGGCAGTGACGGATTACGAACAGAAACAGTACACTATCGAACACGCTCATACCAGCATAGGATATTTCTCCTGTCTGGCGGCGTTGGGCTTTCTGGACGCGGCTACGGTGGTGGACGGGTTTCGCCGGGGAGTGGACATACCCGGTCATGTTTCCTGGGTGCCTGGAGGCACACAGCTGAACGGTGGGCGCCTGGGAGTCATGGTCCCGGTGTCCACGGGCCAGGCGCTGGGATTGCGTGCCCAATACCAGGAGCAGGCCTGGGTGATCACCCACTGCGGCGATGCGGGCTGGATCTCGGGCCAGGCGCTGAACGGGTACGGTGCGGCGGACAGCCACGGTGCTCCGGTGACTTTCGTCATGCACCGGAACGGCATCCAGCTTTCCGGCACCACCAGCAGTATCCTGGACCGGGATCCGCGCGGCCCCATTACCGCCATGGGGATCGAACTGCTGGAGATACCCACCCTGCACGACCTGCCGGCGTTGTATGCCGCCTACCGGGAGGCACGCGCCCTGGCCGCCCGGGGGCAGGCGAACATGATCTACCCGACCGGCTTCCGTTCCACGCCGGAGCAACGCATCGATCTGGCCGCGTTCGGGCGCATGTATGGCGTCGCCGCAGAGACCGAAGCCATGGCCTCGGCCAACGGTGTGGCCATGGACCAGGAGATATGGATCCCCGGTTCATTGATGAGTTTCCGTGATACCGCCAGTATGCTGGAGTGCCTGTTCGCCGTGAATGAGTTGCCCGGCGGCAAGACGCATCACGACGGCCATCTGAAGGGGCGGGACATGGACCAGGTGCTCGCCGGTCCCATGTTGGCCGTCAGCGCGGCCCAGCAGGATGCGCTGGACCGCATGCGGGCGGCTCCACCGCGGCGGGTGGTCACCCGGGCGCGGCCGGCGCCGGGCACGCCGAACCTGGTGGTGCCGCGCGACCGGCAGCAGAGCATCCCACTGCCGGAACCGGGCAGCAAGGAGAGCCCACGGGCCGGTTCGGAGGCCGGGTACGCCCTGGTGGCCCGCGAGTTTCCGGATCGGATGTTCGTGGTCAGCTGTGATCTGGATCCATCCACCAAGCTGGCCAAGGCGCGGGACCTGCTGGCCGCCGATCACCGGTTCGAAATGAGCATCCAGGAACAGGCGGCGACGCTGTTGACCAACGGTCTGGCCATGAGTGGTCATGGACCGCAGCTCAACGTGGTGTCTACCTTTGCGGCTTTCTTCGAAGGCATCGCCCGGGAAGGTTTCGACCTGTGGCGCTACCAGCGCAATCTCAACGGCGTCAACGAGGGGCTCAACGTCACCTTTCACATCTCCCATGTGGGTGCCTGCACCGGACGTGACCATTTCTCCGGCTGGGGACTGGACTGGATCAACCTTGGGCTCGGTTACCTGCCCTACCTGCACCGGTTCTACGCTCCTGCGGACGCGCGCGCGGCTTTCGCGGCCGTGTGCGATCTGGCGGCCCATTATGGCGGTCACATCATCGGCATTCCGCGAGACAACCTGCCTGTCCTGGAAGCGCAGGACGGATCCGGGCCGTTATACCCGGCCGGTATGGACTGGGAACCGGTCACCGTATACCGGCGTTATCCTGGCGCCCGCAAGGCCGTATTCGCCTTCGGCGCACCGGCGTTTTTGGCCGCTGAGGCAGCGGAGCAACGGGTTGCTGCGGGGGAGCCGGTGGATGTGGTCATCGTCAACGCGCTGCCTCTTCCGGAGGGCACGCTGGAAGCGCTGCTGACCGGGTATCCGGATGGCGCGGTGACCATCGAGGACGGGCTGATCGGTTGCGCGCGGAGCGGCGTCCGGGGCTTTGCCGGCGTGGTAGCCGCTGCCGCCCATGTGCTGCACGTACCCGTCGCTCATATCGGCATCACGGATCCTCGCATAGCGCCGGCCGACGGACACATGGAGACCTGGGCGCATTTCGGCATCACGGCCAGGGCGTTGATCGAGGCAGTCGCGTCGCTGTGACCTGCAGCGCCCTTCAGGAATACAGACACAGGAGCTGATTCACATGAAGCGAGTTGTTCTCATGGTGGCATCGGTGCTGCTGGCGGCCGCTTGCGGAGCCCAGGAGCCATCCACGGAAATCGCTGACACGGGGGTACTCATGGAGCCGCAGAGTGCGGAAATGCAGAAACAGGCGCCTGACCGTTTTCAGGTGCTGTTCCAGACTTCGGCCGGGGACTTCACCGTGGAAGTGGAACGGGAGCTGGCGCCCAACGGGGTGGACCGATTCTACAATCTGGTACGGCACGGGTTCTACGACGAGCAGCGTTTCTTCCGCGTGCTGCCCGGATTCGTCGTCCAATGGGGCATGCATGCGGATCCCGCCGTTACGGCTCAATGGCAGACAGCCACCATTCCGGATGACCCGGTCAAAGGCAGCAATACCCCGGGGACGCTCACCTTTGCCAAGACAGGCGCACCCAACAGTCGCTCCACCCAGCTGTTCATCAACCTGGGAGACAACAGTGCCGGGCTGGATCGTCAGGGGTTCGCTCCATTCGGCCGGATCGTGGATGGTATGGACGCGGTCCAGGCCATCAACTCCGAACACGGCCAGACGCCCAACCAGCAGCAGATCGGTATGCGTGGCAATGAGTACCTGAAGGCCGAGTTTCCCGCGCTGGATTACATCAAGAGCGCTCGGATCACCGACTGATGACCGTGGGCAGTCCGTAACGATCGCCTGGCTCCATTCGCCGCCGCGCTGGTTTGGGCTTGCCGGCGCGGCGGCGGATCAGGCGGTTCTAAGCCTGGGCCAGCGCTTCGGCCTCTTCGACGCGTTGGCGGATGAGATCACAGCCGTTCTGCCAGAACGAGGGAGAGCGGATGTCAAAGCCCAGACCGGAGATCAGGTCTTCGGGCGTCCGGGAGCCCCCCGCCGCCAGCAGTTCCAGATAGCGATCCACGAAACCTTCCCCTTCTTTTTCGTACTGGGCGTACAGGGCCAGGACCAGCAACTCGCCGAAAGCGTAAGCATAGACATAGAACGGCGTGTTGATGATATGCGGTATGTACAGCCACCAGCAAGCATGCTCGTCCCCCAGTTGCAGAGCATTGCCGAACATCTCCTGCTGACATTTCTGCCACAGCGTACTGAAGTGGTCCGTGGTAAGCTCGCCCCGGGAACGCCGGTCCGCGTGGGCCCGCTGCTCGAAGCGAAACATGGCGATCTGACGAAAGACCGTGGCGAAGGTGTCCTCGATCTTACCGCAGAGCAGGGCGAGCCGTTCCTCGCTGGAGTTCAGCGTCTGCCGTAACCGGTCGAACACGAGCATTTCCCCGAAGGTGCTGGCCGTCTCTGCCAAAGGCAGGACCGGGTGGTAGTCCAGCAGATGCTGGCCGCTGGCCAGCACGTCGTGAATGCCATGTCCCAGCTCGTGGGCCAGGGTCATGACATCGCGCGGTTGGCTGGTGTAGTTCAGCAGGATGTACGGATGCAGGTCCGGGGTTACGCTGGCGCAGAACGCGCCGCCGCGCTTACCGTCCACCACGTCGGCATCGATCCAGCGTGCATCGAAGAAGCGGCGGGCGATCTGGCCGAAACGGCTGGAGAAACCGGCGAAGGCATCCACAACCGTCTCCTGTGCCTGGGCGAAAGGAATCTCCGACTGCCCGCCGGCGAGAGGAGCGTACCGATCGATGTGCGTCAACTCCGGCAATCCCAGCAGACGTCGCTTGAGCGTATAATACCGTGCTACGATGTCATAATTGGCGACACACACATCCACTACGGTGGCGACGATGCCGGCATCCAGTTCGTTGTGCAGGTGACGGCTGGCCTCAGGAGTGGAAAAACCGCGTAGCCGGTCCAGGACTTCTTTCTCATGCAGCAGGGTATTGTAGATGAAGGTCCAGACATGGGCATTGCGGCGCAGGCCGGAGGTCAGAGCGGCAGCGGCGGCCTGGCGTACGTCCCGGTCCGGACTGTACAGCAAAGACAGCAGCTCCTGCTGGTTCATCTCGCACGTCTGCCCGTCCTGATCCAGCGCATAACGCGTGGCTCCGTGGGTCTCGGTGTAGAGCCGGCAGAAAGCCTGCCCGCGCGCATTGGCTGTCTCCACCAGGATCCGTTCTTCGGGTTCGGACAGATGGTGGGCTGCCAGGCTGCGCTGGTGGTCCAGGTAGTGCCGGAAGGAGGCCAGCTCCGCCGCATTGCGGATGGCTTCATAGGCATCGACGGGTATGTGGCCTATCTCCAGATCGAAGAAGACCAGATGCGCGGCCACGGCACTGCCGAATTCCCGGGAACGCTGCAGCAGGGCGCCGCGCCGGGGATCGCCGGTATCCGTGGAAAAGTGCAGCATGGCATACGCCTGCGGCCGGTTCTGATCACGCAGCAGCAACTCGTATTCGACCAGCGCGTCGCGCAGGTGAGCCGCAGCGAGATCCGCTACGGCGATTGTACCCTTGAACCGTTTTTCGAAGCGTGCGGCCCGCTCCCGAGCCTCTTCCATGGCCTGATCGAGGCGCGGATCATCATCTGACTGGTACAGGTCCGACAGGTCCCAGGTCGGGAGCGTTTGCGTCTTCCGGATCATCTGATCGCGATCTCCTGTTGGAGTACAAGGACAACCGGTGCCATGCCGATGTGGCAATCACCGGACTGCCAAGCCAGTATGAAGGTTGATGGGTCCAGGACCGCCGCACGCTGCCTCCTGGAAATCACTCCGCTGCCTTTCTCTGAGGAGCAGTCTGGCCAACGGCCGGGTTGATGCTTGAAAGGGGAGGGCGGCAGATGCAGCGGCCTTGTGCCGAAAACACGGTGTCCTGGAACGGTATTCCTGCTGACTCCGAACGCCGGAACGGTATTCCCGCTGACTCCGAACGAAAGTATAGACGTGCCTGGAAATCCGGTCAATCAAAGCGCTCCAGCCTGCCATGGCCCCACACGGGGTGTGGACGGACAGGATGAGATGAACGGATCATGGAAATCGTGACGGGCCGAAAATAAGGCTGATTACGGGTTGACTTATACGGGACTTGGTGGTATTAATTACTACCAAGTTATAGTGAGTGGGCCAAGATTATGGTGAGTGAGCCAGGACTGGCCTGATCAACTACCGGTACCGGGACGCGAAACCACAGATGGCGGGTTGGCGATGAGCGCCGGAAACCAAGCAGTGCGTGTTGCCGTCAAGGAGCCGGTTGCCCTGCAGCAGGAGTTGGAGCAGGCACTGGAATCCGGCGAGCTGGTCGTGGTATGTTGGGAGCCGGGCTGCACCATGCATCGGCTGCCTCACTGGGACGAAGACACGTGGGTCGATCGCCAGCAGGTATCCGGCTACCGGCGCTACAGTCACGGGATCTGCCACTGGCATTTCCGGGCGTACTTTCAAGAGATCGACCGTTACCTGGAACGACAGGGCCGCGACCGGGCACCGGTGTCCGCACTCGCCGGTACCTGAAGAACACCTGCATACCGGCCTCCGGGCTTATATTGGGGGAAGCGACCGTGGTCGCCTCCCCTTTTGTGTTGGGGATCGGCAGGAGCGCGGGTGAAGCCTCGCGGGCCCGGCGGATCAGGCCCCCGCCCCATACCTGAACAGCTGGAACGCACCCGTGCCCTACCTCGTGCTTTCCATCGCAGCGATGACCTGCCTGGCCCTGGTCTTGCGGATCGCTATGGCCAGGGGGACTGATGCCCTGGGCGTGAATGTGGTGTTCCGTGCCGCAGCCGCAACCAGCACGGTGGCCAGCGTGGTATTGCTTCTGGATGGCGCAGACGTGGTGGGATTGTGGCCGCAGGTAAGCTGGCGGGTAGCATGGGCATCCGTGTTTTTCTTCCTGTCCGGTCTGGCTTCGATCAAATCCCTGCAGCATGGCCATCTGGGGTTGAGCTGGGGAGTGCTGCGGTGTTCGATGCTGCTGCCGGTGGTCGCCTCCATCACGATCTGGCGTGAGATACCCGTCTGGCCTGTATCGGCGCTGCTCCTGGTCCGGGTAGCCGGCATGATCTCGGCGTGCCTGGCCATCGCCCTGGTGACTGGCGGTCAGGCGCGCCGCGCCAGTGTGCGCGTCTCTTCCCGGCAGGCGGACAGACAGACCTGGCTGCTGTGGCTGGGCCTGGCTTTTCTTTCCCAGGGTATGTGGGAGGTCGTGCTGCGTTCCACGCGGGATCTGCCGGATGACCGGGCCCGTACCTTGTTCGTGGCGGGTACTTTCCTGGGAGCGGCCTTGTTGTCGGCCGGTTCGGTATGCGTCCTGGACGTCCGGATTCGCCGGCGCGAGCTGGGTTTCGGATTGGCGGCGGGCGTGCTCGGGGCTCTGGCGTCGGGAAGCCGTGTGTGGGCCTTGCGGGATCTGGACGGTCTGGTCGTGTTCCCGGTTACCACGGTCACCGTCATGATTGCGGTGCATCTGCTGGGCGGGGTCATCTGGAGGGAAAAAACCGGACTGCTGAGCACGCTGGGTTTCGTCCTGGCCGTACTCAGCGTGCTCCTCATGTCGCTGCGCTTTCCGTTCTGATAGGTAGGGCGGCCGGTTTATCCCAGTCTCAGGCGCTATGCTTCGCGAACACCTGCCCCATGGCATGTGAGGTAAGGTGGGTGCCACCCACGTGAAAAGCGACGTTTTCCGCCTGGCGGGCGTCGGCCAGGCGGGAGGCGACATGCTGGCGTCCAGTGGCGTCCAGCGCATGCAAGCCGCTGTACGAGCCCGGCCTGAAGCGAATCGCTTGATCCCCATAGACGCCGGTACTCCGCCTTAACCCATGTTGCCGACGGCGGCGCGCAGTAGGCCTCCATGCCGTCCATCCTGGTGGTGCCGTATGCCGGAGCTGCGGCGCCAGGGAAAAACGGGCGACGTCTCAGACATCCTGTAGCGACCGGCGGGGATCCCACACGACCGTACCCATGTGGTAGCGGTCGTGCCCGGCGATAGACCGAGCGTAGTATGCGGTCATGATCTGGCCATCGGGAAGCGGAACGCTGCTGGGGTAACCGCCGTCGCCGGTAAAATCAGCGACTCGGACCGGGGTGCTCCAGGTGTCGCCGCCATCCTCGCTGTGGCGCACGTCCACGCCCCTGGGGTCCTGACGGTTGCCATAGGTAAGCAGCACGCGTCCATCGCGCAGCTGCACCAGATGACCAGGATGCTGCGCGGGACCGGTCAGACCTTCCAGACGCAGGACCCATGAGCGGGCATCATCGTCGGAAACATACAGATTCAGGCCGTCGTGGCGGGTTGCGGCCAGCCATCTGCCGTGGCCCAGGTGGATCAGGGCCGGTTCATGGATGATCGCCTCCGGATCGAACGTAACCGATTCACGCCACGTGCGGCCGTCGTCGGTGCTGCGGTAGACGCAGGATGCGCCCCGTTCGCCGCCGTACAGTCCGACCCGCAGGTGCCCGTCTTCACCGCCGAGAATATCGCCAAAGGGTACCAGATGGCCCTCGGGGGATGCCGGACGGCGGCCGGCGTGCGGCCAGTCGGCCGGAAAACCCTGCATATCCATGGCCCAGGTTCTGCCTCCGTCCGATGACCGGCTCACCAGCGGCGGCAGTACCTGGCCCCGGTTGTCCGCTGCCGCCGGATCCGACCATCCCGACGAGATCACGACAAGGTCGCCGTTGCCGGCCATGCCTGCCGCTACATTACCGCGGGCCACGGACGGCGTATCGCGCGGGGCGGCCATGCCGCGTTTCTCCCAGGCAGAGGCGGTCGAAGTCAGGGCCCAGCACTCGATGTCCGCCGGTGTTTTCAGGTGACTCGGCTGGTTGTGGATGGCGGCCATGATCGTGCCGTCCGCCATGACGGTCAGGTTGGGCCACGCACATACATGGTCTATCGCTACTACCGGGGCAGGTACCCTGCCGAGGCTGTCCTCTACATATCGCATGGTCGTCTCCAGGTTTGTCTGCATTTCAGGAAGGTGAGCAGCAAGCCGTCGGTCGTTTGGCTGGCATGCAGACATGATAACGGAATGCACCGGGTTGCTCAATGCCTTGTTGTGGTTGCGCACCGTGTCTACCTCCGGAATGACATCTCACGGCCTCCTGAACACCATGGGCGTTCTTCCCGGCAACACCTGGGTACGGTACCCGACCACGGTGGCACATCTGTCATGGTAAGGCATCTGTCATAGTTGCGAATCCGCCAGGGTAACACAGCTGTCGCGGTGGCGCGTCTGTAGTGGTGTCGGGGCCGCGCGGACAACTCCCTTGACGTACCTCTGAAACCATGCCATCTTTCGGGCACAACGTGCCGGAAACTTCCATATGCTGCCCTTCTGGATAGCTCTCCGATGTCTGACGAAAAGGTCGCCGCACTGAATCCTACGATCCGCAGGGGCCTGGGAACGCACGCGCCCAAGGCGTCTGCGCCGGTTGTCCTTGTCGCCGACGGTACTTCGACGGAGTCCTGCTCCAGATGCAACGACACGGGCATCGTGCGTACCGGCGGCAAACCACGGTTTACCTTCGGCGCCTGTCCAGCATGCCGGAGTCCGGAACTGAAGGTCTACATCACTCAGTTTCGGGAAGGTAGCTGGATTGCCATTCGGGATTTGTCCGGCTTATGGGGTACAGGCCCTTCAGCTATCCACGCGTTCATGGATATGGAACGCCGGACACCCGACAGCGTCTCCTCGTTCGCGTCGCAGTACCGGCGGGTTGCCGCGTCAGAGGCCGACCGGCACGCCGCCGGAGGCAGCCGGAGTGAGCGGGTTGCCTGAGTTCGGGAGAAGGAACTTCACATCGTGTCTGCGCTGGGCGAGCTGATACGGGCTGGCCGCCTCAGGGCCGGTCTTACCCAGCGCGATCTGGGTGCGCGGGCGTCCATGCCCGACAAGCCGGACGGCGTGTGGGGCACCTACATAGGCCAGATCGAGCGCGGCAAGCGGATGCCGCCAGACAGGCTGCTACTGCGTATCGCGGAGGTCCTGGAGCTGGATCCGTACCACGTGCTAGCAGCCGCCAACCATAGTCGCGCCCGGACGGAAACCGGTCGGCAACTATTTGCCCTGGCGCCGCTCCTCTTCCTTCTGCAGGATGACCAGGGACGGATGCCTGCGGATCTGCCCAACGCGTTGCGTTCGCTGATCCGTCTTCACGCAACGTTGCAGAACGAGCGGCATGCACGCCTGCGCCAGGTGTTGAGCGCGGTGGCCCAGGTGGACGAGAGTCGCTGGCGGATGTTCTGTAACGCCGTGGCGGCTATCA
Source organism: Candidatus Latescibacterota bacterium (assembly GCA_007136405.1). GTDB lineage: Bacteria > Latescibacterota > UBA2968 > UBA8231 > UBA8231 > SLHA01. The sequence continues at coordinate 13,772 of SLHA01000030.1, forward strand.
GCGCTACGGCGGCATCGGAAAAAACCGGGAGCCACTGAGCGGTAGTATCGGCCGGCGGCGGCCACTGACTCACGCGGGCCGGACGGCGCGTCAGGGCGGATGTCAGGGCATTTCCGCCGCGGCTGCGTTACCGTCGTTGTGGGCGTCCCTGGCGTCCCTGCCGTCGCTGGCGTCCCGGCTGGTAAGCCCGCCACCACGCAGTTTCAAGGGCAGGCTCCACAGCACTTGACCATCAGGAGCGCAAAGCTGCAGTTGGTGAGGTCCGGACACCTTGGTGCTGAAGCGGACCGTCTTGATGATGTGGGCATCCCACTGGCCGGCGGCGAATTCGATATCCAACACCGTGTTCTTGTAACGGGCTGCGTGTGCCACGTCCTCGGGAACCAGTTTCAACGGCAGATGCTGCTTCTCCTCATCCACTCCTTCAAGACGAGCCACATGGGCAAAGATACTCACGTGACAGGTGCCGTCCGGAGCGCGGGTAGCGGAATCAGGAACAACGCCCGTCAGCGCAAACTGGCGCACCACCAAGTGGCCGGCAACCATTCCGGATAAGACCTCGACCTCGAAAGAAACATCCAGCCAAGTGCGGACCAGAACGCTGCGGTCTGCCAGAGGCTGCAAACAGGACTGGATGCGTTTACAGGCGGAATCCGCGGTTTCTGCGTACCGTCGGACGCCTGCACCCTCTGCGCTTTCTGCGCTTTCTGCGCTTTCTTGGCTCTCTGCGCCCTCTGCGTCGTCAGAGGTCTCTCTGGAAGAGGCGGCAGCGTTGGTCGCAACCTCCTGGCTTGACGGAGCCGCGGTCAGGCTGAGGCCGGCGAAGGCTCCGCTGGAATCCTCACGCAGGCGTAAGGAAAAGTGCGTGGCGGCCGCCTGTCGAGTCCACTCGGCCGCCAGTTCCATGGCTGCGGTCGCAGTGGACAAAGTGGTTCTGGGCATGGTGCGACTCCCGCGATTGATGCCTAAGCAGATTCTGGTCGGTTGGATTCCGATGCTGAAATATCCCCGGATTGGACTAGCGGCGGCCAGAGAGAGAGTTGCTCTACGTTGAGGTTGTCCTCCATCTCGGCGGTCTCCACGTGCGACAGCTCCGGGAACTGGTCCTCCAGGAAATTCATGACCAGGAGCAGACAGCGCCGGGCCAGTTCAGCGCGAGACCAGCCCAGTTTCTCGCTGATCTGGCGCAACCGGTGAAAATCCTGAGGGACCAGGCCGAACTGAACGGAGCGGCACTTGCGTGCACTGTTGTTGGCGGGGTTGCTGGTGCTGGCCGGCGACGGCCGTCGTGTGCGCGTGGTCTTGTTCTCCACACTGCTGCACACGGCCAGCATTTCCCGCGCCGCGGCCAGAGTCTGACCGATGCGATTCCCACGAATCCCTAAATCTTGCCTGGCCATAGTACCGTTCACAGCGCGAATGGGTTGTTGTATGCTTGGGAGGGGTCTCGTTGCGGGCACAAGTTACGTGTGCGATGATCGCACGTCAAGAACCAAATTCGATGTGAATAGGATGGTTATCCACATGCCGCGAGGAGGTTATCCACATTTTGCCCTGGTTATCCACAGAAATCGGATGGATTCTCCACAATTACCGGGCTATTTGTCAACACTGGGCCTGGTAAAAATCGTTCACACTGCGGTCTGAGGATCCGTATAAATGGCCGCTACCGACGATCTAACCGGAAGGGATGAACGTTAGGAGGGCCTGGCGCCCAGAGCTGGCGGTGTATGGCTGCCTGATTTGGCCATGCGACCCTGGGCACCGTTCACCTGGAGCTTGCGTTTTCGGGGGGGTCTGATGGAGCCCCAGACCGGGTGCTGGAGGCCAGTGCGTCGATCACGACCTGAGCCAGCTTAAGGCTGAAGCCGGGTACCGCGGCGATGTCTTCTACCGTGGCGGCGCGGATGCGTTTCAGCGAGCCGAAATGCCTGAGGAGTTCCTCGCGTCGCCGGGGGCCGATACCGGCGATGTCCTCCAATGATGTGTGGAGCGTGCGTTTCTGTCGCAGATTGCGGTGGTAGTTGATGGCGAACCGATGAGCCTCATCCCGCAACACCTGAAGCATGCGCAGGCTGGCCGATGTACGGGGTAGCAGCAAGGGCTCGGACTGATCCGGAACCACGACTTCCTCCAGACGCTTGGCCAGTCCGATGACCGGAAGCGTCTCCAATCCCAGCTCGGTCAAAGCCAGCCTGGCGCTGGAAACCTGGCCTTTGCCGCCGTCGATCATGAGCAGATCCGGCAACGGCTCGCCGCGCTCCATGAGTCCACCGAAGCGCCGTTGGACCACCTGTCTGATGCTGGCGTAGTCATCGGCGCCCTGGAGACCGCGGATCCGGAAGTGGCGGTATTCGCTCCGCTTGGGTTGCCCGTCCACCAGGCAGACCAACGATCCTACCTGGTCCGTACCCTGAAAGCTGGAGATGTCGACAGCTTCTATACGGCGCGGCGGCACGGTGAGCTGCAGATCGCGTTGCAGTGCCAGCACTGGATGTGGGATCCGGTTGCGCAGGCGCTCCCGTTTGGCGAACCGCTCGTCCAGCAGCTGGGCGGCGTTGGCCTCTGCCATCTGGATGGTGTCCGCCTTGAGACCTCGCTGCGGCACGACGAGTTTTACCCGGACGCCGGCTTTCTGCGATAGCCATCCGGCCAGCAGCGGTGCGTCTTCTACCTGGACAGGCAGGTGGATTTCCGGCGGGGTGGAATCCGTCTCCAGGTAGAACTGGCGTACGAAGGCAGCCAGGATTTCCGCGGCGGTCGCCTGGATGGAGTGGCCGACGAAATGGTGTTTCCTGCCGAGGAGCCGTCCCTCTCGAATTTCCAGCACACAGCAGCAGGTGGTGTCGTCGATCCGATGCATGCCGATCACATCCCGGTGTACGTCGGATTCGAGCACGACCTTTTGCCGGCCCTGCATGCTCTCCAGCGCGCGGGCCTGATCCCGCAGACGGGCGGCATGCTCGAAGTCAAGCTGCTCGGCAGCGGCAGCCATCTGTTCGTTCAGGTCGCGGAGGATGGCGGCGTTGTGACCGCGTAAAAAGCGATAGGCCTGTTCTACCGACCGGCCGTACTCGACGCTGTCGACCAGTCCCTGACAGGGTCCCTGGCAGCGCTTGATGTGGTATTCCAGGCAGAGTTTGACATTGGGATTGGGGAGCTCATAATCACAGCTGCGTATGGGGAAGATCCTGTGCATGTAGGCCAGAGCGGCGCGCATGGCCCGAACATTGCTGAACGGTCCCAGGTAGCGGGATCCGTCCCGCACCACGTTGCGCGTCACCACGATGCGCGGAAACGGTTCTTTGGTGATGCGAATGAACGGGTACTTTTTGTCGTCCTTCAGCTTGATGTTGTACCGCGGCTGATGGCGTTTGACCAGCGTGGCTTCCAGCGTCAGGGCTTCCTGTTCCGAACCGGTGATCAGGTATTCCAGCGCCGCCACTTGCGCTACCAGAACCTGGAACTGGGAGCGGCCATCACCGCTGGATTCCTGGAAGTAGGAGCGTGCTCGCGAGCGTAACGAGGCCGCTTTGCCGATATACAACACCTTGCCGTGCGTATCCTTGAACAGATATACGCCTGGCTGGTCCGGCAGGCTGTCCAGCTCCACGCGAAGCGCAGGGGGCAGAGTGTCGATCATGGTTTTTTCGGGCCTTTATACCGGCCAATACCGGCGCAGCGATTCGCCGTTTGAACGAGCTACGATCATGCATGGCGACCGTGCTGTCAATCAGTTGGCCGCACGCGCCGCACGCGCCGCAGCGACCGCAGAGACCGCACCGACCGCACCGACCGCACGCGCTGCACTGGCCGCACGCGCTGCAACGGCCGCACCGACCGCACGCGCTGCAACGACCGCACGCGCCGCACCGGCTGCACGCGCCGCACCAGCAGCACGCGCCGCACCGACCGCACCGGCCGCACATGCGGAGTGCGGGAGAGGAGCGGAGCGCCGCCGCACACTGCTTGCACCAGCCGAGGATCAGGGTTGTCTGAGCAGCACGATTTTCTCGCCTTCCAGGTGCGTCGTAAAACGCTGTTGCAGCGCTCCTGCGTACGGGCTGGAAGCGGCGGGTAGACCGCAGATGGACTCGACAGTCAGGATGCGCACCGGATCAACGCGCCGCTGCAGCAAATGTTCCAGAAGGCCGAGGTAGCGCTCCGTGTCCGGGTGGCCGGGCTCCACCCGGAAGAGCAGGTGGCGGCCGTTTCGTTCCGATACCAGCACCAGCTCCGTGCCATGGAAGACCAGGTGCGTGCCCGGGCGGCGCGCGGGCAATACGGCACTGATCCCGCTCACACTGAGTCCCGCCAGGGAGGCGGGATCCGCCGCGTTCATCCAGAAGACCGCATCCGCGGGAAGCTCATCCAGCAACCGGGCGGCGGAGGGCGAGGCGAACTGCAGGCCGGGTACTTCGGCAACAAATTGTCCGGTAAAGACCTCGCCGGCTAGCTCCATCAATCTGAGAGTCCGGAATAGAGCGTTCCATTTCAGAGGGGGCGCTTCGCGTTCGAGCAGTTCCCGGAAGAGGATGCCATACCGGTCCAGCAGCAGATGAACCAGCGTCCGCGACCCTTCCGCCGCCTCCAGTGCGTCACTCCAGGGAGCCGTGTCAGGAAGTGCATACCAGGAACCCGGAACCGACGGCGAACGGCGGCGCGGGCGCGACCAGGAACGGCGTCGACGTCTGTCTTGCCCGAGATCCGTACTGCCGTCCGGGGTGCTCCCTGACCAGCGGAAACCGTTCTGCACGCCCAGCCGGACAGCCATGAACGTGTCATTGCAGACGGCGCCTGCCCAGACAGCTTCCCACAGGGCCGCATACAGTTCGCTCGGATGAGCACCCGTGGCGCGCCTCAGGGAGGAGAAATCATATCGGGCGCCATCGGTAAACAGCGATTGCAGACGCGACCGGAGATCGACCTTGGATTTATCCGTGGAGGACGTCAGCTCCCGGGTATGGTGTTCATGGGATGCAGCGTTGTCATCCGGCACCGATGGCGTGCCGTTCTCGAGGTGTTCCGAGTCTGGACGCGCAGCGGTTCCGCCAGGTCCTTCGACTGGTGCCCAGGTCCCGGTGCGTGGCGTCGAGGCGAAGCCCGTGGCCGGGGCTGATGTCGTCTCTTCGGACGATGAGGCTCCTGCCGTTGCTGCCGGCGCGAGCAGGTCCAGCTGTTCTTCCAGCGCGAAGGCAATCCGCTTTTTTCCGGCCCCATACCAGCGGATCGCACCCGTCAGCAGGGACTGATCCAGCCAGGCGGGTTGATAATGCGGCAGCCGGGCCGGCAGGATCTCCCGCTCCCACAGTTCCGCGGCCGCCGGCACGCCGGCCAGTAGCTCGATCAAGCCTTCCAGCTCCGCATTGGCGTCAGGCACAGGCTCAGGCGCAGATGCAGGCGCAGGCACAGGCGCAGGCACAGGCTCAGATGCAGGCGCAGGCTCAGGCGCAGGCACAGGCTCAGATGCAGGCGCAGGCGCACGTGCAGGCGCAGGTGCAGGCGGACCATCTCCGTCGGTCAGGCCGTGCAGCACGGCCAGCAGCAGTTGCAGTTGCAGGACGGGACGCGGCGCTGCCTGCAGCCGTCGCCGAGCCCGTCCCAGACGCAGGAGGCTGGCGTAGTTGTCCGTGTCGCACAGGTACAGGTCCGCGCTGTCCAGGCGCAGGGCGTCCACGACCACTTCCTGACGTTGAACCAGTTCTTCCAGGCACGGATCCCACAGAGCCGGATGCAGGCCTAGATCCTGCTGTACGGAGGCTGGTGTCCGCGGGCCGTACGCTCTGAGCCACTGGGCCAGCCAGGCTGTCGCGGGTGAGGGGGACACCCCGTTGGCAGGACCGGTTGCAGACTCCGGCGGGGTGAGCAGGCTATGCGGGACAACGGCGGGTGCGCCCTGTGCTGATGGCGTCGAGGTGATTTCCGGCGGGCTTGTTGCCGGATTCAAAACGGGTTCTTCCCGATCCGCTGCAGCCGGGGTTCCGGCCGGGTCAAACCTTTTTTCCGGCTCCGGGCCGGACTGTTCCTGACGGGCGGATGCGGGACCCGGTGGCTCGGTGCGGAGGTGCTCCGGGTACCATGCCGCCTGGATGGCCGCTGCCTGCTCGCGAGCACATACCAGCCGGTTGCGGTCCAGGCAGACCAGCCGGGCCTGGAGCCGGGCAAGCAAGGCCTCCGGCGTAACCGTGGGGTCATACGCGCGGACCAGAGCTTCCCACTCCGGCCACGGCAGAACGACCCGCTCCTTGATCCAATCCACGAGTTCGCGTTCCGACCGGGGTTCGTAGCCCGGCGCCAACCGTTGCGCCTTGGCCTCGAATGCCTGGATGAGGGCCGGATCCAGGCGTGGCCGCAGTCCCGGGGTGCCGATGATCTCATCGAGCAGCGTTGGGCGCAACCGGGTGGACGTACGACCGTGTGGGCGCTCATCCCGATACATGTACTCGTTGACCTGGCGCCAGGCGTCTGTGAGTGCGAAGGGGCTGCCGGTGGCGGTGGTGCAGGAATCGACACGAATGACGCCGGTGCTCACCTCATCCAGCATACGGACCAGCGTGGTGGTATCGAAACAGTCCTGCAGGCAGGTACGCCAGGCTTCCAGGAGGAGAGGAAAATCATCGAAGCGCGAGGTGGCCTCCAGCAACTCCGTGCTGCGGATCCGGCTCAGCCAGAAGGGCAGGCGCTGACCGGGACGCTGATGCCCCAGCAGCAAAGCCCGGCCAGCGCACTCCCGAAAAACGGCGGCGAAGAAAGCCGAACCCTCCAGACTCTGGCGCAGCAGATCCAGCAGATTTTGCGGAGTGACCAGTTCCAGCAGTTCCTTCGGGTCTGCCGCCTCCCGGACTACCAGGCCCAGACCGTGGTTGCTGGCATAGACCTCTGGTTCATATCCGTGCTGCTGCCGCCAGGCGGCGGCCAGCGCCAGCCCCCATGGCCGGGTGAGGCGGCGTCCCCATACCGCGTGCACGAACAGCTGCCGGCCTGGTGCGCCTTGCGGTCCCGAGCGGATCTGCTCGACCAACAGGTGGTACCGGTGCGGCAGCTGCCTGCCGGTGACCTGACGCTGACGCAGCAGGTAAGCGGCTAGCTGTTCGGCAGCCTCCGGAACCAGTCTGTGTTCCTCCTGAAGACGTTGCGTGAACCCGCCGTCGGCAAGGTGCTTCTCCGCCGTTTCCAGGAACAAGGCCACGCGTTCAGCCAGATGAAAATCCCGGTCCAGGGGCTCTCCCTTCCAGAAGGGAGCGTCAGCCGCACCGCGGTAGCGGCTGACCAGAACCTCGTTGTGGGTGACTTGTTCCACCTGCCACCGCTGGTTGCCGAAGACAAAGCGGCTGCCGGCGCCGTTTTCCCAGACGAATTCCTCGTCCAGTTCACCCAGGCGCGCTCTGGAAGACAGTTCACGCAGTTGGTAATAACCACGATCCGGAATGGTTCCGCCTGCGGTGAACAGGGCCTGCCGGGCGCCGCGTGTGGCGGTGGCGGTGCGGTCCAGCCGGTCAAGGGTGATCCGGGGGCGCAATTGGCGCAGCCGGGATGCGGCATAGCGTCCGGCCAGCATCTCCAGGAGGAGGTCGAACGTGGCACGGGAAAGTCCGTGGTACGGCATGCTGGTACGCACCCAGGCATAAAGATCGTCTATGTTCCATGTCTGCGTGGCGGTCATGGAGATCAGCACCTGGGCCAGCACATCCAGAGGCGCCTGGACCGGGGCACTGGTTTCCAGATCCAGGTCTTGCATGGTCCGGGACAGAACCGTGAGCTCCAGGAGATCATGTCCGTGGGTGGGGATCAGCACGCCGAAGCTGCGTTGATCCAGGGCATGGCCGGAACGGCCGGTGCGCTGGAGCGCCGCGGCCACCGAGGGCGGGCACTGAAGGAGCACCACGGCATCGATGGCGCCGATATCGATACCCAGCTCCAGCGAACTGGTAGCGATGATGCCGCGCAACTCCCCCTGCTTGAGCCGGGTCTCCACCGCGACACGGATTTCACGCGCCAGCGAGCCGTGATGGGCATAGACCAGGGGTTCTGGCCGGCCGGCATTGATGCTGGCGGCCAGAGATTCGCAGCGCCGCCGGCTGTTGACGAACACGAGGGTGGAACGATGGGCCTGGATGATCCGGATGAGCCGGGAGGCCAGTGGGGCGTCTCCGTCCCCATCTCTGCCGGCCGGAATGGGGTCGATCCGGAGATCCAGGCGACGGCCGGGCGGCACCTGTGTTATGGCGATGGGGCGCCGGCTGTACGTGGGGTGATCCCCACCGGAGTGAAGCCGGTATCCGCCGACGAAAGCCGCCGCCGCCGCGGGCTGCGCCACCGTGGCGGACAGAGCCAGCCGCTGGAACTCACCGGCGTGCCGCACCAGCCGGTCCACGGCAGTGATCAGGTGGGTGCCGCGTTTGGTGCCGATCACCGCGTGCACTTCATCCAGAATCACGCTGCGCACATGGCGCAGTGCCGCCTGTCCCTTGTGCGTGCTGAGCAGCAGATTGAGGCTTTCCGGGGTGGTGATGAGAATTTCCGGAGGATGGGTCAACAGACGCTGGCGCGCGGCAGCGGGCGTGTCACCGCTGCGCGTCGCCACGCGGATGTCCGGAAAGATCCGGCCGCCGGCCGTGAACGTATGGCGGAGTTCATCCAGCGGCTGGATCAGGTTGCGTTGGATGTCGCTGTTGAGCGCCTTCAGCGGCGAAACATACAGGACGGAAGTCTGTCCTGCCGGCCAGACGGCGGTAGCCAGCTGGTTGAGCGCGAAGAGGAAAGCGGCCAGAGTCTTGCCCGAGCCGGTGGGCGCCAGCAGCAGGACGTTGTCGCCGCGGGCAATGCGCGGCCAGGCCGCCAGCTGTGCGGGTGAAGGGGCGCCGTAGCGCCGCGTGAACCAGGCGGCGATAGAGGGATGAAATTCAGGCGGTACTAGCGGTGCATTGGGCATCAACCTCCTCCTCCGGCGGTGGTGCGTGGCGGCCGCCAGCTCGTGTGCAGAGCCGGCGCGTCGGCGGTGGGGCCCTTTGCTGTGGTCGCGGCAGCCACTGGTTCCTCAACATACAGGTAATCTGTTCCGGCCGCGCAGGGAAAGCCCCGGTTGCCGCCGGAGATCCCTGTGAAGGGGTACAGATCCTGAACCACGATGGCCCGCCAGTGGCCCTTTCCCTGCAGCATGCCGCGGACGATGAGGCTGGGTTCCCGCACGGCTGTCCGGTAGCGCTGCTGCACGGCCGGACTGACGATGCACTGGATGAAGCCGGTCTCGTCTTCCAGGGTGGCGAACAACATGCCTTTGGCGGTGCCCGGTTTCTGTTTCAGCATGACGATGCCGGCTACGACGATCTCCACCTGCCGGCCCGGATTCAGCCGCGCGAGGCGGTAACAGGCTTCTATGGGTTGGACCTCCAGCTCCGTCAACACCCGCCGTACCAGAACCATGGGGTGTACCCGGGCGGCGCCATGAGTCTGGAAATCCCAGACGAGGCGCTCCCCCGGCGACAGTTCCGGCAGCTCCGGCAGGTCTTCTGCATCCAGCCAGGACGCCCCGGCAAGGGGCGGACTGGGGGCATCGAGGGCCGCTTCCAGGCGCGCCTGGAGGACGCCGCCGGCCCACAGGGCCCGGCGGCTGCACCCGCAAATGGAATCCAGCGCTCCGGCCCGGGCCAGCGCTTCTAGCGCCTGACGGGGAACGGTCACCCGGTGCAGTAGATCGTCCAGATCGCGATAGGGGCCGGCCAACCGTCCCCACACCAGCCGCCGGGCGATCTCCGGAGTGATGCCCTTGATGGTGGTGAAGGATTTGCGGATGGTCCGTCCTCGGCCCGGTTCCAGTTCAAAGCGAGTGGAGGAACGGTTGATATCCGGCGAGAGGACCTCCACGCCGCACCTTCTGGCCTCTTCCTCCAGAGTGAGCCGGCTGTACATGCCGGGCCGGTGCTGCATGACGGCGGCCATATAGGCGTCCGGATGGTTCAGTTTGAGCCAGGCCGACTGGTACACCGTGCGCGCAAAGGCGGCGGCATGGCTCCGGCAGAAGCCATAGCCGACGAAGCTGGCCACCCGGTTGAACACGCGGTTGGCGACGGCCGCACTGGCACCGAGCTCCATGGCGCCGGAGATGAAACAGCCGCGCATTCTTTCGATCTCCTCCATGCTGCGGCATTTGGACATGGTGCTGCGGAAATCATCCGCGGCTGCCAGCGGCATGCCGGCGAAACGGTGGGCGATCTCCAGGATCTGTTCCTGAAAAAGGATGACCCCGTACGTGTTGTGGAGGATGGGTGCCAGGGTGGGGTGATCGTACCGGACCGCCTCCTGCCCCTGACGCCGGCGGATGAACGGATGCACCATCCCGCCCTGCAGCGGTCCGGGACGGAAGAGCGCCACCTGGGAGATCAGATCGGCGAATTCCGTGGGCTGGTGCGATGCTACCAGATGCATCTGGCCCATGGATTCGATCTGGAACAGACCCAGCGTTTGTCCCGTGCGGATGAACTGGTACACCCGGGGGTCATCCAGGGATAGCTGGTCGATCTCCACGGTGTGACCATGGTGGCGTTGCACCAGTTCCGCGGTTTCACTGATGGCCGCCAGCATGCGCAGGCCGAGGACGTCCAGCTTGATCAGACCCAGTGCCTCCACGTCATCTTTGTCGAACTGCACCATGCTGACGCCGTTGGCCGAGGTCTGCACCGGACTGAAATGGTGCAGGGGTTGACGCGACAACACCATGCCGCCACTGTGCAGACCCAGGTGACGCGGACAGGCGTTCAGTTCCTTCACCATGTCCAGCATCAGCTCCAGCGCCGGAGGGTGTCCCAGGACGTCCGCCAGATCTGTTTTGAAGTTGTCCACCTGGCCCGGATCATATTGGCCGGGTACCGTCCGTGAAACCTGGTTGACCATCTGCATGGGATAACCGAAGGCCTTGGTCACGTCACGCAGGGCCAGGCGCAGCCGGTAGGTGACCAGCGTGGCCGTCATGGCGGTATGCGCCCGCCCGAAACGGGATTCCATCCAGGCGATGATTTCCTCCCGGCGTTCGCTGTCGAAGTCCACATCGATGTCCGGTGTGCCTTTGCGCCCCCGGTGCAGGAAGCGTTCGAAGAGCAGTTCGTGCTTGATGGGATCCACGTGCGTGATGCCCAGCAGGAAAGCGACGATGCTGTTGGCCGCCGATCCCCGGCCGGCGCAGCGGATGTGGCGATCCCGGGCGGCGACGACCACCTCCCGCACGATGAGGAAGAATTCTTCCAGTTGCAAATCCTGGATGACCTGCAGCTCCCGTTCCAGTTGCCGCCGCGCGGCGGGTGCCGCCGCGGCGGCGAAGCGCTGCCGCAGGGCGTGCCGGCACAGTGCACGCAGGTAAGCGGACGGCGTGTGATGGGCCGGTACGCGAGCCGCCGGCGGAGTGACCCTGGTGGCGATGAGATCCAGGGTGCAGTCCGCGGCGATCTCCGCGGTACGGCGCAGCGCGGTATCCAACGGCAGCAGGCGGCGCATTTCCGCCGCGCTTTTGAGATGCGCCTCGGCATTTCTGCAACGCTCCTGGTGGGGCGTGGACAGGGGGATGCCCAGCCGGATGCAGGTCAGCAGATCGTAGCGCCGGTAATCCCCGGCCGTGGCATGGCGGACGTCATTGGTGACCACGGCGGGAAGGCTTTGGGCTTCAGCCAGCTGGTGCAGCCTTTTGGCCAGGCGCAGGTCTCCGGGTTGGAGCCCGTTGATCAGCTCGACGCAGAGAGTGTCCGGAAAGATCTCCTGAAGCGTGGCCAGCCAGGCCCGCGCCGCGGCATCCGCGCCGGCCCTGGCCAGCGACCAGAGCTTGCCTTCCCGGCCGCCGGTGAGGCAAAACAGGCCGCTGGCATGCTCCCGCAGGGTCTCCAGCGAGACGCTGGGGACGGGATCCGGGGCGGTGTGGAGCCGGGTCAGCAGGGCGCAGAGCCGGGCATAGCCCGTGTGCGAACGGGCCAGCAGCACCAGCGGGAAGCCTGTGCAGTATACTTCCGCTCCCAGGACCGGATGGAGGCCGTACTGGCGACAGGCCTGTTGAAAGCGCATGGCGCCGTACATGCCGTTGACATCCGTCAAGGCCAGAGCCTGCTGCCCGAGCTGGCGGGCACGCCGGACCAGTGCTTCCGGCGAGGAGCCGCCCCTGAGGAAGGAGAACCAGCTGCGCGTGTGAAGATGGACGAACATGAGAAGTATGCCTGCGATATACGGGTTTTTTATTCCGTGAGTGCACCGAGCGAGAATTCCTCTTCCGGCAGGAAAGGCGCGTCCGAGGTGCGGACGGGCTGGAAGAACCGGTGGGGAAAACGGCGCAGCAGATGCGGCCGGACGGCATGCCAGCCGGGACGGGAAGGAAAGAGCGTGCCCTGCGCGGGCACCGCCGGAATCAGCCCGCCCAGGGTCAGCTCCAGCTGGTGGACCCGCTGATCTTCGGTCAGCGCCGTCAGCCCTTGCTGCAGCAGATGGAGCGCCGGTCCGTGCAGCACGGCGTTGCGGCCATAAGGGGGCTTCAGGGCGCGGAACCGTTCCACGCCGTGGCCACCGCGCGGGGTGAGCTTGAGCCGCAACCAGGTAGGCGCCATGGCGGGGGTGCGCTTGCAGCCGGCATGGACGAGGGCGATCAGATAGGGCTGAAAATCCTGGATAGACCCTGGTTCCCAGGAAATGTCCCGGCTCACGGTGAGTGACCGGGGGGTGTGGTGTGGTACAGGGATGGGATGCGAAGAGGGGTGCAGCAGGGCAAAGAGGCGGCGGCCTTCTTTGCCGAACTGGGCCTGCAGGTGCCGTTGTGTCAGGCGGTGCAGCTCCGCCAGGGTTCTGATGCCCACCCAGTGGAGTAATTCCAGGGTTCGGGGGGCGATGCCGAGTTCGGCCAGCGGTTGGATGGAGGCGCGCCGCAGGAATGCCGCCACGTCGGCGAGCGTGTGGAGCTGGCCGGCCGGACCATAGAGGGCGGCCAGCAAGGCGTGGGATTGCAGGGCGGCACAGCCGCCTTGGGCGTGATATTCCTGCAGGACGGTGCGCAGATCCGCGGCGGCAAAGCCCTGCACCGCGATCCAGCATCCGGTCAGGTGACGGTCCTGGATGAGATTCACCTGGGGCGTGAGTTGGTAGAGCCGCTCCAGCAGCCGGTCCGCGTAGAGCTGTTCCGCCGGGAGGTCACGGGACAGGAAGCAGGCGCGGGGAAACAGCGTGCGGGCACGATGCAGCGAAAGGCCGGCGCGGGCGCCCTGGCGCAGGTATGCCGGACTGGCGGCGACGACGCGGTCCCGGGCGTGAACGATGGCCCCGTCCCGGCAGTGCCGCGGTTCCCCGGCGGCCCAGGCGGCGAAGTGGGGCATGTACACACAGCCTGCGAGCGCTGCCGGCCGGGGTGGATGTTCCGGCGCCGGACATGCGTGCAGGCGGGCCGAAGGCGGCGTCGCCGGCGGGGATGGCGGAATGGACGGCATGATGGACCTTTTTTAGGGTGCACATTTGTGCATCAATGTAGGGGGGAAGCGCCGTACAGGCAAGAGGAGAAAGCCTGTTTTTTTCGAAGATCGGAATCGCGGGCTGGAGTGCGAACGGCCGATGATCCGGCGCCGGTGCCAGAGTGTTCGTCGCGTGGGCTTCCCTGCCGGTCGCGGCCCGGGAGCCCCAGGTACCGGTGGCAATATGCGGGGCCCGGGCCGATCGGGGCGGCAACCGGGAGGTGTCCGGCCATTTGCCGGCAGCATGCCGGCTTGCGTCCTTATTCAGACGGTGAACGCCATACGAAGGTGGGCGAAGGTCGGCCGCAGGCGGCCAGATTGCCGGATACGGAGTTCGGATGCTCGACAGTCATCTTCCCAGAAGCCAGGCGGCGCTCAAACGGCACCGGAAACGCATCGCGCCTGAACTGGCCGGCATACGTCAGGCCGGAGAGCTGACCGGCAAGAGCGATCTGGAACTGGTGCTGTATGCGCTGGGCGATGAGCCGACGCAGCGCGCCCTGGCGGAGTACTGGGAAAAGGGTGGGCCGCATCCGGTCACCAACATGGCGGAGGAGGATGTGCGGGCCCTGGACCGGACGATTGCCCGGGCCATCGTCCTGGCCGCAACCTGCGACCCGGCTGCCCGGGTGCGCCGCAAGGCGCCGCCGTCGCGGCCGCGGCGTTGATGTCAACAGGAAGACGGAACCACGCGTCCGCCGCCCAACGACACCGCTTCATGGAGCAGGATCACAATGAGTGAAACGAGCGACAAGATCATTTTCTCGATGGTGCGGGTCAGCAAGCATTACCAGCGTGTGCCCGTCATTCAGGATATCTCCCTGTCTTATTTCTACGGCGCCAAGATCGGGGTGCTGGGCATGAACGGATCGGGTAAAAGCACGCTGCTGCGCATCATGGCCGGGGTGGACCGGGACTTCGAGGGCGAAGCCGTGCTGGCACCGGGATACACCACGGGTCTGCTGGAGCAGGAGCCGCGTCTGGAACCGGGCAGAACCGTGCGTGAAGTGGTCGAGGAGGGGTTGGCGGAGACGGTGGCATTGCTGCGGGAATACGAGGCGGTGAGCGCCCGGCTGATCGAGCCGCTTACGGATGACGAGATGAACGCGTGCATCGAACAGCAGTCCGAGCTGCAGGACCGGATCGAGGCTGCCGGTGCCTGGGATCTGGAAAGTCGCCTGAACATGGCCATGGAGGCGTTGCGTTGTCCGCCGGATGACCTGTGCGTGGACGTCATCTCCGGGGGCGAACGCCGGCGGGTGGCGCTGTGCCGCCTGCTGCTGCGTCAGCCGGACATCCTGCTGCTGGACGAACCCACCAACCATCTGGACGCCGAGTCCGTCGCCTGGCTCGAGCATCATCTGCAGCAATACCCCGGCACGGTCATCGCCGTGACGCATGACCGCTATTTCCTGGACAACGTGGCCGGCTGGATTCTGGAACTGGACCAGGGCCGGGGCATTCCCTGGAAGGGCAATTACTCCTCATGGCTGGAACAGAAGGAAGCCCGGCTGGCGCGACAGGAAAAAGCCGAGGTCGAACGCCGCAAGACCCTGGCGCGCGAACTGGAATGGATTCGCATGACCCCCAAGGCCCGGCACCAGCACAGCCGGGCGCGCTTGCGGGCCTACGAGGAGCGGCTCAACGCGGATGCGGCGGAGCGCGAGCAGGAACTGCGCCTCTACATTCCCCCCGGCCCGCGCCTGGGCGACATCGTCGTAGAGGCCCAAAGCGTCAGCAAGGTCTACGGTGATCGTCTGCTGTTCGAGGACATGAATTTCGCCGTACCTCCCGGCGGCATCGTGGGCATCATCGGGCCTAACGGCGCCGGTAAGACCACACTGTTGCGGCTGATCACGGGGCAGGAACAACCGGACGCGGGCACGCTGCGCGTCGGGGACACGGTGAAACTGTCCTATGTCGATCAAAGCCGCGACACCCTGGTGGCGGACAACACGGTGTGGCAGATGATCTCCGGCGGTCACGACGAGATCGAACTCGGTGGCCGCAGGATCAATTCCCGCGCCTATGTGAGCCGGTTCAACTTCAGCGGTGCGGAGCAGCAGAAGAAGGTGGGCGAACTCTCCGGGGGTGAGCGCAATCGCGTCCATCTGGCACGCATGCTGCAGCAAGGCGCCAACGTGCTCCTGCTGGACGAGCCGACCAACGATCTGGACGTCAACACGCTGCGGGCCCTCGA
This sequence comes from Candidatus Latescibacterota bacterium, assembly GCA_007136405.1. Classification (GTDB taxonomy): domain Bacteria; phylum Latescibacterota; class UBA2968; order UBA8231; family UBA8231; genus SLHA01. The sequence goes on from SLHA01000030.1 coordinate 29,441, forward strand.
GGAGGCGTTGGAGAATTTCGCCGGCTGTGCCCTGATCGTCAGTCATGACCGCTGGTTTCTGGATCGCGTCGCCACGCATATTCTGGCGTTCGAGGGCGACAGCCGGGTGGCCTGGTTCGCGGGTAACTACCAGGAGTACGCCGAACATCGCCGGCGGACTCTGGGTGCGGAGGCGGAGGTGCCGCGGCGGGTCCGGTATCGCCAGCTGGTTCGTTAGCGACAGGGTTATTGTGCCTGGGTCTCCCGGTGGCAGGCCCGGTGATCAGCGCCCTCACGGATCGTGTTGCTGCTGGCCGGATAGCATACCCGCCCGGTCTTTCCTGTACCGGCCATGCCGCCGGCGCACCGGGTGCATGGCCGGTACAGAGTCAGATGGCGCCAACCCGCATTAAGGGCCTGCGGGTTCTCCTGCCAGGCAGTCATCAGATCCGGGTCGAATGCCGTCCGGTCTCAGCTGAACCCCAACACAACCACCTTCAGGAGTCGAACATGACACAGCATACTCCGGTTTCCATAGACCGGCTCAACGGCGAATATCTGCCGGGCATGCTGGCCGCCGCCCGTGGCGACCGCATGCTCCAGGATGTTGCTGCCATTCTGCATACCGACCGTTGGAATTCGTTCGACCAGTTTCACCGGACCACGAAGACTCTGGAGCAGCAGTACCGCGACGCCGGTGCCGAGGTGGAGGTCGATGCGATCCAGACCGGCGGGCGCCTGGGCACCGGCCGCTGGATCATTCAGGAAGCAGCGGACGTGAACACCGCCACAGTGGATGTGGTGGAACCGGTCAACCAGCGCCTGCTGGATTACCTGGAGAATCCGTGGCATCTGATCCAGTGGAGTGCGGGTACACCCCGGGAGGGACGGCATTGCCGCCTGGTGGTTCTGGACACTATGGACGAGCTCGAACGCCTGCCGCGCGACGGACTGACCGGCTGTGCCGTGCTCACCGCTCTGGGGGTCCGGGAACTGATGCCGAAGCTGGCGGACAAGGGCGCCGTGGCGGTGCTGGCGGAGAGTGACGTGCCCAACAATCCCGACGCGGTGGCCTGGACCAAGTTCGGCTGGGGAGCCATCTCCATGCGTCATGCCACGGCTCGTCTGGTCGGATTCGCCTTGTCGCGCAATCAGGGCCGGCAGTTGCGGGCGCTGGCCGCGGAACACCAGGGGCTGACGCTGCATATCAAGGCCGACATTCGCAAATACGTGGGCGCGCATGACGTCGTCAGCGGTATCGTTCGCGGTTCGGCCGACCCTCAGGACGAAGTCTGGGCTATCGCCCACAGCGCCGAACCGGGCGCCATCGACAATGCTTCTGGTATGGCGCTGACCGTGGAGATCGCCCGCATACTGGAGGAACTGATCGCGGCGGGTACCCTGCCGCGTCCCCGGCGCACCATCCGGCTGCTGTGCGGGTATGAGTGTTATGGCTTCTTCGCCTATCTGGAACGCCGGCGCCGCCTGCAGACACCCCTGGCCGGAGTCTGTATCGACAGTGTCGGCTCGCAGCCGGCGGTGTGTGACGGGCGCCTGGAATGGCATGACAGCATTCCCATGTCCGCCGGCTTTGCGGCAGAGATCGGGGCGATGGTGCTGGCTGCCGCGCTACAGCGGCGTGATTCGGGCTACCGGCTGTACCGGGAGCCATTCGTGTCGACGTCGGATACGTTGATCGGTGACCGCCAGTACGGATTCCCCTGTCCGTGGATCACCACCCATCGACGCGGACGCGGTTTCGATGCCTATCATTCCTCCGCGGATACGTTGTCTCTGCTCAGCGGTGCCGGTCTGGAGACCTGCGCCGGAGGCACGGCGGCCTATCTGTACTATATTGCCAACATGGGCACCGAAGAGGTGGGGCAGCTGGCGGAATGGGAAACGGCCCGTATCCTGGCTCAACTGCAGGGGGTACGGTTGACCCGCGCTGAAGCCCTGTATGCAGATGCGGCGCATGACACGTCCCTGCAACGGCTCAAACGCTGGCTCTGGGGCGGGGATCGCGCGGCGATTCTCGGACAGCTGGAATCAGCCCGGGCACAAGTTACCGCGGCCTGTGAGCAGGCTGCCGCTCATGATCGTACGCAGCGGCGCCCAACGGCCGCGGCCCGCCGGGTGCCGCGCCGGACCGCACCGTTGTCGCCCACCATGGAAAACACGCCGCCGGCCATCGCCGACCGGATCAGCGCCGCGGGCGCCAAACCGTGGGCGCTGTTCTGGGCCGACGGCCGGCGCAGCATCGCGGAGATCGCCGACCTGGCCGCGTGCGAATCCCGGGACAGCGTCAACCCGCATCCGCTCGGATCCGGCAAGAAGATCGAACTGGAGCACTATTTGGAGTATTTCGACGCCCATGCCGAACTGGGCTACTGCGAGCTGATCGAGCCCGCGGCCATGCTGTCGCGGGTCCGGCTGGTCCGCGATCTGCGCGCCCTGGGGCTGGAGCCGGGTATGGATGTCATGGTGCACAGTTCGCTGTCGGCCATCGGCCATGTCAAGGGCGGAGCGGAAACCGTGGTCGAGGCGCTGCTGCAGGCTATCGGCCGGCGCGGCACCTTGCTGATGCCGTCGTTCAACCACCGGGCCGCGCAGGTGTACAATCCGCTGGCCACTCCCACCACCAACGGAGCTATTCCGGACGCCATGTGGCGGCGCCGGGATGCGGTCCGCAGCGATCATCCCACCCACGCCGTGGCGGCCATCGGTCCACGCGCAGCAGAATACACCCGGGACCATACGGCAAACGGTGTATGGGCGGCGGACAGTCCCATCGGCCGGCTGATCCATGGCGGCGGGTATATCCTGGCGCTGGGCACCGACCACAACACCTCCACGGCGTATCACGTGGCCGAGATATCCGTGCCGTGCCGGTGCATCGACATGTTCGCCAACACGAACGCGGTGGTCCAGCCGGATGGCCAGGTCGTTTCCGTGGCGGGACTGGCTTTCCGCGGCGGCGCCTGTCCGGTGCCCACCAGCAAGCTGGACGAGACGCTGGATCGGCGCGGGCAGCAGCGGCGCGGCAAGGTCGGTCACGCGGATGCCGGACTGGTGCTGGCCAAGGATCTGTGGACCGTGCGCCGGGAGCACATTCTGGACGTGTGCCCCACGTGCACCGTGCGTCCCAAAATCGGTCCGAGATGAGCCAGGTCGCCGCCTGTCTAGACGGCCTTGCCTTGAACTTGCCCGGATTCTACGCCGGCGTCGAGCATGTTTTTCAACGAAGCACCGGTTCCGGAGCCGCGGGGACGCGAGCTCGCGTTTACGCGTGAGATCTATAACGTGAACTGAAAAAGATGGAACCCACATGGTTGACGATCTGAACACTGGCAGCACAGGCATCGGCATCGCTTTTCGCCGCATCGAACCCGGTACGTTTCTCATGGGTAACGATGCACCGCTTCCCGACGATCTGATCTCACCGTCCTGCTTTCGCTGTGGCGATTTCGATGAACGCCCCGTGCACCGCGTGACCATCGGGAAGGCGTACTCCATGGGTACGTACCAGATCACCAATGCCCAGTATGAACGGTTCGATCCGGAGCACAGGAAGCTCCGGGGTAAGCTCGGCTTTTCCCGCGGCGACGATGAGGCGGTGGTGTTCGTCTCATGGAATGAAGCTGTCGCCTTCTGCCGCTGGCTCAGCGACAAGGAGAGAGAGGAATATCGTCTGCCCACCGAAGCCGAGTGGGAGTACGCCTGCCGTGCTGGCACCACGACACCATTCCCCACCGGGAACGAGCTGCCTGGCGAGTTTCACAAGAACGCTCGCAGAACCTGGTTTCCGGACGAAGCGCGCAGCACAGCGGACAATGTCGTGCCGCTCACGGTCGGCACGACCGCTCCGAATCCGTGGGGACTTTATGACATGAACGGCAACGTGGAGGAATGGTGTCTTGACTGGTACGGGCCCTACGGCGAGGGTGATCGGGTCGATCCCGCCGGCCCGCCGGACGGGGACTTCCGCGTGACGAGGGGCGGAAGCCATTCGACGGAGCTTTACTACCTTCGGTCGGCCAACCGCTCCGGAGCGCTGCCGGAGGAACGAAGCTGGCTGATCGGCTTTCGGGTTGTTCGCGGAAGCCTGCCGAAGAAGGCCCGGCCGCAACGCATGCCGGCCTTGGAGCTGCACCGCGTGAACGTCCGGCAGGATACTGTTTCTCCGCCGCCCGCCGGCAGCGGACCGCCGCGTTTCCGGGGTCCAACCCGCTACGTCAAGGTTCCTCCACGCTCCTACGGTCCGGCGTTCAGCCGGCACAATCACGATCCGGCCATCTGCGAGTGCCCGAACGGGGATATGCTCGCAATCTGGTACAGCTGCGTCGAAGAACCCGGCCGTGAGCTTTCAGTGTTGGCGAGCAGGCTTCGCGTCGGCGCATCACAGTGGGAGCCTGCGTCGGTGTTCTGGGATGCGCCAGACCGGAACGATCACGCGCCCGCGCTGTGGTGCGACGGCCGCCGCATCTACCACTTCAACGGCATGTCGGCGGCAGCCACCTGGGGACCGCTGGCGACGATACTCCGCGTGTCGGAGGACAGCGGATCGAGCTGGTCGAAGGCACGTATCATCATCCCCGATCACGGCCCGCGGCACATGCCCATAGCATCCGTGTTCGCGCTTGGTGACGGGACGATCGTCCTGCCGTGCGACGCAGTGACCGGCGGCCATGGCGGGACCGCGTTATGGATGAGCGAGGACCAGGGCGAAACATGGCACGATGCCGGCGGCACCATCGCCGGGATCCACGCCTCGGCGGTCGAGCTCGCGGACGGACGACTGCTCGCCTTCGGACGCGGGGACGAGGTGGACGGACACATGGCTATGAGTGTCTCTGAGGACCGCGGCACATCGTGGATCTACGCGGCGAGTCCCTTTCCGCCGATCGGCGGCAGCCAGCGACTTGTCCTTAAGCGGCTGTCCGGCACCTGCAGCGCAGGCAGCGACCCGCTGCTGTTCGTCTCCTTCGCAAACGAGCCGCTGAGCCCCGAGGTGCCGATCCGCGGGATGTTCTGCGCCCTGTCGTTCGACGACGGCGACACCTGGGGCTTTCATCGGCCGGTCAGCGACGCTGGCCCCACGAGGACCGCAGAAACCATGGACGGCATGCCTTGCTCGATAGGTCCCGATACAGGCGAGCCGTACGGATATCTTTCCGCCTGCCAGGCTCGGAACGGGATGGTGCACCTGATCAGCAGCACCAATCACTACGCCTTCAACCTTGCCTGGCTGGTCGAGCACGGTTCGCCTTGCGCTCGCCCTTCACCAACGGGGCGATCCTGGCGGACGAGGTCGGGCTAGGAAAGACCGTGGAGGCGGGCATCGTCCTGTCCCAGAAATGGGCCGAACGGCGGCGGCGCATTCTCATCGTCGTTCCCGCCATGCTGCGGAAGCAGTGGCAGCAGGATTTGAGCGAGAAGTTCTTCATCCCGTCGGAGGTCCTGGACACGCAATTCTTCGACGAAGAGCTCCAGAAGCTCGACCGCTGGAGCGAAGACCTGAAACTCTCGCTTGAACACGAGATCAAGGAACTGGACAAACAGATTCGCGAGTTGCGGCGCTCCGCCGTCCTCGCGCAGTCGTTGCAGGACAAGCTCACCCACCAGAAACAACTGCGCGATCTGGAACGCCGCCGCAACGGCAAGCGGCGCGAGCTATTCGATGCCCAGGGCGCCATAGACCAGCAGCGGGAAGACCTGATCGGCAAGATCGAGAAACAGTTGAAGCACACCAACGAGGTGCGTACGCTCTTCACGATTCGATGGAGGGTGGCATGAAGAAGAAACTTACCGCAAAGAATGCAGAGAACACAAAGATCGGTAAGGCATTAAAGAAGCCCTTTGGCGAGAAGGAGGGGTTGGGGCTGGAGTTCAAGCGGGCTGCGGAGAAGTTGCCTGCCAATTTCTTCGATTCGGTTTGTGCCTTTCTGAACATGGATGGCGGGCTGATCATTCTGGGCGTGGAAGATGACGGCAAGGTTTCGGGTGTGGATGCCGATGCCATCGAACGGATCAAGGCGGATATCGCCAACCTATCCAACAACCCGCAGAAACTCGATCCGCCGCACCTTCTGTTTCCGCACGAGGAACAGGTCGGCGACAAATGGGTTATCAAGGTACTAGTGCCCGCCAGTTCGCAGGTTCATCAGGTTGGGAGCAGCGTTTTCCTGCGCAGCGAGGACGGCGACTACCGGATCAAGGGCGTGAACCGGCTGGCCGGATTGATGAACCGCAAGCTGAGTTTCTTCACCGAACAACGGGTTTATCCGTATCTGGGCATCAAGGATCTCGATCCCGCTCTCTTTGAGAAGGCCAAGATGCTGATGCTCGGACGCCAGCCGCAGCATCCCTGGGCCAATCTGCCGCCGGAGGAGTTGCTCAAGGTCGTGGGCTTTGTCCGGCAGGACTATTCCACGGGCAAGCCCGGCTACACCTTGGCCGCCGCGCTGATGTTTGGCTATGACACGACCATCCAGAGCATCGTGCCCGGTTACAAATTCGATGCGCTTCTACGCCGCCGCGACACCGAACGCTACGACGACCGGCTGATTGTCCGGGGCAACCTCATTGACGCCTTCGACCAGCTCATGGGCTTCGTCGACAAGCACCTGAACGATCCGTTCTACATGGAAGGCACCACCAGCATCAGTCTACGCTCGATCATCTTCCGCGAACTGGTCGCCAACATCATCGCCCATCGGGAGTATACCAGCGCCGCGCCAGCCACGATGATGATCTACACCGACCGCGTCGAGTTCAAGAACCCCAACGTGCCGCATTATCACGGCCGCATTGACCCCGGAAATTTCACGCCGTTCCCGAAGAACCCGACCATCTGCAAGTTCATGATCCAGATCGGCCGCTACGAGGAACTCGGCTCCGGCGTGCGTAAGGTGAATCATTACCTGCCGCACTATGTCCCCGGTGCGGGCACGCCGGTGTTCGAAGATGGCGACATGTTCAAGGTGACCGTGCCGTTGGTGGCGGGTACCACGACGACAATCGAGGGCGGTGAGCAGGTCACCCCCGAAGTCACCCCACAAGTCACCCCACAAGTCACCCCACAAGTCACCCCACAAGTCGTTTCGGTTTTGGTCGCCGCGGAATCCCCAGCGTCAGGCGCGGAACTGCAGCAGGCGGCAGGTCTGAAGGATCGTGTACACTTTCTCAAGGCGTACTTGGAGCCACTGTTGGCCGACGGACTGATTGAACGAACCATCCCCGACAAACCCACCAGCCGCCTGCAGAAATACCGGCTGACCGACAAGGGGCGGGCGGCGCTGCGGCAGGCGACGACGAAGGCGGGGAAATGAACAACCGCCAAGACGCCAGGAACGCCAAGAGGGGCGCGCTATTCGATGCCCAGGGCGCCATAGATCAGCAGCGGGAAGACCATGCAGAGCCTGCGACAACAGGGCTAAACGCTGACGGGGGCCGTATCACTCACAAGCCAACGAGCAGGGATCAGCTTGGCGCCAAAATGAGTCTATGCTACCTTGTGTATCATACCCCAACATAATTTGTTTATGGAGCCGGTCACAACGATGAGGAAAGTTTATGAGAATTGATGCCCACTTGCATACCAGCAAGTACTCTAATTGCGGCAAACAGACACCCGATGAACTGTTACGCGCCGCTCGCAAGGCCGGGCTTAACGGATTGATTGTTACCGATCATTCGCGTGGAAACAGAGTGTGGTTCACGGAAGAATTGAACTCGTTTAAACAGCATGCGGAAGATAACGGTCTGGTACTTTTTTCCGGCGTGGAAGTCGGCTGTATTGATGGCTTTGACTATCTGGTCTATGGGAGCCTGGATTTTCTTACTTCCGAAAACCATTCGAATGAGAAGTATCTGGAGCCGGAAACTCTGATTGATATGGCTCACCGGGAAGGGTGCTTTGTGGCAATAGCCCACCCCTATAGACGTCCGGACGACGTCGTTCCACCAAGGGTTTACGATTTGGCTTTGGATGGAGTCGAAATCAAAAGCTATAATATGAGTACGGCGATACAACAAGATCGGGCAATGGCTCTGGCGGAGACCATGGATTGCTGTGCGATTGCCGGCAGCGATGCTCACATTCAGGCAAGAGTAGGGGGTTATGGTATGGAACTCGAACATTGGGTGACCGAAGAGCAGGAGCTGATTGAAGCTCTAAAAGATGGTAAATATCGAATTTTCGAACAAGCATCGAATGCTGTCTAAATTGTATGAGAGGTATACAGCTTTCTTAACATCAACCCATGCTACCGGTTAGCTGCACACTGGCTTGTACGCATATCTTTGTGACAACCATACGCCGGGTGGTCTACACAAGGCATCCGATCGTGTGTATTGGCGCAAAAAAACCTGCAAAGGAAAACCATGAAAATCATTCAAACAAGGAAAATCTGGAGTGTAGAACAAATTCCGGACCGAGAACAGACCCGGATTGAATTTCCCCATCTGATTCGCTTCAAAGGAAGCTGGTATTGTGCTTTCCGTGAAGGCAGGATCCATATGAACCATCCGTCCGGCAGATGCCGGGTCATTCGCTCGTCGGACGGCGAACGATGGGAATCCGTGGCGCTTTTCGACTGGGATGGCGGCGATGTGCGTGAGACCCGTCTTTCGGTTACGGCTGAAAACCGTCTGATGGCCAACACCTCGATATTCTTTGTTTCGAGCGAACCACGCGAAATCGGCTACTCATCCAAAGGCGCACCGTATGAGAGTTATTACCAGCTCGATAAAAATGGAACGCCGGAAGACGATCTGGAGTGTAATGTGGCACGCCAGTCGATGAGCTGGCTCTCCGCCGACGGCAGCCACTGGGGGGATGCACATGCCTGTCACACCGGCATCAACAACTGGCGCTGGGACGTGATCTGGTACAACGGCATGGGCTACAGCATCGGGTACGCCGGCAAGGACCGGGAAGGCACCCTGTACCGGACGCGTGACGGGAAAAATTGGCGGGTATTGACCCGCGGATTCTTCCCGGAAGGGCGCGGGAATGAAGCGTCGCTGGTGTTCGGCGGAGACGGCACGGCCTGGTGTCTGCTGCGCGGCGGCCCCTCACCGGCGATGATCGGCATCGGCGAACCGCCGTATTACCAGCATTGGAAGTGGCGTCATACCACCATAGCGCTCGACGAAAAGGATAGACCGTACGTAGCGTCGAAGGATTTTTTCAGCGGCGATCTGGGCGGTCCCAAGATGATCCTTTTGCAGGACGGCAGTCTGCTGGGCGCCGGCCGCGCCAACGGTCGAGTCACCCTGTTCCGGATCGATCCTGAAAAGGCGATCCTGACCAAATGTCTTGAATTGGACGGCACCAGCTATCCGGGTCTGGTGGAGCATGAGCAGGATGTGTGGGTGACGTACGGCGTCGGCGCCGCATCCGAAATCCATCTGGCCAGAGTGCGCCGGGAAATGTGATGAACGCCTACGCGCGCTGGTCTTCAACGGTAGCCTGCGCCACACCTACTACGGAACAGCGGCTCTACTAGCTGCTGCTGCTGCTGCGCTACGGCTTCAGTAGTCGCTCTTCGTCCTGCGGATCGTCACGTATTCGGTCATGATTGCTCTCCGTTCTCTGGTTTGCGCCCATGTCCGCTCCACAGGTCCATAGGTCCACCGGTCCGGTCCACGGGTCGGGTTCCTGTGTTCAGGTTGCCGTGTCCGGTCGTCGAGTTCGGGCAAAAACCCGATAGGCGACCAATCCGGCAGCGATCGTCAGCGCACCGTACAGGGCGCTGATGGGGCGGCTGCGGAGCATATAGTAGAAGATCCACAGGTGGCCGGCGATGAACAGCAGCGGGGTGACCGGGTAACCGGGGGTCCGGTAGGGTATATCCTCCGCCGGCTGCCGCTGCCGCAGGCGCATCATGCCGATCACCGTGAGCAGGGCGAACACGGACAGCGTGAATCCGATGTACATCAGCAACGAGGCAAACGTCGCGGTAAAAATCAGGATACAGGCGATGGCCGCCTGCAAAGCTATCGAGAAAGCCGGGGTGTGCCGTTGCGGATTCACCCGGGCCAGGGCGGGAAAGAACACGCCGTCTCTGGCCATGGCGTAGTAGACCCGGGGACCGGCCATGGTCATGGCGCTGATGGCAGAGAGAATGCCGCTGATGATGACGATGCCCACCAGACGGCCGATATTCGGACCGAACAAGGCGCGGGCTGACTGGGTGCCGACATCGATGCTTCCTGCCATGTGTTCCGGCGGCATGGCATACACGTATACGGCGTTGAGCAGCAGGTAGAGCCCCGTGACCAGCAGCGTACCGGTGAGCAGAGACAGCGGGATGTTGCGCTGTGGTGTGGTGATTTCCGCGCCCAGGTAAGCGGAGGCGTTCCAGCCGCTGTAGGCAAACGACACGAAGATCAGGGACACCGCGAAGGTTTCGGGCGAGAAGGCGGCCATTTCCGGTGTCAGATGGAAATGCTGCATAGCGCCGCTGCCCAGGGCGAACCCTGCGGTGACGAAGAGGAGGATCAAGACGAAATTGGCGCCTGTCAGCGCGTTCTGCACGCGACTACCGGCCAGCAGGCTGTGGCCGTGGAGAAGGCTGAAGACGATGACGACGGCCACCGCCGTGATGGTGGTGGTGGACAGCGTAGCGATCGCGGTGCCGGCAACCTGGACAGTGATGCCCGGACCGGGATCGAGACCCAGAATCGGGTAGAAATAGGCGGAAAAGGCGATCGCTCCGGCGGCGATGGGGGCTGAAAAACCCACGATCAGCGAGATCCAGCCGGACAGGAAACCCGCCAGGGGGCTGAAGCTCTCCCGCAGAAAAGCATACTCCGCGCCGGCACGCGGCAGGCGGGCCCCCAGCTCACCGTAGCACAGCGCGCCGCAGAGGGCGAACAAGCCACCGCAAAGCCAACAGGCCAGCAGAATCAACGGATTCTGCAACTCGCCCATGATGAAACCCGAGGTGGTGTAGATTCCCGTACCGATCATGTTGGAGACCACCAGTATGGTGGACGAGGCAAATCCCATCTGTCGGAGCAGATCGCCTTGGCTGCTGGCTTCCGGTTTCATGCGGGCCCTGTACCGTTGTCGCCGCTCGTTCCGCTCTTGTGCCGGCGCGGGCGGATGCGGCGCATCCTGGAAAACATTATGTGCCATGTGCAGCAGTGAGTTCCATGGCCCTCTGGCGGTGCCGCCGGCGGTGGTCGGGGGCCTGCTTCTGCCCGGTCGCAACCCGGTCAGCCGTGGAGCCGCAAACACGAGGGGCCGGGGTTACAGGGTCAACAGTCCCCACACGCCCAGGGGGATCAGGTAGAGGCTGAAAATCCATAACT
>SLHA01000054.1 GCA_007136405.1 Candidatus Latescibacterota bacterium
ACGGCCTGCGTCAGCGACTTGCGCGCCAGCGCGGGGTTACCGAGCTCCTCGTAACAGGTTGCCAGCTGCTTGAAGCCCGCTGGGTTGTCGGGGTCCAGACGAAGAGCCAGCACGATGGCCTTACGGGCGGACTCCCACTCACGCAGCTGTTGATGGCAGCGGGCCAGTACCAGGTAGCCGGTGGGATCATCCGGGAACCGCTCACAGCCTCTCTGGCATAACTCTATGGCTTTGTACACCACACCCTGCAACAGGCACTGCTCCGCCAACCGCGCGAACAGCGGCAGATCAGGGTGCTGGCGGTAAGCCTTTTCTAGTTTGGTGAGTTGACCGGCCATTGACAGCTGAGGGGGAATTACGGCGCTGGTGGTCGCCTATTCTATGGCAGCGAAGCAAAAAAGTCAAGCTCCAAAGGCAATGAACGACATGTTCCGGGACGACAACCTCGGCCCGTGGCCCCAAGATCACCGTATCGCACCGGTTTCTTCCTGTAAACGACACCGCTGCGATTCTCCGAGGTGCGGGCCGGCCAACGGCCGGGGGGGTTGCTTGACAGGCTATTCACTGCGCGCTATTTTGTGCTGTCCGATTCAGGCTACAGGATATGCGCCAATAGCTCAGCTGGTAGAGCGGCTGACTCTTAATCAGCGGGTCCGGGGTTCGAGTCCCTGTTGGCGCACCATTTCGCACAAGGGTTACGGCAGCCAGGCGGCTTTCGTGACCCTTTTTTTTAGGCCGCCTACGGAGTACCTGCGAAGATGGATACCGGCCCGTTTACGGGTATACGGGCATTCAGTCATTGCGCCAGGCATGAAAGGAGATCGTCATGCGTGTTCGAGACCAGTTGCATACGGCTTTGGCCCAGGCCGAGCACCAGGTTGAACGTATTCAGGCGGAGCTGGATTTTGCCGCCGAGTTGTGTGCCCTGCATCCGGAGCGGGCAGCGGACTGGCAACCGCGGTTGGAAACGGCGCACCGGCTGGTCGGTAAGGTCCTGAATGCCGGCCAGATGCACCAGGTGGACGCCTGCGTGCAAGAAGCGGAAAACGAGCTGGCTCCCCTGCGGGACACGGCCAAGGAATACACCGTGCACTGCATCGGGCACGCGCATATCGACATGAACTGGATGTGGTCGTGGCCGGAGACCGTCGCGGTGACCGTGGACACCTTTGCCACGGTGCTGCGTCTGCTGCAGGAGTACCCCGGATTCCTTTTCTCCCAGAGCCAGGCCAGCACCTACCAGATCATCCAGCAACACCGGCCGGACCTGCTGGAGCAGATCGTCGAGCAGGTCAAAGACGGACGCTGGGAGGTCACCGCCAGTCACTGGGTGGAAGGTGACAAGAACCTGGCCAGCGCCGAGAGTCTGTGCCGTCATCTGCTGTACACCCGGGACTACATGCGGCAGTTGTTCGGCCTGGAGCCGGAGGATGTACCAGTCGATTGGGCGCCGGATACCTTCGGTCACGCGTTGACGGTACCGACTTATCTGCGCCGCGGCGCGGTCAAATATGTGTACATGCACCGGCCCGGCGGCAGCGGACCGCAGCGTCCCTGGCTGTTTTGGTGGCAGGGGCCGGACGGCAGTCGGGTCCTGGTGCGCAATGACTCCAGCGCGGGGGCCGGGTACAACGGTCAGGTAGGTGCGGAGGCGGTACTGCGGGACTGGCGTCTGTTTACCCGTCAGACGGGGCTGAAGGATCACATGTTCGTATACGGGGTCGGCGACCACGGCGGCGGCCCTACCCGTCGCGACATCGAGCAGATTCTGGACATGGATACCTGGCCTGTCTTTCCCAACATGCGGTTCGGCCGGGTCGCTTCCTACATGGATCGGGTCGCGAGCGGTGCCGGGCATCTGCCCGTGCTGCAAGGCGAGCTCAATTTCGAGTTCGCCGGCTGCTACACCAGCCAGGCGCTGATCAAACGGGCGAACCGGCACGGCGAGAACCGCCTGCTGGAAGCAGAGACGACTGCCGCGCTGGCGGCTGCGGCCGACCCGGACTCATATCCGCGGGATATCCTGGTGCAGGGTTGGCGTGATGTTCTGTTCAGCCAGTTCCATGACATCCTGCCGGGCTCGGGTGTGCACGACACGCGTACCTACACGCATGGCCTCTTTCAGACAACGATGGCAGCCACCGGTCAGATCGAGACCCGGGCGTTGCGCGCCCTGGCTGGGCGCATCGATACGACGGGGGAGGAGTCCGTGCCGGCAGGGTCGGTGCCGGCCTCAAGAATCGTGGATTCGGTGGGCGCCGGCGTCGGTTTCCAGTCGGCCGAAGGTTCGGTGGCGGCGTCGGACCAGAGCGACGGCACCGGAGTACGTCCGTTCGTGTTGTTCAATTCGATAGCCGCGGACCGCAGCGAAGTCGTGCGGGCCACCCTGTGGCGGACCCGGGGCAGCGGCCGGCCGCTGCATGAATGTGCCTTCACGGTGCACACGGCAACCGGCAAATCGGCTCCGGTTCAAGTTTTGGGCGGCGGCCATTACTGGGGACACGAATATGCCGAAGTGGCTTTTCCGGCCCGCATACCCGGGTTGGGGTATGCCACGTACAGGATCCAGATGACGGATCAGCCGGGCCTACGCCTGAGCAGCCGGGCCTGGCAGTTGGGCAGCGAACACCACTGCCGTTATTCCAGATACGAGCGCGGTGAAGAGGGACTGGAGAACGACCTGGTCAGCCTGCGGCTGGATCCAGAGACCGGCGGTCTGTGTTCGTTGCGGGACAAGAACAGCGGGCTGGAATTGATCGACGCCCGTGCCGGAACCGCGCCTCTGGAATTCGTCATCGAGCGGCCCCATGGTATGACGGCCTGGTTGATCGATCACCAGGAGGGCCCGGCCGAATATCCGGTGGTGCGGGCGCTGCGCCGCACCCGCCGGGGTCCGTACGAAGCGGCCATAGAGGTGGATCTGGCCGTGCGTGAGTCGGAGTTCACTCTGACCTACGCTGTGCGTGCCGGCGAACCCCGGGTGCACGTGCAGCTTCGGGGAACCTGGTTCCAGCGTGGAACGCCGGCCACCGGTGTGCCGGCGCTCAGTTACCGTCTGCCGTTGGCGCTGGCCGGCGCCCGGGCCCGGTACGAGGTGCCGTTCGGCGCTATCCGGCGCTCCCAGCACCAGCGCGAGGAGGTTCCCGCGCTGCGGTGGGCACAGGTCAGCGGCCGGACAGCTTCAGACCGGGAAGCCACGCTGTTGCTGGCCAACGACTGCAAATACGGTCATTCGCTGGACGAGCAAATTCTACGCCTGACGCTGATCCGCAGCAGCTACGATCCGGATATTCTGCCGGAAATCGGTCAGCACGAGGTCAGTATGACGCTGCGTCCGGCGGCGGGCGTCCTCAGTGTGGACGCCGCCATACGGGAAGGCCAGACTCTGAATCATCCGCTCCGCGTCATCGGCACGGACGTGCATGCCGGGCCGCTGCGCCGGACCGGTCAGTTCGTGCGCATCATGCCGGCAGCCGTCTCACTGGGGGCGCTCAAACAGGCAGAGTCCGGTGACGGTTTGATCGTACGCCTGTACAACCCCGGAGACCAGGATGTGGAAGCGCGCCTGGAACTGGACGAGGATCTGCTGGGCGCGGTCCGGCAGGCCGTGGAGGTGGATCTGCTGGAGAGACCGCTGGAAAACCGGACGCTGGCGGTGTCCGGCAATCGAGTGGTCGTGCCCATATCCCATCATGGCATCTCCACCGTGATGATCCGGCTGCAGCGTTCGTGACAGCTGTCGTATCGGGCAGGATGAGCCCGGCAACCGGGGTTGCACGCCACGGGCACCAGGTTCAGTAGAGACCGGAACCGGGTCGGCTCGCAGCCCGCTCCCCTGGGTGGAGCGCCTGCGGGCCGACGTCCGGTACGGGAGTCTTCAGGCCCAGTTCACGGTGATGAACAGCGGCTGATCGAAGGCGACGGGTGTGCCGATACGCAGGACATGGCGGTCGTCCGCGGTGGTCACCAGCAGCTGCTGACAGGGGCCCCACCGGCCGGCGACGTCCAACTGCTCCACGTGGTCGAGCTGCCGCGAGTCGCTCAGATGCATTTCCACATCCGGCCAGGAATCCAGCGACAGGTTGAACAGGCCCAGCAGACTGTGCCGGTCTCCATCCCGCCGGAATGCGAGCGGATAGACGCCGTCGCCCGTAACCCGCAGCGGCGTGCGGCCGCGCCACAACCAGTCTACAACGTGGTGTAGCTGGGTGTTGCGGAACGGATGGTTGAAGGCCGTGCCAAAGGCGGAGTCCAGATCCAGCAGGTGCACGGCCACCCGGCCGCCGCGATCGTTCTCAAAGGCATACATGGCCACGTGGGACGGTTGCGCGTCCGGATCGACGATTCGGCTGATCGGGCGAGCCCCAGGCTGTAGTTCAGCCACGCACAGGGATGGGCGACCTCCCAGGTCGGGGAGGGTCAGAGTCATGAAAGCGCCGGGACGTCCGCCGAAGTCCGGGTTGAAAAACTCCTCGGCGGCGAAGGCTCCCAGCGTATCCAGGTGAACTGCGGGATTGATGGCCTGCAGTCCGATCTGGGCGCCGAAGCCGCGTTCATGCAGTACCGCGGCCGCGGTCCCATCCAGCAACAGCCCCCCATCGAGCAAGGTGGTGATCTCCGCATCCGTGCAGGCGCGCAGCTGCTGTCCGGTGGCGGCTGCCACGGGTTCGGCGTCATACGTCGTAGGCAGGCCGTGCGTCTCCAGCAGCTGCATCACCGTGGCGCCGTCCGCCACCAGGGTGCCATAATCCGCTCCGGGAGGTAAGTGCCGGTGGTAGCTGGCCTGCTGGTCGAATAGCAGGCTGACGCCGCGGAAGGGGCCGGATTGCTGCGCGCGGCTGGCCAGCGCCTCCAGGAACGGCTTGCGTTCCGCCAGCATGCGGCCATAGTGAGGCTCGTCCTCCATGGGGGTGCCGCAATGATCGTACAGATTCATGGTCACGCCATGGCTGCCGTACGCGAAGGAAACGGCCAGTTGCAGGAACGTGAAGCGGGTGCTCTTGGAGTAGCGGGTAAACGGCACATTCTCCACTTCAGTCTGTTCGATGGTGCCGGCCGGCAGGCAATGACGGGTGATTTTGATCGAGTCGTGCGAGTAATACAGACCGCGCAGCGAACCTTCGCTGTAGTTGCCCAGAGGAGGACGGCTGTACAGCATTTGGCCATCCGCCAGGGCGGCGGCAAAACGGTCCCACTGGCGTCCCTCGAGGCAATGCGTCCGGGGACCGCTGGACATCAGACCGATGCGCGTATCCGGAGCGGTGCGATGCACTACCCGCGCCAGGAAACCGGCGGTCTCGACCATGATCGCGGCCTGCAGATCCAGCCATTCGGAGCGCCAGGGGTGCGGTGTGCCGGGCTGGAGAATGGCAGCTACCAGTTCCTCCCGGTCCACCGCGGCGCCGACGCGCTCGGAGAAACGGCGCAGGTGCTCGGTGCAGAAGCATCCATACCGGACCGGACTGTGATTGAATGTTCGGATGTCGTCTTCGATCCAGATGACGCTGGGGGCGGTTGCCGCATACAGCGTCCATACAGCCTCCACATGCGCGCGCCAGACTTCGCAGAGCGGGCAGGCACAGCAGGTGCAGCGTGTGCCGTCATGGCCCACCATGGGGCGTAGTCCGGACAGCTGCCGCGTGGCGTCCCGGCCCCGGTCATTGTGTCCGAGGGTGATCCAGGGATTCAACGAATAGCGGATACCCAGTTGCTCCATCTCCCGGCGAAGGCGATGAAGACGCGGCTGGTAGTTCCGGATCCACTGCAGCGGCGGTTGGCCGTGGGTGAATTCCTCCGTATCGACTTTGACGATGAGCTCGTCGATCCTGTAGCGCGGCAACACCTGGATCAACTCGGCGAGATTCTCTTCGAACGACCACGTGGGCAGGGTACGACGCAGGGCGTACCAGGCATGGGGCGGGTTGTTCTCCGGCATGGCTGACTCCGTGCAAGCGGTAAAGGCCTCGTCCGCCGGACCACCGGTAGCCTGCGGTCTGCGTTCGGGCAAGCAAGGAATGCTGGGGTTGCGGTACCGTGACGACCGGTTGATCTGCAGCCGGCCACGACCGTGGGGGACCGCGGTGGAATCAAGCTATGATCCTGGCAACGGCGGGTCAACCGGCTCTGGCGCTCCAGTCCGGAGTGGCGGCATCGGCACCGGACTCTCGCCACCGGCACCCGGGTTGTCTGTCACAAGTACCGATTGCACCACCGGCACCGCCCGTGTCACCGGCAAATCGTGTCCACGGCAATGGTCCGCGTTTCACCGGTAGATCCTGTCCACGGCAACGGATCCGCGCGACAAGCGCTGCACGTGCTTTCAGCACCGGACTCTCGCCACCGGCACCCGGGTTGCCTATGCTATAAGGTCCGATGGCGCGGACGCTGCGCGCCGCGCCATCGGGGCGGCGGATTACCATCCGCTCTCTGTCGTCCGCTCTCTGTCCGGCGCTCCGCACCGGCCATCAAGCGGATGCAGCGGTCGGCCGTCCACGCGAGCAAGCTCGCGCGTCCGCCCGCCGCTGATCCGCCGCCCCGTTATTCGACCTGCGGGTTCACCGTCGCTGAAAGGAGGCGCCGTGCGCTACGAAGTGTTGAGCGTTACCCCGTTGATGCAGAATTGCAGTCTGGTCTGGTGCCCGCAGACCCGGCAGGGTGCCGTCATCGATCCCGGTGGCGAGTCCGGCCGCATACTGCAGTGGGCGGAGAAGGCGAGCGTGGATATCCGGAAGATCTGGCTGACTCACGGACACATAGACCACGTGGGTGCTGCCGGGGCTCTTGCCGCGGCCACGGGTGCGGAGATCGAGGGTCCGGGAAAGGCGGACGAGTTTCTTCTGAACGGGCTGGATCAGCAGAGCCGGTTGTTTGGTGTGCCATTGGAAGGGAGCTTCACCCCGGCCCGATGGTTGGCGGCGGGGGAGTGCGTATCCATTGGCCAGCTGGAATTCGAGGTGCGGCTCTGCCCAGGGCATACACCGGGCCATGTGGTGTTCTACCATCGGAACGCCGCGGTGGTTTTTGTCGGCGACGTCCTTTTCCACGGGTCCATAGGCCGTACGGATTTTCCCGGTGGCGACCACGACGCGCTACTCACGGCGATACGCGACCAGCTCTTTCCCATGGGAGATGCGGTCACCTTTGTGCCCGGCCATGGACCAGAGGGTACCCTGGGCGAGGAACGTATGAGCAACCCCTTCTTGCGTGGCCGCATCTGACTGCGTGGCCGCATCTGGCCGCATCTGGCTGCGTGGCCGGATCCATACACTGTCGCTGCGATCGACAGTACCCCGGCTTTCGGCCGGAGAGGCGTGGACCGGGCGACGGCGCCGCCGATACGCTCCAGACGAGCCGGCAGCCTACCGGAGAAGCAGTGCTGCGGCACTGGCGATGGGGGCATTTACAGGCGGGCCCCCATTTGCCGGGTGCCGGTTTACGGTATGTGTTCAGGGACGCTGAGATTGACCCGGCGCAGGTACTCGCGCAGGGCATTGCCGTCTCTGGGTAGATCCAGAACGTCCGAGAACGGCCACATGTCCCCTTCCAGGAACTCCGCCGCCGTTTCCTGTTCCTGTTCACTGGGAGCTGCGGACACATCCTTGATGGCCTGAAGGATAACCGCGGCAGCCAGCCGGCGGTGGCCATCGAATTGAGCGCGATAAGCAGGCTTACGATCTCTGGGCATGATGCTCCGCCACGAATCTGCGGAATGACAGAGGGATACTCCGTCCGAGCCGGCCGGAGGGGGCTCTGTCGACCCCGCGATCTGAGGATTTGTCAAACTATGCATCCGATGTGACACCGGAGTCTACAGAAAAAAACCGATGGTGCTTCCTGTCATCATGGTAGCCAGCGTGCCGCCGGCGATGGAGCGCATGCCCAGCCTTGCCAGGTCAGGGCGTCGCTCCGGCGCTATACCGCCAATGCCTCCGATCATGATGGCTAACGAACCGAAGTTGGCGAAGCCGCACAGCGCATACGTGGTTATGATGAAGCTTCTCATGCTGAGCGGGCTTTCCGTCTGCATGAGCGAGCTGAGCTCGATATAGGCGACGAACTCGTTTAGAACGGTTTTGACACCCATGAGTTCGCCGACCGTGCCTGTCTCCGACCAGCTGACACCCATCAGCCACACGAAGGGCCGGAACACGAAACCGGCCAAGGCTTCCAGACGCCAGTTGCTTCCCGTGTGCACCAGTTGACCGAGCCAGCCCAGCAGTTCGTTGCCGAGGGCGACCAGGCCGATGAAAGCGATCAGCATGGCGATGATGTTGAGGACCAGGTGCATGCCCTCCGCGGCGCCCTGAGCCGCCGCGTCCAGAGTGTTGCGGCTTTTTTCGTCTCTTGATACGGATACCTGGCTGCCTGCGGTGCGCGGCTGCTCCGTCTCCGGAATCATGACCTTGGCGATCACGATGGCAGCCGGAGCGCTGATGATGGAGGCGATCAAAAGGTGCCCGGCGCTGTCTGGCATGACATCCGCCAGTATGACCGAGTAGACGACCATGACGGTACCGGCGATGGTGGCCATCCCTCCGGTCATCAGGCAGAAGAGCTCGCTTTGGGTCAGCCGTTTGACGTACGGCCTGATGAGCAATGGTGCCTCCGTCATGCCCAAAAATATGTTGGCCGCCATGCCCACGCTCTCCGCGGAGCTGATCCCGAACGCCCGCTGCATGCAGCGACCGAGCTGTCCGATGATCCACGGGAGAACGCGATGGTAATACAATATGCGGCAAAGCGCGGCGACGAAGATGAGGATGCCGGCCATCTCCAGGGCGAACATACCGCCGTACTGGCGCGTGAACTGCTCGTTTGTAACACCGCTGAAGAGAAGCGACTGGTTGGCGCGCAAGGCGGTTGCCTGGAGCAGGGCAACAAAACTACCAGCAACGTAGAACAGCGGCTTGCGAACCGACGGCTGCAACAAGGCGGCAGCCAGAGCAAACTGCAGAGCCACGCCGATGGCGGTGGTCTTCAAAGGGAAAGGGCCGGAGCGCTTGCCAACCAGCCACGCGCAAGCCACAAGGGCCATATAGCCCACAGCGCTGTGGATGAACTGCATCGAGCCATCAGGGAGCGAGTGGAATCACGCAACACGAGTTCAAGAAGAACGGTAGATGACGCTTGAATGTCAAGACCGCCGAACCGTGGAAGGATAGTCTAATATGTTGTAGCAGTGTTTGATGCAGCTGGAGGATGGCGGCCATGCAAGATAGTCTGCCATCCTCTGCAGGATGCTGCAGGAATGCGCCGGCCCGGCTCTGGACCGGGTGACCAGGATGTCAGGGCGAGGGAGCACCGCGATCCTGCGGCTGCCAACCGACGATATCGCGGGCGTTGTCCATGTCGAATTTGAGCTCGCTGCCCAGCGAGGCCGCGTAAAAAATACCGAACCGGGGGTGCGGAGCTTCCAGACAGCAGGCCGTGAGCTCGGCCATGTCGCGTGAACTGAGCCAGCGGTTCATGCCGGGGGAGTATTCCTGGTTGGGGGTCTCCGTGTTCGGGAAGTTGGCTATGCGAATGCAGTACACCGACATGCCGAAGGCATCGTGGTAGTACCGCCCCAGCGCTTCGCCGTAGGCCTTGCTGACGCCATACATGCTGTCGGGACGCACCGGGGCATCCGGCCGGCTGATCTGACCTTCCTTTTCGTAGAAACCGGTTACGTGGTTGGTGCTGGCAAAGATGACCCGGGGCACGCCGTTGATACGGGCGGACTCGAAGATGTTGTAGGTGCCGCGAATATTGGTCTCCATGATCATCTGCGCGTACCGGGCACGTGGATACCCGCGTCTGCCGTTGGCTATGCCCAGGTGGATGATGGCATCCACTCCGGCGCCGGCTTCCACCATGCATTCGAAATCGGCCAGGTCGGACAGAACGATCTCGTCCTCGGGCTGGACTTCCGGTACGCTGCTGTGAAACAGGAGGCGAAATCGGTAACGATCCCTCAGATGATCTCTGATGGCTGTGCCCACCTTGCCTGCGGCTCCTGTGATGAGGAGTTTCCTGCGGTTCATGCGCTGCTCCTGTGGCGTGCTCATATGAAAAATGCCCTGCCCGACATCAACGAAAAAGAACCGTCAATACAGCAGGCTCCGGCCGTGCTGTCAACCCATACGGTGGCGGCGCGTCTGTGCGTCGGCACCACCAACCCCCACCAGAACCAGCAGATAACCCAGCCCCACCAGCATGGCCTGATGATAGGCGAGACGCAGCAGAAACAGTGCTGGCAGGCCGCCGATCAGGGTGGCTGTGCAGATTACCGCGACGGCGCCCCGGCGGGACAGTCCCAATGCCACAAGGCGGTGGCTGATGTGATTGTTGTCCCCTATCCAGGGTGGCATGCGGTTCGCAATCCGGATCGCGGTGACGCTGCAGAGATCGTACGTCGGAACCAAAAAGAGGAGCAGCGGGGCCAGCCAGGCCGCGGCACGGTCCGGAGTCTGCGCCAGCTGGCGACTCAACAGGGAAGCGGTGCTGCTGGCCACAAAACCGGTGAACAGTGCGCCTGCATCCCCCATGAAGACCGAAGCCGGAGGTAGGTTGTACCGCAGGAATCCCACCAACGCGCCTGTCAGGGTGGCGGCCAGCAGAAAGACGACAGGTTCTCCGCTAACCCAGGCCATGACGGCCATCAAGACGCCCATCAACGCAGCCATGCCGGCGGCCAATCCGTCCATGTTGTCCAGGAAGTTCACGGCATTGGTCAAAGCCAGAATCCAGAGCAGCGTGCCGGCCAACGGCGCCCAATGGCCCGATCCCAGAGGCAGGCGGAACGATGGACAGTACCACAGCAGGGCGAATCCGGCGACTGCCTGCGCCAACAGCCGGGGTAGTGCGGGTAACGTGCGGCGGTCATCCAGCAGGCCTGTAAGGAGGATGGCGGTACTGCAGAGTATCAGTACCCCCGTCGGGCGCCACCAGGACGCTGGCGGCAGCTGCAGACCCGTCAGTGCGACGGTAACCGGCAGGGTCAGGAGCACCAGGCTGAAGGCCAGCCCGATCGTCAACCCGGCGTACGGTGTTGCTTGTCGATGGGATTTGTGCGCCGCTGACCGTGGACGGTCGACCAGGCCGACACGCCAGGCCGCCCGGCGGATGGGCGGTACGAGCAGCAGCACCAGCAACATGGCGCCGAACGGGAAAAAAAGAAGGTATGGCAAAGCCTTTGCATGGAGGCCCGGCAGGGTATTGACCGGCCTGGCGGACCTTCGGTCAGGGTCCAGACTGCTGGACAGCAGCGAGTGGTGCATGGTCTGGGTTAACGGTTTTCCCTAATATATCCGCTGATCGCAATGCCAACCATAGCTGCGCGACCCGGTGTCGCTGCGGCTGACCAGGAGAAAGACATGGACAAGCTGGCTCTTGACGGGGGAGACAAGGTCAGACCGGAGCCGTTTCCCAAGCGGCATCTGTTCGGGGCGCAGGAGCGCGATGCCGTTCTGGCGCTGTTCGAACGTGCCATACAGACCGGCGACGCCATCGGCTACAACGGCCCCGAGGAACAGGCGTACGAAGCCGAATTCGCCGCTTACATGGGCGGCGGCTACGCCGACATGGTAAATTCCGGCAGTTCGGCGTTATATGTGGCCCTGGGCGCGCTGTGCCTGCAGCCTGCCGGCGAAGTCGTGGTGCCTCCCATAACCGATCCCGGCGGAGTCATGCCGGTGGCGCTGCTGAACCTGGTGCCGGTGGTGGCCGATTCCCTGCCGGACACCTTCAACGCCGGCCCGGAGCAGATCGAGGCGGTGCTGACACCGCATACCCGGGCCATAGTGGTGGCTCACATCGCCGGAGAGCCTGCTGACATGGATCCAGTCCTGGAACTGGCCCGGTCCCGGGACATACCTGTGGTAGAGGACTGTGCCCAGGCTCACGGAGCCCGGTACAGGGGGCGGTTGGTCGGTACCCTGGGGAGTATCGCCGCGACATCGACGATGAGCGGCAAACACCACGCCACCGGACCTCAGGGCGGGGTGGTATACACCCAGGATGAAGCGCTGTACTGGGAAGCCAAGCGTTTTGCCGACCGCGGTAAGCCGTTCAACCTGGAGATCGCTTCCAATGTGCGCGCCGGTCTGAATCTGAACGGCAACGATCTGGCGGCCGCCATCGGGCGCATCCAGCTGTCGCGGTTGCCGGCGATGGTTGCGCGTCGCCGGGAGATTGCCGGGAGCATCAAGGCAGGGATGAGCGGTTTACAGGCTGTGGGTCCCGGGCGCGAGCTCGATGGCGTGGAATCCGTATACTGGTTCATGCGGTTCAAGGTGGACGCCAGCCTTCTCACGGTGGACAAGGCGGGTTTCACCCGGGCTCTGGCTGCGGAAGGTATCCCCGTCAATCCCTCTTACCGGCACATTCCTGCGGAAGCCGCCTGGTTCCGCGAGCGCCGCGTTTTTCCCGGCAGCGACTATCCCTGGGGGTTGCCGGATTACCAGGGCAATCGGGATGCGGTGTATGCCTGCCCGAACGCCGTAGAGGCTGCGGAGAGCCATTTCTGTATTTCGATCCATGAGAATTTCACCGACGCTGAAGTGGACTCTATCCTGGAGGCCCTGCGCAAGGTGGAGGCGGCTTATCTGCGCTGAGTCCGGCCGCCACGGCCACCGCCGAGTCCGGTGACACGGCCACCGCTGAGTCCGGCCGCCACGGCCACCGCTGAGTCCGGCCGCCACGGCCACCGCTGAGTCCGGCACCGACAGGCGGTGGCCGTGCATTCAGTGCAGACCGGAGTCTATAATCGGCGGCACCCGTCGCGGACATGGACCCTGGCGGTCACCTTGAGCAACGGTGCCGAGTACTGTGAACCACCCTGGCGGTCACCGTGAGCAACGGTGCCGAGTACTGTGAACCGCCTGTCTTTCTGACTGGATACGCGCCACGATGTGCCGCTCAGGCAAACTCCAGGGGGCAAAAGCTCTCCGGCTGATGGAAATTGGGTCGCGGTCCACCCACCGGGGCCCAGGCGCCCCAATGGGGGTGTGAGGTGGCGTCACCGCATTTGTAGAAATTGCCCCGCCAAACGGTTCCCGCAGTGGGCGCGGGGGCGTCGAAGTACTTGCCGAACAGGGCGAAAGGCAGATGGTATTCGATGGTCCAGGTGGTCGGACGGGTGATCTCCGGCTCGACTGTTACGGGCATGGAATGAGCCATGGGAATACTGGCTCCGTCTGCCGCGGCCATACCGAAGGTTGCCTGCCCGGCTGCCTTCTCCTGTGTCGAGGCACACCGGTGCACCAGCATGGTACCGCCGCAATTGACTTCGAAATTGAA
The DNA here is from genome assembly GCA_007136405.1 of Candidatus Latescibacterota bacterium. Classification (GTDB taxonomy): domain Bacteria; phylum Latescibacterota; class UBA2968; order UBA8231; family UBA8231; genus SLHA01. The sequence continues at coordinate 13,279 of SLHA01000054.1, forward strand.
ATAGGCATCGGAGTCCGGCACCGGCGCCACGAAAAACTCGACGCAGCTGTCCTGGCAGACGCTGTCCTGGAAATGCTGCGCGACAGCATGTACGTAACGGTCTTCGACCCGGAACACGATGGCCAGGCCATCCGCGTCGTACAGCAGGCGGGCCCGGGTAACGGGATGGTGGCCGGAGTCCGGCCAGGGAAAATGGTCGATCTGCAGGGTATCGGCCTGATCCCAGCGGGGATTGTCCCAGTCGGCGTCAGGCGGGTCCAGATGGGGAACGGAGCGAATGGTATAGTGCATGATGCCTTCCTCACGGTGACGGTCAACCAGGTGAATCCCAGGTACTACGGACGATGACCTGGATTATAAGCCCGCATGCAGCGGAACGAAAGCAGCGTATCACCAGGGCCGGCCGAGGTGCCACCAGACGGTCGCGGTCTGCGCCGCCACTGCGCCACGCAGGGTCCGGTCAAGGGCGCCAACAGCATTCGATGCCAACGACTGCCAGAACTACACCCCCGAACTCCGCCATGGACTGCGGCGGTTGAATGCCCGTACGACGTTTCGTTGACACTGGTATGGCGGCCGGATATCTTAAAGACAAGTACGTGATCCGTCCGCATGGAAAACCTCCGCTTCTTGGCCATAAAGAGAGTGCATTTGGGCTACCTACCGGCTATTCGCAAGCTTCTGCTGGCTCTTTGTTTCTTGGGAATGCCGGTGTGGCAGGTGACCCAGGCCCAGGCGCAGTTGCAGACTATCGTCACGCGGCATTTCCGTGTGCATTTTCAGGCTGGCGCGCAAGGAACCGCCCGGCGGGTGGCGGAGACCGCGGAAGAAGTCTTCGCGCCGCTGGCCGCGGCCTTCGACTACTACGACGACTTTCAGACCATCCATGTGCTGGTGCTGGACAATTCGGACATGCTGGGGCAAGGCATGGCCAACTATTATACCAACACCATCTATCTGTGGGCGACGAATCTGGATCACGAACTGCGCGGCACGCACAACTGGATCCGTAATGTCCTGACGCATGAGTTGACGCACATCATCACCCTCAATAAGGCGCGGCAGCGGTGGCCGTTCCAGTTCGCCGTGCTCCGGGTCGGGCGATACGACTCCAATCCGGATATCAGCTTTACATTTCCACTCTATCACATGAATACGCCACGCGGGTGGGCCGAAGGCATCGCGCAATACGGCCCCCATCGTTTCGGTTACGAGGCCTGGGACTCGCACAGGGACATGGTTCTGCGCATGGCTGCGCTGGAGGACGACCTGCTGTCCTACGCGGAGATGGGCACCGTCATGGATCGCACCGGCAAGTACTACGGAGAACTGCTGTACAACCAGGGCTACGCCATGATGCTGTACATCGAGGATCAGTACGGCGCGGACAAGGTGGATGCACTGGGGTTGCATGCCGGTTCCATGAGCTTCGATCCTGCCGTTCGACGGGTTTTGGGCATATCGGCGGATCGGTTGTACGCGGACTGGAAAGCCCACATCACCAGCGGGTACCAGGACCACGCTGCGGCCATCCGCGCCGAGGGACTGTTCACGGGCGAGCCTCACGAGGAGTTGAACCAGGGAATCATCGAATACCATCCCCGGTATTCGCCGGACGGTACCCGGCTGGCCTTCATCAGCAGCGAGCACCGGGAATTCGCCATACCCTACCTGCGTATCCATGATATCGCATCCGGCGAAACCCGCACGTTGAAGGGGCATGTGGACTCGCGTGTATCCTGGTCGCCGAACGGGCAGGAAATCCTTTTTGCCCGCAACAAGGACGGGTTTAACGATCTGTTCATCTACAACCTGGAGACCGAGCGCGAGCGGCGGATCAGCGCCCGGCTGCGAGCCAAGGACCCGGCGTTTTCGCCGGACGGTAGACGGATAGCGTTCGTGCACAACGCCGATGGAACCAACAACCTGGCGTTGATCGACCCGGACGGCACGAACCTGGCTTACCTGACCAACAACGACGACGGCACCCAGTACTGGGCGCCGCACTGGTCACCGGATGGCCAGTGGATCCTGTTCAACGCCTTCCGGGAGGGGTCCCGGGATATCGTCATGATCCGTGCGGACAGCCCACCGCGCCCCAAAGACTATGGCATACGGGATCGCCGTCAGGCTTCTCAGCCGGACTCCCTGGCCGTCTTTCCGGATTCTCTCGCCATACCGCACCCGGACACCTCCGGTTTTCGCCTGCTGGTGAGTACGGTCTTCGATGAGCGCGACCCCTGCTGGCTTCCGGACGGCAGCGGTTTCGTATTTGCCTCGGATCGCACCGGCGTGTTCAACCTGTACCAGTACACCATGGAGACCGGTGACATACAGCAACTGACCAATGTGCTGGGAGGGGCCTTCACGCCCACCGTGGCGGGGGACGGGCGGGTCACCTACAGCGGCTATCAGGCCAACGATTACAGCCTGTACGAGTTCCAACTGGGTGAGTACTCGCAGGCAGTGCCGGCGGAGCCTGCCGTGGACCGGGATTACCTGACGCTGCAGCAACTGCCCAGTCTGCAGGACGAATACACGGTGTCGCCATACCGCGGACGTCAGATACTGAGTTGGGTGCCCATCTTGGAGGTGGGGCCGACGTATGTGGGCGACACCTTCGGACTCAACCAGGTCAAGTTGGGGATCCAGGGGTCTTCCGGTGAAATGCTGGGTAGAGAACGCTTGACCGCGTGGGGACTGCTCGGTAAGAATTTTCGGGAAGATACGGATCTGAACGTCGATCTCGGGATGTACTACCAGCGATATTTACTGCCGCTGGAAGGGCATGGCCGGGTCTTCAACCCCATGCTGTATATCGGGGCGCAATGGCGGCGGATCAGCAATCTGCTGACGGATACCCAGGAAACGCTGGTGGATGTCGTACCGGCAGGCAACCTGTTCCCGGTCCCGGCTGATACCGCGAACCTGGTCATTCCCGCGGCGGAGCAGCACTGGTACCAGGCCGTCGAACGTCACGACCTTATCCAGAGTACCATCAGTCATCTGGCCGTGGGGGTGGAGCTGCCGCTGACGCGGCGTCAACGGCTCAACCTGCAGTATGCCTGGAGGGATCTGAACGAGGACTGGGTGCTGCGGCGTTTCCACGTCAAGGACCAGGTTTACATCGTGCAGGACGGCATGGACATCACGGCCCAGCTGCCGCCCGCGGTGCAGGCCCAACTCGGCCGGGACAGTGTCATGGTGCACGCCGAGGACACGCGGGCCTACCACAGCGGGATGAACTTCTACTCGGCCCATGATCTGGGTGTCAGCTGGCACTACCGGTCCGTGCAGCCCACAGCCAACCGGGCCATCAACCCCAAGGGACGCGCCCTGGGGCTGCTGTACCGCTATCATCATCCCACCGTGGTGGACTTCCTTTCGGACCAGGGAATCGACGACCAGGGCCAGCGCCGGGGAGAGCATGTAGACGATTTGGGTTTTCCGACGGACGCATACGGTGTCCGTCAAGATCGCCTGGTACCGGTGGAGCGGGACCTGCAGGTGAACGAATACGCGGCCACCTACCTGGAGCGGGTCGGTCTGCCGTACGACAATACCCTTTCCTTGACGATAGCGGGTAGTCAGCGCGATATACGGCTGAAGGATCCCGGGGACGACAACGCTCGTATTCTGGAAGGACGGTATTACTGGCCGCTGAGGTATTACCTGGGCGGGCTCAACAACCTGAGCGGATATCCTCACTTTGCTGCCTGGGGGTCCAGCCGGATCTATGCCCGGGTCGGCTACATGTTTCCTGTATGGCCGCGTATGAGCCGGCGCATGCTCAATCTGACCTTCAGCAAGCTGTACGCCGAGATCTTCGCGGAAGCCGGGGCGGTGGGTAATACGGGCAGTTTGAGTCCGGGAGACTGGAGCACGGATGGACTGCTTACCAGTGTGAGCGCGGAACTGCGGCTGCAGGCCTTTTCCTTTTACCGCATTCCCATGCTGGCCTATTTTCAGGTGGCTCGTCCCCTCAACCGGGATCGTGTCCATCAACGGGCCGATGACACACCTATCGATCGCTGGCGGTACTACTTCGGCTTCGGGTTGTTCTGAACGGCCGGTTGCCGGCTGCTTTCGCTGACTACTCGCAAGAGGTTCAACTCATGACGACGGTCGACCGGCGCGTCCAGGCGCTGCGACGCAGAATGCTGGAGGTGCTGCGGCTTTACACCCGCAGACGCATCGTACTCGAGCCCGGCGCGTATTGGCGCCGGATGATTACGCCGAACTGATGCAGACACGCGCGTTGGCCTTGCTTTTGGCCGGACTGGTGGCGTGTACGGCGGGAGATCGTTCCATGCCGGAAGCGCCTGGCATCAGGGATGCCGACTGGAAGGCGTTGTGGGACCAGGCCGGCCGGGTGGACACGGTGGGTGTCGCTCATCTGGCAGAAGGCGATACCGTGAGCGGTCATGAAGGTCTCACCGTGATCGAATCCACGGTGCGTTTTCCGGAGGCGGCAGCCGGCAGTGAGGTTTTCGCCTGGGAGATCCATGCCCGTACGCTGGCACCGGTCAAGCTGATCATCGTGCGCTACGATGACCTTGGCCAACAATACGAGCTGATCGGAGAAAGCGAAACGTTGGTGCCGCATCAGACCGGTCTGAACCGGTTCGTGCTGCAGGAGCCCATTCCTGTGCGGCGAGGAGACCTGTACGGTTTACATATGCCGGCGGCCGAGGCGGTGCCGTTCAAGGAGGTTATGAACTGGCAGACGTTGATCACCACGCGGGGATTGTCGCGCCCCTTCATGCCCCGCGATCATTTTGCCATGTACGGTTGGCGGTTCTCGGCCCGCGTCTTCTACCGTCCGACGCGGGACGAATGAGACGCTTCTGAGACACCCGGCCCGCGGCCCCCCCCCCGCGCCCACCCAAGGGTGCCAGCCAGTCCTGCATCAGCCCGCCCGCGCACGCCAACCCGTTGAGCCCAGCCAGCCCGCGCACGCCAACCCGTTGAGCCCAGCCAGCCCGCACCTGTCAGCCTGATGATCTGGATGAATTGGCCGGAGCGGATCCGGGCTGTACGTCCGCCAGCGTTCGCAGCAGCACGCGCGCGTAACTCAAGCTTGACAGCAGCAGCATGGTTCCCGCCGCATAGGTCAGCTCGGTGCGGATCAACTTGGCGGGGTCCACCAGGTGAGCCAGAGCTGCCAACACCAGGGTTACGGTGGTGTATTTGCCGAAACCGGTGGGTTTGATGACGACGTTGTGAAGGCGCAGCAGAAAGGTGCCTACCAGTACGAAGACGGCATCGCGCAACAACACGCCGGCGAGCAGCCAGGAAGGGAAACCGTGCCACAGGAACAGACCGATGCTCAGGGTCCCCAGAAGCAGCTTGTCGGCCAGTGGATCCAGGATGTGTCCGAGTTGGGAGACCTGACCCCAGCGCCGGGCCAGATAACCGTCGGCCAGGTCAGAAAGCGCGGCTGCGGACAACAGGAAGAGCGTCGCGCTGGAGGCATTGTCCCGGTCCAGATACAGCAGCAGAACCAGCGGCGGCGCCAGCAGTATCCGCGTGATACTCAGCAGATTGGGGATCAACATCATTTCTCTGACCAGGGTCACTTGAGCATCTCCTGAGCGTGCTGGAGAGCGGTTTCCGAGACCATGTCTCCGGCCAGGAGACGAGCAACCTCCTCTGCCCGCTCATCGGCACGCAGCTGATGTACCCGGGTGAGTGTACGGCCATTCTCTTCCCGTTTTCGCACGGAGAAATGCCGCGCCGCGGCACTGGCTATCTGCGGCAGATGGGTGATCGCGATCACCTGATGCGATTGCGCCAGGTTGTGCAGCTTGCGGCCTACGGCGGCGGCGATCCGCCCCGAGATGCCGGCATCGATCTCGTCGAAGACCAGTGTCGACACCGTGTCGCGTTCGGCGATGACCTCCTTCAGCGCCAGCATGATGCGGGAGATTTCACCGCCCGAGGCAATACGTTCCAACGGGCGCGGCGTCTCCCCCGGGTTGGGCGCGAGGATGAAGGTGGCGCGTTCGGCCCCGGTTTCTCCTGCCCGCCAGCGTCTTTCGTCTCCCTCCAGCGTGATGCCCGACGGATCCTCCTCCCGATGCAGCTCGACGTGGAACCGGACCTGGGGCATGCCCAGATCGACCAGCCCTCTTTCCACGATTTCGGCGAGTTCGGCTGCCGCATGCGTGCGTTCTACCGAAAGCTGGCGGCATTGGGCGGCGTATGCTTCCCGGACGCGGTCATGTTCCTCCCGGGCTCTTCCGATCTCCGTATCCAGCACGCCGGTGCGATGCTCCTGGTCCTCCAGTTCGACAGCCTTCTGGAGAGCCATATCCAGCGTCCCGCCGTGTTTCTTGCGCAGCCGGCGCAATGCCTCCAGGCGCTCCCGCATGTGTTCGGTGCGTTCCGGCTGCACTTCCAACTTGTGCATGTAGTCCCGCAGTTGGGCGGCCACGTCCTCCACGCCATAGACGAGTCCTTCCAGCGCCTCGCCGGTTGCGGCCAGGCTGGGATCCAGAGCGGTCAGCCGTTCCATCTCCCGGCGGCCGCGTCCCAGTTGTTCGACGATGGAGCCGTCCGCCTGATACAGAAGCTCGAACAGGGCCGAACACGTCTGCAGCATGCTTTCGGCGTTTTCCAGTATCCGCAGTTCCTGCTCCAGGCGCTCGTCTTCACCGGGCTCCGGTGCCAGGGAACGGATCTCGGACAGCAGTCTACGCCGAAATTCCTCTTCCTCGACCAGCGCGTCGCGTTCCTCGAGCAGACGGTTGACCTGGCGTTCCATGCTCCGGGCGTCACGGAAACGAGCGGCCACAGTCTCCAGTCTTCTGGTCAGATCTCCGAAGGCGTCCAGAAAGCCGGTGTGGCTCCTTGGATCCAGCAGTGTCTGATGCTCGTGCTGACCATGCAGATCCACCAGTATGCCGCCGACCTCGCGCAAATTCCTGACGGGAACGGTCAGTCCGTTGACCAGGGCGCGTGAACGACCGTTGGCACGGATCTCCCGACGCAGGATGAGCTGCCCGTCCTCGAGCTCGATACCCTGAATCTGGAGCCTGGCCGCAGCGGGATGACCGTCATCAAATTCGAAAACGCCCTCGACCAGGCACCGTTCCGCACCGTTCCGCACCAGATCCGCGCTGGCCTGACCGCCCAGGATGGAATACAAGGCACCCATCAGTATCGACTTGCCGGCTCCGGTTTCTCCGGTGATCACGTTGAGACCGGCGCCGAACTCCATCGCGACTTCCTGTATGAGGGCGAAGTCCTTGATATAGAGCCGCGTGAGCATGGGTATTCATCCAGGGCCCGGGGGGGGCGGTGGGGCTACCCCGGGAACAGGTCAGGAACGATCAGCAGCAGCATCACCGGGCAGGGCGACGTCCTCATCTTCTTCCTGGCCGAAAGCGCTGATGAGCAGTTCACCGTCTTCCGCGGCCGTCAGGACCTGGACCCGCTTGCGGGTGTGCTCGAGCCATTCAGCGCAGACCCGTGAAGCCTTGACGCCCTGCTCGAACGTGTGCAGGGCTTCTTCCAGTCGGATCTCCCCGGTTTCCAGACGCGCGACGCATTCTTCCAGTTGCGCCAGTGCTTGCTCGAAAGAAATCTTCTCACTCATGCTGTGTAGCCTCGATGCGGGCTGTGGCGCTACCCTGGTGGAAGCGCAGGTTCACGAGCTCTTCAGGCTGAACCTGCCGGCTTGATCGGACCACGGTGCCATCCTCCTGCCGCTGGCATAGCGAAAAGCCCCGGGCGAGATGCGCCAGCGGACTCAGGGTCTGCAACCGAACGCTGGAGGACTGCCACTCCTGGCGCCGCGACCGGATGAACCACGCAAAACTACGCACCAGATCCTGCCGGCGTTCGTCGACGTACTGGCTGGTCTGCTGCAAACGATCTCTGAGCCGCCGGAACAGGCGATCAGGATCCATGTCCTGCAAACGCCGCTCGTGTGCGGCCAGCAGGTTTTCCATGGCCTGGTTCAGGCGCTGCCGCCGTTCTCCCACACCTTGTAGCAACGCAGTGTGCTCCTGCACCACGACTTCCGCTGCGGCCGAGGGGGTTGGGGCACGGTAGTCGGCGACATAGTCGGCGATGGTATAGTCGACCTCATGACCGACGGCGGCAATCACCGGTTTTTCAGAGCGGTATATGGCCCGGGCCACCACCTCTTCGTTGAATGGCCACAGATCCTCCGGCGAGCCTCCTCCACGTCCGACGATCAATATATCAACCGCTCCGTAACGGTTCAAGTCAGCAATCGCGGCGGCGATTTCACCGGCCGCGCCCGGTCCCTGGACCCGGCAAGGACGCAGGATGATCTGCACTCCGGGCGAGCGGCGTGTCAGGACGTTGATGATATCCCGTATGGCGGCGCCTGTGGGGGAGGTGACTACACCGACCGAGCGCGGGAACCTGGGCAGAGGCCGTTTGCGCTCGGGGGCAAACAGTCCTTCCTCCTCCAGTTTGAGTTTCAGGCGCTCGAAAGCCAGAGCCAGCTCACCCTGGCCGGCTGGCTGCATCTGTTCAGCGTAGAACTGGTAGCGGCCACCGCGTTCGTACACCGAAATATGGCCGTAACACATGATCTGCATGCCCCGCTCCGGAGTAAAGCCGAGTTTCCGGCCCTGATGGCGGAACATGACGACACTCAACTGGCTGGAATCGTCCTTCAAGGTCAGGTACCGGTGCCCCGAACCATGGTGGGTGTAATCGGCAATCTCGCCGATGACCCAGCAACGGGACATGGTTTCCTCCAGGACCGTCCTGACCTGAGCGGTGAGCTCGGACACCGTCAAAGGCCGGCCGGTGCCGGAGGCGGGCGCCATGGCGGCGCCAACGATGGCAGGCATAGAGAACCCCTCTCTCAAGCTGGCGAAGCCGCAAACCCGGCTATTCCGGAGCGGCTACCGTATCCTGGATCCGCTCCACATGGGTCGCCCGCCCGGAGACCGGATCGATCCGCACGATGGCGCCGCTGAACAGCGCCGGTCCGTCAGCCGGCTGGAAACGGTTGGGAACCAGGCTGAGAAAACGCTGAATGGCGAGCTCTGCCCGCACACCGATGACCGAGTTGATGGCCCCGGTCATACCCGCGTCGGTGAGGTATCCGGTGCCGCCTGGCAATATGCGTTCGTCCGCGGTCTGGACGTGCGTATGGGTGCCGATGACCGCCGATACAAGACCGTCCAGATACCAGGCCAAGGCCAGTTTCTCTGCCGTGGCTTCGGCGTGAAAGTCGATGAATATGACCGGAGTGTGCGTCCGCAGACGCTCGACCTCGGCACGCGCGGCATGAAAGGGGCAGTCGGTGCTGGGTAGCGACGTCCGGCCCTGCAGATTGATCACTCCCACGCGGGTCCCGTTACGGGCAGTGACCAGGACCGACCCCGAACCCGGCGCCTCCACCGGGTAGTTCAGAGGTCGCAGCACGGTGTCGGACTCCTGCAGATAAGGGACGAATTCCTTGCGGTCCCAGACATGGTTGCCGCTGGTGATCACGTCCACCCCGTGGTTGCGCAGCCGGCGCACGATGTTCTGAGTCAGACCGAAACCGCCGGCGGCGTTTTCCGCATTGGCGATGACCAGATCCACGCAGTGCTGGCTGATGTAATGCGGGATCCGCTCGGCCGCGGCCCGGCGTCCGGGTTGCGCGTAGATGTCGGCAACGAACAGGATGGTGAGCAACGGTGGCTCCCGGTTAGCGAGCGAGATGCACGGCCCGGACTTCACGGATGACGCAGACACGTATCTGTCCGGGATGTTCCAGTTTCTTTTCCAGGCGTTCCACGATATCGTCGGCCAGCTGGTCGGCATACGCATCGTCCACCATGTCGCTGTCCACCATGACCCGTATTTCCTTGCCGTTCTGCAGTGCATAGGCCTGGCGCACACCCATGTGGGAGCAGACGATCTCTTCGATGTGGCGCAGGCGGGTGATATACTCCTCGACTTTTTCCTTCCGCGCGCCAGGCCGGTTGAGCGAGATCTCGTTGGCGGCGGCGACGAGTACCGCAATGATGGATCGAGACGGCATATGCTGGTTGTGGGTCTCGATGATCTGGATGACCTCTGGATTTTCGCAGCATTTGCGCGCCAGCGCGGCGCTGGCCTGCGCGGGATCTGAGCCGGCTTCGTGGCTGAATGCTCTGGAGATGTCGTGCAGCAGTCCGGCTCGCCGTGCCAGCGAGGCATCCAGCTCCAGTTCCTCGGCCATCATACCGGCCAGGGCGCCAACCTCCTTGCTGTGTTCCAGCAGGTTCTGTCCGTAGCTGGTGCGGAAGCGAAGCTGCCCCAGGGCCTCCAGAAGAGGTTCAGCCAGATCGTGGATGTTGAGATCGAACGCGGCCTGTGAACCGGATTCCCGCACCAGTTCCTCCACATCCTCGCAGGCTTTCTCGTACACCTCCTCGATGCGTCCCGGATGGATGCGGCCGTCCTGGATCAGTCGTGCCAGCGTGCAACGGGCTACCTCACGCCGCAGGGGGTCGAAACCGGACAGCATCACCATGCCCGGGGTGTCATCGACCACCACCTCCACGCCGGTCAATGTTTCGAACGAGCGGATGTTGCGCCCGTCCCGGCCGATGATCCGGCCTTTCATGTCATCCGAAGGAATGCTGACGACCGATACCGTGCTTTCCACGGCCAACTCCGCGGAGAACCGCTGGATGGCGCTGGCGATGATGTTCTTCGCATGGCGGTTGGCATTGGCTGCGGCGTCGTCCTTGATTTCCCGGACCTTGCGTGCGGCGAACTGACGAGCGCTGTCCTCCAGTTCGGCGATGAGCATGCGCCGGGCTTCCATCTGGCTGAGACCGGCCAGCCGTTCCAGCTGTTTGCTCTGTTCAGCCACCAGGGCGTTGGCCCGGTCTTCCTGCGCGGCAACCTCGGTTTCGCGCTGTTCCAGATCCTGTTCTCCTTTGATCAGGCTGCGCTCTTTGCTTTCCAGGAGATCGACTTTTCGATCCAGCTGCTGTTCGCGCTCCTGCAGGCGGGCTTCCAGTTCGCGCAGCTGGCGTCTGGTGTTTTCGGCTTCCTGCTCGAGAGGGGCCTGTTCCCGGCGCCACTCGTCACGCGCTTCCAATGCCGCGGTTTTGCGCAGCGCAGCGGCTTCTTCCTCGGCCTGGGCCACCAGCTGGTGCGCGGCATTTCGGGAGTCGCTGAGCTGGGTCCGGCGGAGCCGGTCGCATACCAACCAGCCCAACCCGAAACCGATGCCGGTGAAAACGAGTGTGAGGATGATCGAGCCCACCAGGGCCATACCGGGTCTCCTGTCTCAATGCGCAGCCCCGTGGCTACTGGTCCGCGCGGGTACAACTTGAGCGAATGGCGACATCCATGCCTGCGGCGGGCACCATGGCAAGCCGGTCGAGCTTCAGACGACTGGGCTGTGCGGATCCGGGGAGCGGGCGACCGAGCCCGACGAACCGGGAGAGGCGCTGGCAGTCAACTCTGGCCCGACCCCGGAGTATCGATCCGGTTTTCCTCGAACCAACGCCCAAGCGAGGTGCTCAGCCGGGAGGTCCGCTGGGCGATATCGTTCTGGGTAGCCTGGAAGTCAGACTGCAGCTGAAAGAGTTCGTCGACCAGGTTGAGACCGGCGAGCACGGCGATCTGCTGCAGAGAGGGGGAGTTGAACGTCTGCTTGGCAGCCCGCATACGGGAGTCCACCAGCTCAGCGATCTGACGCACCTCTGCGGCCGTGCGTCCGGGCTCCAGCGCGATGGTGTATGTCTTGCCGAAGATGGTGACTGTGACCGCGGATGGATCCGAGGGTGCCATCTGAGGCCTTTCGTTTTCCCGTGATCGTACTCTCCGTGCCGCAAACCGTGATGATCAGCCGCGCAAACTTTTATCTGGTGCGGCCACTGCCGGGTGGATCTTGCACGCTGCACAGTTTCAGTCTGGATGCCAGGATCAGATTTCTACCGCATCGAGCTTGGACAGTAGAGTCTCGATACGCCCGCGGATGGCCTCGCGGTTCTGGGTGGCCTCCTGGTATTGCTCCTCGATCTGTTGCAGACGCGCGGTCTCACTCCGTAGTTGCTCGACTTCGCTGTCGAGCGACTCCACCCGGGACTTCAGCTCGACGTTCTCCTGGCGCAGTGTGCCCAGCACGTCGATGAGACGACCCACTTCCTGCTCGAGGCGTTCGAAGTTGCTCTCTACTGGCATTCTCTTACAGAACTCCTGTCAGAACTGGTTGGCTGATGGTTCCCTGGACCGGTCAGCGCAAACGAGCCCCCAACTGGGTCTCCAGGCGCTTGAGGATCCGATCGATCACCCGGTCGGCCTGCTTGTCCTCCAGGGTTTGATCTGGTGAACGCAGGCGAACAGCAAAGGCCAGGCTTTTTCTTCCCGCGGGAATCTGGTCTCCCTCATACAGGTCGAACAATTCGACCGATTCGATGAGTTCGGGAGATGCCGCGCGGATCTGCTGCATCAAGACTTCGCATTCGACATCCTGGTCGACGACGACCGCCAGATCCCGTTCCACCGCCGGATAGCGGGGGAGCGGTTTGAAACCCGGTGCATATCTGGTGTGCAGCCGTACGAGCGGGTCCGTCTCCAGCTCAAAGATATGAACGGGACGGTCGATATCAAATGCCGATCGTACGGACGGGGCCACTTCACCGAGCCAGCCGCACTCCAATCCTTGCAGATGGACCCGGGCACTGTACCCAGGGCGCAACAATGGGTGCTCCGCCGCGGTCAGGCGTACGGCGTAATCCGGAAAGAGATCCTCCAGGGTGCCGCGGAGGTCCAGCAGGCCGGCCTCGCGCCGATCCTGCTGCCAGGTGGAGGCTGTCACCGGACCACAGCAGAGGGCGGCCAGGCGCCGGTATTCTGCCGGGGTTTCTGCCTCTGTTTGGGTACGGAAGCAGGTGCCGATCTCGTAGATGAACACGCGCTCGACGCGCCGGTTGAGGTTGCGGCGGGTTACATCCAGCAGACTGGTGGCGAGCGTGGAACGCATCACGGACTGGGTCTCGGTGGGGGGATTGGCCAGCCGCATGGCTGTGGTCTCACCGGTCAGTTCCAGCCATGCTTGTTCGACCACGGTGTTGGTGACGACTTCGTCGAAACCGAGGCCCAACAGCCGTTCGCCCAGTTTGCGTTCAACCGCCAGGGCGGGTGCCGGGGGCGCCAGCCATGGACCGCAGGCCGACTGGCTGGCGGGGATGCTGTCGAACCCATGGATACGTCCAACTTCCTCGATGAGGTCGACTTCGCGGGTCAGATCCGGCCGGTACGAGGGCGGCGTGACCTGCATGAGCGGAGCAGGGAGGCTGACCGTGCAACCCAGCCGTTCCAGGGTGCGTGCCATATCCGCAGGCTGGAGCTGCGTAGCCAGCAGCGCATTGAGGCGCTCCGCGCGCAGCGTCAGCTGCGGTGGCTGCGGGCAGGCGGAGCGGACGTCTATGGGGGAAGGGGCGATCCGGCCGCCAGCCAAATCGGTGATGAGCGCGGCGGCCCGGTCCAGTGCAACCGGTGCCATGGCCCAGTCCGCTCCCCGTTCAAAACGCATGGCGGCCTCTGTCTGTACACCGAGGGCGGTCCGGCCGCGGCGTACCCGGGACGGATCGAAATAGGCGCTTTCCAGGAGAAGGTCCGTGGTGGTCTCCGTTACCTCCGAGGAAGCTCCCCCCATGATGCCGGCCAGGGCCACCGGCTGATGCGCGTCGGCAATCACCAGTATGTCGCTGCTCAGGTCCCGCAGGACGCCGTCCAGGGTCTGCAGCTGTTCGCCGGCGCGCGCCCGGCGGACGACGATGCGACCGCCGCCGATGCGGCCGAGATCGAAGGCATGCAGAGGCTGGCCCAGCTCCTGAAGAACGTAGTTGGTGATGTCCACGACGTTGTTGATAGGCCGTTGTCCGACCGCTTGCAGGCGCCGTTGCAGCCATTCCGGGGAGGGGCCGACACGCACGCCCCGGACGATACGGGCCACGTACCGGGGACATCCCTGGGAGTCCTGGATGTCGATGCCGATACCGGTGTGGCAAGGATCACCGGACGCGGGTGCGGCGAGGCGCGGCCAGGCGAGTTCGGCGCCGGTCAGTGCTCTGACCTCCCGGGCGATGCCCCAGACGCTCAGGCAGTCCGGCCGGTTGGGCGTGACCTCGAAGTCGATGGCAACATCCTCGAGTCCGAGGGCAGGGGCCAGCGGGGTGCCAGGCGTCAGGCCGTCATCCAGGACCATGATACCCTGATGATCGACTCCCAGGCCCAGTTCGTCCTCCGCGCAGATCATGCCCGCCGATGCGACGCCCCGGATACGTGTTTTTCTGATCTGCATGCCACCGGCCAGAGTGGCTCCCTCGAGGGCCACGGCTACCTTCTGGCCGGCCTGAACGTTGGGGGCGCCACAAACGATATCCCGGGTATCTGTGCCGATGTCCACGGTGCAGATGGATAGGCGGTCCGCGTCAGGATGGGGCCGGCATTGTACTACCTGACCGACGATCATGTGCTGAAAGCCCGCGGCCAGGTCCGTGACACTCTCCGTTTCCAGGCCTGACATGGTGAGCTTGTCCACCAGCTGCCGCCAGTCCCACGGAACATCGATGTATTCTTTTAGCCAGTTATACGTGATTTTCATGGTTTGCAAGCTTCCCGGGAGCGTGCGCGCGGCTGCGGTCCCGGATACAGGTCTACCGGCGACAGCGGTAAGCCGCGTGATAGCGTTACAGCGGTCAGAATTGCCGGTTGAAGCGAAGGTCGTTGTCGAGAAACAGGCGGATGTCATCGATGCCGTAGCGGATCATGGCAACGCGTTCGAGACCCATACCGAAAGCAAAACCGGTGTATACCTCCGGATCATATCCGACGGCCTCGAACACTGCTGGATCCACCATGCCGGCGCCGGCGACTTCGATCCATCCGGTGCCCTTGCAGACTCGACACGACGGATCCGGTCCCTGGCACAGCGAACAGGAAAAGTCGTATTCGACGCTGGGCTCGGTGAACGGAAAGAAGTGGGGACGAAAGCGAACCCGGGTCTGTTCGCCCAGGAGCTGGCGGCCCATCATCTGGATGGTGCCCTTGAGATCGGCTAACGACACTCCGCGGTCCACATACAGCCCTTCCAGCTGGTGGAAGGCGAAATGATGCGTGGCGTCTACGGATTCCTTACGGTAGCACCGCCCCGGCGCCACGACACGGACGGGTGGGGCGGTGTGGGCCATGACCCGGATCTGGACGGTGGACGTCTGGGTGCGCAGCAGCATGCCGTCGCGCAGGTAGAAGGTGTCCTGCAGATCACGCGCCGGATGGTCAGGAGGGGTGTTGAGAGCATCGAAATTATGGTATTCGTCCTCGACCTCGGGGCCGGAGGCGACGTCGAATCCCATGCCCCGGAAGATGTCGACCAACTCCCAGCTCAGGCTGGTGAGCAGGTGTCTCTTGCCGCAGCCGCGGCGGCGGCCGGGCAGGGTTACATCCATGCCCCGGCTTTCGCTCTCCTGTTCCAGCGCGGCCTGCCGTTCTTCCAGCGCGGTTTGGATGACCTGTTGCGCCTTTCCGGTGGCCGCGCCGGCTGCCGGCCGTTCTTCTGGAGGCAACGTGCCGATCCTGCTCATGAGGGCGCGTAGCTGGCTCTTGCGCCCCAGGTACCGGACCCTGAGCTCCTCCAGCTGACGGGAATCGGCTGCAGAGCCTATGTCCGCGCCGGCTGCCTCGATGAGACGGTTCACTTCATCCAACATGATGGAAGGGTATCCGCGCCGGAGGCGAAAGAAACGGAGGCTGCTGGCATACCTGCCGCTTGCGGGGCGGAGATCGGAAGGGAGGTGGCACCGCAGCTCCGGACAGTGTGATGCTGATACTGCTCTGGGCAGCGCCCAGGCCCGGCATTTTCCGGGCAGCGTGTGCCGATGAGCGGGTCCGCGGCGCGCCTGCCGCCACGTGACCCGTGCCCGCCAAGGCCCGGGCTCGCACCGGCGGGCAGAATACGGGTACGGACCCGGACGGGGCTACAGCTGCGCCTTGGCCTGCTCGGCTACCGCGGCAAACGCCTGGGGATCCTGTACGGCCATGTCTGCCAGCAGCTTGCGGTTGACCTGGATGCCCGCCTTGTTCAGTCCGCAGACGAACTGACTGTAGGAGACGCCGTGCAGACGGGCGGCAGCGTTGATCCGCGCGATCCACAGGCGCCGGAAATCACGTTTGCGGTTGCGGCGATCCCGGTATGCATAGGCCTGGGCCCGATTGAGCGCTTCCTGGGCGGTGCGATACAGGCGGCTGCGCGCACCCCAGTATCCCCTGGTTTTTTTCAGAACTTTTCTTTTGCGCCGATTGGTGGCGACGGCGTGCTTGACTCTTGGCATCAGTGGGGTCTCCGGTTAGCGTCCTGAAGGGTCACGCGCCTGCCCGGCCCTGATGTGCGGCTGCACACAGGGCGGAGCCGTTCACTTCAAGACCAGAGCGCGTTTGACTATATTCAGGTTGGCGCTGGCTACGGGCTTGTTCGAGCGCAGGTTGCGCTTGCGCTTGGTGGAGCGGTTGCCGAGCAGATGGGTACCGTATGCGGACCGCCGCTTCAGGCTGCCCGAGCCCCGCTGCTTGAACCGTTTGGCGGAGGAGCGATGCGTCTTGATTTTGGGCATGTATGGGTGAACCTCTCCGTGTTCAGGTGCGGCTGCGATGGAGGCCGGCCAGTCAGGACGGGCTGATATCCAGGGTTTTAGCTCGAAGAAAGGAAAAAATAGCGAGTTAAGTCCTTATGTCAAGGCACCGTTCGGGTTCGTGCGGTCTGAACCGGTTGCCGGCACCTGCCTGCGCCGGGCCGACACCGGTATTGCCCGGAAGAACCGGCAACGGAAGGCAGGCGAATAACGGACCAAATCGCTGCCTCGTTTTTGTGGGTACAACCGAGCAGACGATACCCCTGGAGAGGCCTCGCCTCAGCTCCCCCGACGTTGAACAAGCGCCTCGCGTGGGAACTCGACGCAAATGCAACAGAAGCTGCCCAGGCAGGGTCAGGGCGGGTCGTTGAGCCGCTGTTCCAGCCGTTCGCGGATCCAGGGGCGCAGGAAAATGTCATGCAGAGGAAAGTGGCACAGCGTCTGTTCAAGCAAGTCGATCCGCTCGGCCATGGAGAGGGCGCGATTGAGGATAAGGCAGCTCCTGCCGTGCAGCCGGCACAGCCCGCCGCGGCGGTCCATCACGTCGTACCGGACCTCGATATCCAGCTCTGCAGCCAGTTGTTCCAGGTCCTGCAGAAGCGCGTCTTCTTCCATGTGTGCCATTCGGGTAACCCACCCGCCGCGTGGCGGATGCGGTCCTGGTGGGCGTGTCTGACCGGCCGACATGGGTGTCGGTCATGCCGGCTCTGTGCTGATGTCCTCCGGGGTGATATAATATAGGGCAAGACACCGGCCGGCACAGCAGCCAGCACCGGCCCGCCTCTCCGGGTTTTCCGTGCTTGCCTGCCGCCTGCGCCAACTCCGTAGGAAGGGGGGCGGACAGGCAGCGGGGTGATGAGCGGGCCGATACCCGGATACCCGGCCACAGCGGCCGCAGCGCAAACCACGGCTACAACGGCCACCGCGCGATACCCGGTCACAACGGCCGCAGCGCGGTACACGGTCGTGCGTGGGAGCGGTCGGTCCCGCAGCCCCTGGACCCATCAGCTTGACACGGAGGAAAATGTGAGTCTGCACAAGCCTGTAAGTGATCCCTGGATTCTGGTAACCAACGATGATGGCGTGGATTCGCCTGCCGTCCCGCTCCTGCTGCGCGAGTTGTCGCGCATCGCCCCGGTCAGGGGGGTGCTGCCTGCGTCGGAGTGTAGCTGGACCGGTAAGATCATGAGTCGTTTCGCCGCTCTGAGACCGCGCCGGGCCACGGCGGCGGAAAATGGTGCATACGAGGTATGGGTTGTCGACGGATATCCGGCGGACTGCGCCAATCTGGGTATTCATACGCTTTTCCCGACGCGGCCGGCTCTCGTGGTTTCCGGCATCAACCTGGGTACCAATGCCGGCCTTGCCTATCTGCTCAGTTCGGGGACGGTAGGCGCCGCTGTGGAGGGCATGCTCGGTGGCATTCCGGCGGCGGCTTTTTCCGTGCACTTGAATGCCGTCGACTACGATCGCTGGCGCCGCGATCGGGTCGCCACCCCCCAGGTGCTGGCATTGCTCGGTCATGCCGCAGTTGTCACTCGGGAGATCGTGGAGGAGCTTCTTGACCGGGGCATGCCCGGGGATGCATCGGTGCTGACGGTCAATATGCCCAGCACCACCAAGCCGGCCACGCCGCGGCGGCTCGCGCGCGTGACGCGGACCGAATACGGCGCCTATTTCGTGCCGTCTGCAAGCGGCCGGTATGAATACGGTTTCTCGGGGGTGCGGGTTACGGAGCCCATTGTGGACGGAGACCTGGCGGCTCTGGAGCGCGGTGAGGTGACGTTATCGCCGTTGCGCTTTGTTCTGGATGCCACCGTGACGGAGGCTGACCGGAGCCGTTTCGAGCGTGTGGAACAAGCTGATGCGCATGCCGGCGGACGGTTGTCCCGCGAGAACGAGCCTGTGGCAAGGAAATAACCACCATGTGTGCGGGTGAGTCCTTTTATATCGGATCGGACATGAGGGGGCAGCGGACCAGCTTTCAGCCCCAGTCCTGCACCGGGCGGTGCCTGGTGGCCGCCACCGGTGCCGGCATGGCCATCGCCTTGCTGTGGATGGGATCCGTGAATGCGGAAACCGGCTCTAGCTGGGCGGGCTACGGGTATGCCCGACAGCCGGTGATGCAGGACACCGTGCGGCAGGAGGATGAGCCGCAGCCATCCGCGGAGACCGACACGCTGGAAACGGGGAATCAGGACAGTTTGCCCGCTCTGATATGGGGAGCGCCGCGGCTGCTTGTCGAAGAAGCTCCCAGAGGTCTGGTAAAGGCACAGAAAGTCGCCGCGGACCAGACCATGGACGCGGTGCGCTGGCTGGCCAAGCGCCGGCAGTTGACCATCAACGATGTTCCGTACGGGGTGACCGGCCTGCCCGTATTTTATTACAGCACCAATACCGGCTGGAATTACGGGGCCAGGATTCATTGGGTCGACTACCAGCGGCGTCCCTACAGGTATAAAACCACCATTAACACGCTGCATTCCACCCGTGGCAGGAGTGATTCGTACCTGCGTTTCAAAGTACCGAAAATATCGGATACGGGTTTCGGCGTGGAACTTCTGTTCGCCGACAGACAGGATATCCGGGTGCGGTACTACGGGCGGGGTAACCAGTCGGAGATAGTCGACGCCTTCACCGATCCTGACAGTCCGTGCTTCCGCGACGAAAACTACTACTATTACGTGCTTCAGCAACCGAGCTTCACCTTTACCTTGTTGCGCCATCTGTACGGTCCGCTGCGCATCTCCACGGCTGTCGGACTACAGAGTACCACGGTGCGTCCGCGCGGGGAGCGGTCCTATTACCTCGATGCAGGAACTCCGTATGGAGTGCGGGATGGACACGCCGGCTTTGTCGGTTTCCGGTTGACGTGGGATACCCGGGATGACGAAACCGTGCCCAAGCGCGGCGTCTTTCATCGCTGGTCCTACGAGACGGCGCGTAATTCCGTCCTGGCGTTGTTCTTCGAGCCAATCGATTTCCACCGGTACACCTTCACGGATGCGCGCTATTATCCTGTGACGCAACGTCTGAATCTGGCTCAGCGCACGATCTTCGAGGTTCTGAGCGGTACCGTGCCTCTGTACGCGTACGGGGAAATCGGCGGCGGAATAGACATCAAGGGGTTGGGGGGCAGTGATACGTTAAGGGGATACGACAGCCAGCGATTCACGGACAATGTGCGCTTCATGACCAACACCGAGTTGCGCTGTCATCTGGGCAGTCTGCAGATGTACAAGCAATACCTGGAATTTCACGCTGTCCTGTTCTTCGATACCGGACGCGTCTGGAGGAATCTGGACGACCTGACGCTGTCCGGGCTTCACGGTAGCGGCGGCGCAGGGTTGCGTATCTACTGGAATGCCGATTTCGTCATCCGGCTGGGAGTGGCCGTTTCCACGGAACAGTACTCCACCCATCTCAGGTACAGCAACATTTTCTGACGGTGTTTCGGCCGGAGCGGCCGGGTTCGCGCCGGCGGAATACCCATACGGTGACTGGTAGCGTCAGCAGCAGATCCTTGGGCAGGGGCAATAGCCCCAAACGGACCACTGCGGCGAAGGAGATGTCCTGCCCTGTCAGGAAGCGCAGATTCAGGTACAATCCCGCGGTCCCCACCAGATACACCACCACCAGACCGCTGATCGTGGCGATGATCGCCCGGGGCGTTGAATGCGCTCCACGGCCAATTTTGCCTACCGACCAGGCGGCCAGTGGAAACGCCGCCAGGTAGCCGAAGCTGGGTTTCAACAGGTATTGCGGCCCGCCACCGTGCGCGAACACCGGGAAGCCGAGCAGTCCGGCCAGCAAGTACACCACTTGACTCAAGGCGCCATAGCGTGGCCCCAGCCACGCACCGGCCAGGCAGACGCATGGTACCTGCAGCGTTACCGGGACATACGGGAATGGAATGCGGATGAAGGCCCCCACCGCTGTCAGCGCAGCCATCAGACCCACCCGGGCGAGCGTCGACGGTGGGATGATATTCACGGAGCGGCCGGTGGTTCCTGAGGGTTGCCGTCGGGTGCCAGCAGTGCGATGAGCCGGACGATCTCCACGGCCAGCTGGTCGCGAGAGACGATACGGTCCACGAAGCCGTGCTGCAGTACGGATTCGGCGATCTGGAAATCCTCCGGAAGTTCGTCCGTGCCGAGGAACTGTTTGATGACGTTCTGACCCGCGAAACCCACCCGGGCCCGGGGCTCGGCGAGGATGATGTCGCCCAGCATGCCAAAGCTGGCCGTCACACCGCCATATGTCGGATCCGTAAGAACCGTGATGTACAGCAACCGATCCTCGGCCAGTTGACGCAGCTTGGCGCTGATTTTGGCCATCTGCATCAGGGAAAAGGCGCTTTCCATCATCCGTGCCCCGCCGGACTGGCAGACCAGGAGGAGACAGCGGCGGTCCACCCGGGCGCGGTCGATGAGGCGGACGATTTTCTCGCCGGTAGCGCTGCCCAGGGACCCCATGATGAAGCGGGTGTCCATCACCCCCAGCGCCACGGGATGGCCGCCCATCGTGCCAATGCCGGTCAGGATGGCCTCGTTCAGGCCGGATAGGCGTCGTGCCGCTCTGAGGCGTTCGCTGTAGCGTTTGGTGTCACGAAAACGCAGCGGATCCGAGCTGGTTACTGTGGCATCCATTTCGGCAAAACTGTCTTCGTCGAGTAACAGGCTGGCATATTGCCGGCTGCTGATGGGATAATGTCCGGTGCATTCCGGGCAGATCCAGTAGTTGCGCTCCAGGGCCATCGTATAGGTGGAGTGACCGCAGTGGGTGCATTGCTGCCAGATACCTTGGGGGATTTCGCGCTTGATCCGGGTCTTGAGTCCGGATTTCATCCGCTCGAGCCAGTTCATGGAACTCTCCAGTTCAATGGACGGGGGCACGACTATACCAGACCGCGCCGGCGCAGGCCCAGAAAGGCGATGCTGGCGGTGACCAGCAGGCCCGCCGAGGCAAGCAGCGCGGGAGTCAGCTGTTTCCAGCCGCCGGTAGCGGCGGCTGCCGTCCCGGAAGCGGCGGCCGCGACCCGATGTGCGGCGACGCGGCGCTGCAGCCCGGCGATCGTTGCGTCCAGATCCGGCCGCGCCTCCGGAGTAACGGCCAGGCGCGTCAGTCTGTCCACCCGGCTCAGCGTCTGCAGGACGGCGAGTGCCCTCGGATCCAGGGCCAGCCGTTCGTTCAGGGCGTCGGCGATGTCCGCCGGGAGCTCGCCGTCCAGATGCGCCGAGAGCTGCCGCTCCAGGGTGTGATGCTGCCAGAAGATGTCAGCCATGGAAGGCCTCCGGGTTGGCATGATGCGGTCAGATCAGGTCCAGGCGGGCGAGCGCTTGCCTCAGCCGCCGGCGCGCGGCGTGGAGGCGGGAACTCACCGTGCCGACCGGTATTCCAAGTATTCGGCCGATCTCCTCGTACGACAGTTGATCCAGGCTGTTGAGCAGCAGCACCTGCCGAAGGTTCTCCGGTAACTGCTCGATCAGGGCCATAATCCGTGCCCGTGTTTCTCCGGCCAGATACAGTCCCTCCGGTGTGGACGCGGGTGGTGTCGCTGGCTCGGGCGGGGGGTGAGCGCTTCGCGTGCCGCTGCTGCGCTGTAATCCCAGCCTGGCCCAGGCGCTGCGCGAGTGGTCCCGGCGCCGATTGAGGCTGAGGCGCATGACGATACGCAGCACCCAGGTCTTCAGCGAGGCCTGGCCGCGGAAGCTGCCGGCCGCACGGTATATCTTGACGAAGGCGTCCTGGGTGACTTCCTCAGCGTCATTGCAATCGGTCAACAGACGACAAGCCAGTTCGTAGGCTACGGGATGATACACCTGTACCAAATGCGCGAAAGCCGCCTGGTCTCCGGCCGCGATACGGGCAGCCAGGGCGCGATCGTCACCGTACACTTCGGGTCCGGCCTGTTGCCGGCACGTTTCCACCTGAGCCATGCGAGCATCCTTCCCGCAACATAGACACCGGATCGGTGGGCTGTCTTCGCGTCGTACTCCGGATGCTGGCGGCGTCCCGGCATCCGACCCCGGCAGCAGCGGCCGGGAACCGCGTGCGGCGCGGTGTGGCGCGCGGTATCACGGTGCGCGATCACGGTGCCGGCCGGGTAACCCGTCGATCACATGCGTACGTGGAGCAGATCCCGCAGGCGCCGGGTGGCACAACGATGCCAAGGGTGGCACAATGCCAGACTATCCATTAATATAACTACACAAAACCGAACACGAGCGAAAACCGGCGATGGGTTTTCCGGGCTGCACCATGACATACGGATGTGCCATGAAGCTGAGCTGTGCAACTATGGTTGTAACCTTGCTGTATATGGTCCCGCAAACCTATGCCGCGGAGGTCAGCGTACAGGATTCGGTGCGTAAATACCGCTATCTGGCCAGCATCTCCAGGGAGCGGCAGGACTTCGCCGAAGCGGAGCGGTATTACGCCGAGTACCTGCGGTACCGTCCTGATGATGCGCTGGGTCACTATCGCCTGGGACAGGTGCGGCTGCAGATCCAGGATATCGGCGGCGCCAAGGAGGCGCTGTTGAAA
The DNA here is from genome assembly GCA_007136405.1 of Candidatus Latescibacterota bacterium. Taxonomy (GTDB): domain Bacteria; phylum Latescibacterota; class UBA2968; order UBA8231; family UBA8231; genus SLHA01. Next base: position 36,435 of record SLHA01000054.1, read on the forward strand.
GCCGTCGCCATGGACTCTCTGCACGTCAATACCAATGTGCGGTTATACGGGATCTACATCAATGCCGGCAAGACGGATTCGGCAGCCATGTGCCTGGAGCGCGTGCTGCGCGTGCGCTCCGAAGACGAATCTACGCGACGGGTTCTTGCCGACTTGTATCGCCGCGACGGACGAACGCAGGAGGCCCTTGGCCACTACGAGATCCTGGCTGCCCGGACCGACGTCCGGGAAGAGCTGTACGAACTGCTGGCCTTGCTGAACGAGGACCTTGGGCGGACCTCGGAAGCCTTGAGCTGGAGGGCAAAGCTGGTCACCATACGGGAGGAGAACGGAAATCAGAACGAGCAGCGCGAGGCCCTGGAGGCCATGCTGCGCCTGCAGCAGCAGCGGGGGGACACGGACAGCGCGTACCATACGCTCGAGCAGATGGCCCTGATCGACTCGGCCAACCGGTATTCGTACTACAGCCGCATGGCCAGTCTGGCCGAGGAGAACGATGACCACAGGGTGCGCTTGCGGGCCTGGGAGGCCATGGCTGAGGCTGATCCCCAGGATCTGGACACCATCATCGATCTGATCGAACACTATCTGAACTCCAGGGATCTGCAACGTGCCACGCAGTGGCTGGAAGAGGGACTGAAGGCCGACAGCAGGAATGCGCACCTGCGGTTGCTGCAAGGCGACGTCCTGGTACTGCAGGGCCTGGTGGAACCAGCCCTGGCAGCGTTCGAGCAAGCCAAGGCCGACCCCCGGTGGGAGGTGGTGGCGCAACAGCGCATATGGCAGCTACGGCCGCCGGAGACAGAAGAGGAAAGACTCCTCAGGGATTTCTTCCGGAACGCCCTCGAACCGGAAAACTGACGTCCGGGCAGCTGGACTGAAACAGGGGTATCTCCTCAGGCAGCATCACACTCAGCAGACATGAACAAGGTGTGGGAGGATATATGGTCAGACTGTTCGTCGACGGCGGATGGGCCATGTGGCCCCTGCTATTCCTGCTCGTCATGGGTACGGCATTCGCCATCGAGAGACTGATTGCCCTGTCGCGCGCGGCGATCGACGCCCAGGCGTTTGCGCAGAAGCTGGAACAGGCGCTGCGCCACGGCGGTCCGGACGCGGCGGCGGAGCTGTGTGCGCAGACTCGAGGGCCGCTGGCCTCCGTCATCCATGCCGGTCTGCTGCGGCTGCACCGCGGCATCGACCACGCTGAAAAAGCCATGGAGAATTCCGGGGCCGTGGAAATGGCTTTCCTGGAACGCGGCATGGTCTGGTTGTCCACCGTAGCCAACCTGGCACCCATGGTCGGCTTCCTGGGTACGGTGAGCGGTATGATTGCCTCCTTTCAGGTGATACGGGAAATGGGCGACGTGGTGCCCGCCCAGGTGGCGGGCGGTATATCGGAAGCCCTGATCACCACCGCTTCGGGGCTGGTGGTGGGGATCATCATACAGTTCTGCTACAACTACTTCGCTTCGCGCATAGACCGTATCGTCGCCGACATGCAGGAACACACGGCGGCCTTCATCGACCTGCTGGCCGAAATACGGCACGAGGAGCGCAGCGCAGCTGAGGGAGCCTGACCGTGAGGTGGACTCGAGTGACGCGGGTATCCCCCGCGATCCCGACGGCTTCCATGGCCGATATCGCCTTCCTGCTGATCTGCTTCTTTCTGGTTTCCACCACCATGAACCAGGATCAAGGGCTTTCCCTGCACCTTCCCGCCATCGGTGACGCCATGGAGGTGCAGCGGCGCAACATCTGTAATGTGTGGATCAGCCGGGACGACCGTGTGGCCATATTCGAACCTCCGGATCAACTCACGCCGCTGCCGTTTCAGGCCCTGCGCGGTGAAATCCGATCCCGCCTGGAGGCCAACCCGAACCTGATCGTCTCCGTGAAAACCGAGCGCGGTGCCACCTATCGCACGTTCGTCGACGTGCTGGATGAACTCAAGCTGGCCGGCGCCACCCGCATTTCCATTGCCAATCCTGAAGAGTAGACCATGAAGTTCACCCGCAAGTCGAAGGTTGTGTCGGTGATTCCGACGGCTTCCATGGCGGATATTTCCTTTCTCCTGCTCGTCTTTTTCATGGTGACTACGGTATTCGTGCGCTACCGCGGCATACCCGTGCGCTTGCCCGCGGCGGAGAAGATCGAAACCCTGGAAAGCCGGCGGAACATCACGGCCATATGGATCGATGCGGAGGGCCGGATCAGCATAGACGACCGAATGGTCCCGCTGGAACAGGTCGGCGAGGTCATGCACGCCAGAATGACCGCCAACCCGCGGACCATCGTTTCGATTCGGGGCGATGAACAGGCCAGTTTCGGGTTGATGTCGGACCTGCTGCAGGAATTGCGCCAGGTGGAGGCACTGCGCGTCAATTTTTCCACCAGACGGGAGACCGGGTCATGATCCGCGGCAAGCAGCCGGAAGCCGATCTGCGTCTGCGTTACCGCCGCAATCTGGGCAGCGCTTTCGCGCTGTCGCTGCTGCTGCACGGGTTCGTCTTTGTGCTGTTTCCGGACATCGAGCCGAAGGTTCATGCCCGGAGCGAGGCGCCGGTCATCATCCAGCTCGAGGATATTCCGCCCACCCGGCAGGAGCGCCAGCCACCGCCGCCCTCGCGTCCGGTGGTACCGGTTGCCACGGACAGTCCAGAGGTTCCGGACGATCTGACCATCGAGGAAACCGATATAGATTTCAGCTTCCTGGACGACCTGCCGCCGCCGCCGCCCAGGGTTCGGCGGCAGCAGGAAACGGTGGTGCAGGAGATCGAGCTGGAAGAGGACGAGGAGGAAATCGTCGAACTGTGGAAGGTCGAGAAGCAACCCGTGGTTACCAAGCAGGTGGTGCCGGACTACCCGGAGATCGCCCTGCGGGCGAATATCACGGGCAGGGTATTCGTCACGGCGCTGATCACCACGGAAGGCCGGGTGGAGCGCCTGGGTGAGATCACCGGCCCCGAGGTGTTCCATCAGGCCGCTCGGGAGGCCGCGCTCCAATGGGAATTCGAACCTGCCATCCAGAACGACCGGCCGGTCAAGGTCTGGGTCAGTCTGCCGTTCACTTTCCGGCTGGATTGAACCGGAACGCAGACTCGCTCACAGGACACGGCGCGGCAGCTCGATCACCGGTTCGGCGATGGCGGCTGCGAGCGGGTTTGCTCTGTGCGGCCGTTGTCGTTATCCTACTTTAGTTGACCCACTGTACGGTACCAGAATCGGTCATACGTGCCATCCTCTGTCCGGGGCGCTGCGGCGCGCCAGCCAATCGGAGGTGTACCCGTCATGCAGTGTCCTTTCTGCAGTCATCTGGAGGACAAGGTCGTGGACTCGCGTTCCTGTCGCGAGGGTATGGCCATTCGCCGACGCAGGGAATGCCTGGATTGCGGCAAGCGGTTCACCACGTACGAATACATCGAGAACGTTCCGCTCACCGTCATCAAGGCCGATGGCCGCAGAGAGCCTTTCGACCGCGGCAAGCTCATGGACAAGATCCAGCTGGCCTGCTACAAGACCACGGTCTCGGTGGATCAGATCGAGCAGCTGGTGGACCAGGTGGAGGGGGAACTGTCCCGCCTCAGCGAGAAGGAAGTGCGCAGCAAGCAGGTCGGTGAACTGGTGATGGAGCGGTTGCGCAGTCTCAATGAAGTGGCGTACGTGCGTTTCGCCTCGGTGTACCGGCAGTTCAAGGATCGCAGTGACTTCGTCCGTGAACTGGAGCAGCTGGCCCCCTAACCGTGATTCTACCGTAAAGACCCCTCGGCAGGCTGGAGAACCGCTATACACTGCGGTTGCTCTGCCCGTTGGTATGCCCGATGATCTGCCGCCGATTGTGGTTCCGGGCGGCGGGCCGGGGTCGTTGCGGGCAACTCCAGACATGACCGGCCCAAGACGTGACCGGGCGGGCCGCAGCTGCGGCTGCCTGGAGCGTAAACCGGGTCCGGTGCCTCTCGCGCTGGAACCACCCCGATCCGCGGCCAAGCGGGCGGGCCGCAGGATGGCCAAGCGGGCGGCTTGACAAAACGGCGTCCGTCAGTTTATATAACTCTACACAATATATTGTGGATGGTCTGGTATAGGGTGTTTCATGATGTGGTCTGGCGCGTCGTGGACATGACCTTTCGGACCCGGCATCGGCCTGTTCCGGGTCGTCCATTCCGGTCGCGGCGCCTGTTCGCCGCTGCCGGTTCTACAGCGGCCGATCCGGGTGATCGACCCCCATGACACGCATCCTGTCTCGACGGGAGAATGGTATGAAGTCTGAACGCAGCGGCCGGATAGCCGGCGGCGCAGGAGCAACCCGCGGCATGCGCCGTTTGGATACACTGCTGGCGCAGCTGGAACACCGCGATGCGGTGACCTCGGACGATGGTGACACGCGTGCCCGGGCTGACGATGCGGCAGCTTATTACGGGGACAACGAGCTGGCGATCGATGTCCTGCGCAGCAAATACCTGGCCCCCGGAGAGCGCGGGCCGCTGCATATGTGGGATCGCATCGCCAGAGCGGTCTCCTCCGTGGAACGGGATCGCGACCAGTGGTACGAACGTTTCTTCACGCTGCTGGCGGATTTTCGTTTCATCCCGGGGGGACGGGTCATGCACGGAGCCGGCCGCGACGAAGCCCGCCGCAAACCGACGCTATCGAACTGCTACGTCATACCCATCACGGAAGACAGCCTGGAAGGCATCTATCGCTGCCTGACGGAATCTGCCATGGTCTACCGCACCGGTGGCGGAGTGGGTACGGACCTGTCCGTGCTGCGGCCGCGGGGAGCACCGGTGAACGCCACAGTGGACAAATCGCCGGGCTGCACGGCTTTCATGAACCTGCTTTCCGAGAGCACCAACGCCGTGTCCCAGGCGGGCCGCCGGGGAGCCCTCATGCTGACGCTCCGCGTCGATCATCCGGACATCGAGGATTTCATCTCCATCAAAAGCGACAGCGCCCGCACCAAGGTCCAGTACGCCAATATTTCGGTGCTGATCACCGACGAATTCATGCAGGCCGTGATTCAGGATCATGATTTCCCCCTGCGCTGGAACGGCAGGAACTTCCGGACCGTGCGAGCTCGTGAGCTGTGGAACCGGATCATCACCCATGCCCACGCTTCGGCGGAGCCGGGCATCATCTTTTTCGATACCATGCGGGCCTATCATAATGTGGAATATGTCAACCCGCTGGTCAGCACCAATCCGTGCGGCGAGCAACCTCTGGCCGCCTACACCGCGTGTAATCTGGGCAACATCAACCTGCCGCGGTTCGTACGCGAGGACGGCACCTTCGACTTCGATGCGCTGGCCGAATGCGTCGAAGTTGCCGTGCGGTTTCTGGACGATGTCATAGACTACAACATGCCCAGTCACGCTCTGGACAGGATCAAGGAGGCGGTGGCGTCCGATCGCCGGGTAGGGCTGGGAGTAACCGGACTGGCTGATGCGCTGGTGTTGATGCAGTTGCGGTACGATTCGGACGAAGCCCTGGAAGCGGTCGAGCAGATCATGCAGTCCCTGTGCCATCGGGCCTACCAGGCCTCGATCGCGCTGTCACGGGAGAAGGGCGCTTTCCCGCTGTTCGACTGGGAGGGTATGTCGCGCAGCCGATTCATACAGAACCTGCCCGAGCCTCTGCGCACCGACATGGCCCGGCACGGAATACGCAACGCCACCCTGATCACCATGCCTCCGGTCGGCACCGGTTCGATCGTGGCGCAGACCAGTTCGGGCATCGAACCCATTTTCTGTACCAGCTACAACCGGCGCGTCAAGCAGTCGGACGGGGAGACCTTCGTCGATTACAAGGTATGCCATCCGCTCATCCGTCAGCTTTTCGGTGACGACGACAACCTGCCGGAATATGTGGTAACCGCGCATGAGATCGATCCGTTTTTTCGTGTCCGCATGCAGAGTGTGATCCAGCGCTATACGGATAGCAGCATCTCCTCCACCATCAATCTGGCGCAGGACACCAGTGTGGAAACGGTGGCCGATATTTACCTCTCGGCATACCGGGAGGGACTGAAGGGGGTCACCGTGTACCGTGAGGGTAGCCGGAATGGCATATTGCAGACGGACGCCGAGGCGGAGGCGATCGCGGCCGGGGAGACGGCTGCCGGCGCCGGCAGTGCCGGCGGGCAGGCAGGGAGCGACCGGCCGGTCAGGGCCAGTCACCATCCACGCCGCCGGCCGGCGGTAACCCGGGGAGTAACCGAGCGCATACGTACCGGTGAAGGCAACCTCTACGTCACCATCAATGAAGACGATGAGGGCCTGTGCGAGGTATTCAGCACGATCGGCAAGGCGGGCGGCGGTGCGGCGGCGCAATCGGAGGCCATCAGCCGGCTCATCTCCATGAGTCTGCGCTCAGGGGTGGATCCCCAGGAAATCGTCGACGAGCTGAAAGGTATTTCGGGGCCCAACCCGGTCTGGGAGGACGGCGAACTGATACTCTCCACTCCGGACGCCATCGGTAAAGCGCTGGAACGGCATCTGCGGCGCCGCAGTGCCGGTGCCTTGCCGCAGGCGTGTGCTCCGGCGGAGTCGCAGGCGCCAGCAGCCCATGCGAGTGTCTCCAGCACATCCCGGACGCCCGCGCCCGACTCGACGGCCCCGCGGTCCACGGTGACCTGTCCGGAATGCGGTTCCACGGTCACGCATGAGACCGGCTGCCTGACCTGTAAGCACTGCGGCTGGTCCAGGTGCTGATTCATCCGGACACGGACAGGGTCAACCCGTCATAACTCAGCTGCACCGAGGCGGGCAGACGAGCGTTCGTCGTCGCATGATCCAGACTGTGCGAGATGTGGGTAAGCAGCGTGCGTCCGGCTGCGATGCTGTTGGCGGCCGCGACGGCCTGATCCAGGCTGAAGTGGGTGGGATGCGGGTGGTCCCGCAGGGCTCCCAGCACCAGGACTTCCAGCCGCCGCAACAGGGGCATGGAGGCCTGAGGGATGTCGCTGCAGTCGGTCAGGTAGGCCAGGTCGCCGATCCTGTAGCCCAATATCTGCTGGCGTCCGTGCAACAGCGGCACCGGTACTATGGTGAACCCGGCAAGGTTGAACGGGCCGTCCACCTGGTGCAGGGCCAGACGCGGGACGGAGCTGGGATTATTCGTACGGAAGGCATAGTCAAACACGGTGCGGATCCGCTGTATGGTGCACCGATCGGCATAACACGGCAGCGGCCGGCTGTGTTCCAACCCAAAGCAGCGCACGTCATCCAGCCCATGGAGATGATCCGCGTGTCCATGGGTCAGCAGCACGCCATCCAGGCGGCGGATCCCGGCGCGCAGCACCTGGGTACGCAGGTCCGGGGTGGTATCGATCAAGATGCTCCTGCCGTCTTGCTCCAACCACAGCGAACACCGCAAGCGCTGGTTGCGCGGATCCGTGGAAGCGCAGACGGCGCAATCGCAGGCAATTCGAGGTACACCTACAGACGTTCCGGTTCCCAGGAAGGTCACCTTCATGGTGGCGAACTCAGCGTCAGGATCTCGGCCGTGCCATGGGTGATGGCGATGGTGTGTTCGAAATGGGCGGCAGGCAGGCCATCCGCGGTGGTCGTGGTCCAACCATCCGTGCCGGTGCGCATTTCCGGACGGCCCAGGCTGAGGATAGGTTCGATAGCCAGCACGAAACCCGCCTGCAACCGCGGGCCGCGACCAGGAGGGCCATAGTTGTTGATATGCGGCGGCTCGTGCAGTTCGCGCCCTATCCCGTGGCCACCGAACTGACGGACCACGCTCAAACGGGCTGCGGTTGCCTGCGTCTCGACGGTATGGGAGATGTCGGACAGCCGGTTTCCCGGGCGTGCCTGCTGTATGGCCAGATCCAGGCACGATCGGGTGACGTCGATCAATCGCTGGGCCTCCGCGGACACCGGACCCACTGCGGCAGTGAACGCCCCATCCCCGTAATAGCCGTTGAGCCGCACGCCGACATCGATGCTGACGATGTCGCCTGCCTGCAGCTTTCTGTCATCTGGAACGCCATGGACGATCTGGGCGTTAACTGAAGCACAGATGGTGGCCGGGAAGCCGCGGTAGCCCTTGAATGCGGGAGTGGCCTGGTGGCCGCGGATGACGGATTCGGCAACAGAGTCCAGCGAACGGGTGGTGGATCCGGGCACGAGCAGCGGTTTCAGTTCCTGTTGTACCCGGTGGACTATGGCACACGCAGCGCGTATACGGCTGATCTCTTCGGCGGTTTTGCTTCGAATCAAGGACGGGTCCTTCCGGTGTTGTTGCGGAGCCTGCCGCCGCATCGGGCCGGGCCGGTCTCCGGCAACCCCGGTTGCGCATCAGCGGCGATCATCACATACTCTGGTACCTTGCGTGCTGTGATATCGTCCTGGCATGCTGTGGTACCGTCGCAAAATCCTTGCGGAAAAGGTAGAGAGCCCGGAGGGTTGTTGCAACGGGTTGACGGCGTCTCTATATTCGTACGCCCGGCCGGTCTGGCGGGTTTTTGATAAAACACACAAAAACAAATATTTAGCTCTGTTGATAACGAGGGAAGCGGTTCTGATGGGAAAATCGCTGGTCGTGGTTGAGTCGCCGGGTAAAGCTAAAACGATCAACAAGATACTGGGCAAGGATTTCGTGGTGAAGTCGTGCATGGGACATGTGCGCGACCTGCCGCCCAAGGAACTGGGGATCGATGTCGACAATGATTTCCAGCCACGGTACGTAACCATACGCGGCAAGGGCAAACTGCTGACTGAGCTGCGCCGCGCGGCCCAGAAAGTGGATGACATCTACCTGGCCACGGACCCGGACCGGGAGGGAGAAGCCATCGCCTGGCATCTGGCCAATGCCATCACACGCAAGGATGACCAGGTCAAGCGTATCCTGTTCAATGAGATCACCCCCCGTGCCGTACGCGAATCGCTGGAACGCTGGGGGTACCTCGACATGAACAAGGTGAATGCTCAACAGGCCCGGCGTGTCCTGGACCGGCTGGTGGGTTACGAGATCAGTCCGCTTCTGTGGAAGGTCATACACTCCGGCCTGTCGGCGGGCCGGGTACAGTCCGTGGCCGTACGGCTCATATGCGAGCGGGACAAGGAAATCGAGGCCTTCACGCCGGAGGAATACTGGTCGATAGATGCGCTGATGCGCATCGCCAGCGACAACGGCAAGCCTGTGGAACCGTTTCGCGCCCGTCTTCTGCGGCATGCGGGTGTGAAAATCCAGATCGGCGCCAAAGAGCAGGCCGATCGCATCGTCGAGGATCTGCAGCGACAGACCTTCAAAGTCAGGGAAGTCAAGCGTCGCGAGCAGACCCGGCGGCCGGCTCCGCCGTTTACCACCAGCACGCTCCAGCAGGATTGCGCCCGCCGTCTGCGTTTTTCCGTCAAGCGCACCATGGCCGTAGCGCAGCAGCTGTACGAAGGTGTGGAAGTGGACGGCGAGGTTCAGGGGTTGATCACTTACATGCGCACGGACTCCGTCCGCGTCGCCGACGAAGCCGTCCAGGAGGTGCGCGGCGAGATCGGGCGGCTGTACGGGCAGGTATACGTACCGGATAGCCCCAATACCTACAAGACCAGGAATTCGGCGCAGGACGCCCACGAAGCCATCCGCCCCACGTCGGTGGAACTCCACCCGGACGCCATGCGCAAGCTGCTCAACGCGGATCAGGCACGGGTGTATGAGCTGATCTGGAAGCGTTTCGTGGCTTCGCAGATGAAACCCCAGGTATTGAGTATCACTACGGTGAATATAGCCGCGGGGGACTACCTGCTGCGGACAACGGGCAGTTCGGTGAAATTCCCCGGCTTCACTCTGCTGTATACGGAGAGCAAAGAGGAAGAAGAAGAGGATCAGGCCGTAACACTACCGCCGGATCTGGCCAACGGTCAGGAGCTGCAGCTGCACGAGCTGGATCCCGAGCAGCATTTCACCAAACCGCCTCCCCGCTATACGGAGGCTTCGCTGGTCAAGCAACTGGAGGCCGACGGCATCGGCCGGCCCAGCACATACGCCCAGATCATCACCACCATCCAGGATCGCGGTTATGTCGACAAGGTGGACAACCGGTTTTTTGTGGCCACCGAACGCGGACACACGGTAAACAACCTGCTGGTGGAGACCTTCCCACATCTGTTCAACATCGAGTTCACGGCCAGAATGGAGGACAGGCTGGACCAGATAGAGGAAGGGCGTGATGGTTGGGTCGGAGCCGTGCGGGATTTCTACGGGTCCTGGAGGGAGGACCTGGAACACGCCAACGCCCGGCGCAAGGAACTGAAGCAGTCACTCCAGCAGGAAAGTGACGTGGTATGCGAGGAGTGCGGGCGCAATCTGGTGGTGAAATGGGGACGGAATGGGCGTTTTCTGGCCTGTCCGGGATATCCCGGCTGCAAGAATACCAAGCCTCTTCCGGAAGACCAGGAACAGGTTGAAACCAACGAGATCTGTGACCGGTGTCAGGCACCCATGGTGGTCAAAACCGGCCGGTATGGCCGTTTCCTGGCATGCAGCGCCTATCCCGAGTGCAAGAACGTCAAACCGTTGAATCTGGGCATCCGTTGCCCGGAAGACGGTTGTCCGGGACAGCTGGTCGAGAAACAGTCGCGCAAAGGCAAGGTGTTTTATGGCTGTGACCAGTATCCTGAATGCAAATTCGCCAGTTGGGACAAGCCGGTTGACCAGCCTTGCCCCAACTGTGAATCTCCGCTGCTGTTCGAGAAGAACACACGCAGTGGCGCCACCTCCTACCACTGTCGCGTCTGTGACTACCAGGCGGAGAGCATTCCGGCTACGTAGCCCACACCGGGTCCGGTTGCCATGGCGCCGGCAGCGCCGGCTCGCCAGGATACCCGGCAGCCTGTGCGCCATGCGACGCCCTGTGCCAGACTCAAGCCTGGAGCCGTCACCCCACCAGCCTGCCGTGGTCCCGTGGGTTCGTCCGCCTGTCCGTCACGCCGGGAAGCCCCGCTCGTCTGGAAAGGCGGACGGTTTCGGTCATGTGCGCTGCGGGCACCAGACAGGGCGTTCATCTCCGGCGTTCCTGCGGAGGTTGCAGGTCTTACTGTGGTCCGCCCTGACGGTACTGCCGGCCCTGCTTGCGGGCTGCGCCCAGACCGGACGCCCATCCGGCGGACCCGTGGATCGCACTCCTCCGGAGGTCGTATCGCATCAGCCGCCCGCAGACGCTACCAACGTGGCGCTGGATGCTGCGGTGGAGATCGTATTCAGCAAGTCCATGGACCCGGAGGCCACCCAGGACGCGGTGTTTGTTTCTCCGGAGCTGGAGGTGAGGACCCGCTTACGCCGCCGAAGGCTGCGTTTGGACATGAAGCTGGTGCCAAATCGTACCTATGTGATCACGGTGGGTGCCGATGCTCGCGATCAGCGCGGCAATCGCCTGGAGCGTTCGTTCACCTATGCATTCTCCACTGGTAAGCAGATCGATCGCGGACATATCGCGGGACGTGTGTACCAGGATCACCAGCCGGCTTCCGGCGTACACGTATGGGCCTATGATCTGGACTATGCCGGCGAGACTGGTCGTGATCCACCGCAGTACCGGACGCAGACGGGCAGCCATGGTCGATATGCGTTCGAACGACTGGCGGCAAGCCGATACCGTCTGATCGCCTTTGTCGATGCCAACCGCAACCGCGAACTGGATCCAGGCGAGTGGCGTGCACTTCCGGACCGTGATCTGGAGGTGGCCGAAGGCGACACCATCCATGCCATGGATCTGGCCCTCGAACCGCCCCCCGTTTCAGTCGTTCAGTTGGAGCGGGTGCGCGCGCTGGATACCAGCAGAATGCTCCTGGTGTTTTCCCAGTCGATCGAGCCGGCTGCGCTGTCGTTCGATCTGTCGCATCTGGACGTCAAGGAAATCTACGCCGCACCCCAGGATCCCAAGAGGGTGTACCTGCGAACAGCGGAGCAGTCACCGGGCACGGAATACACCCTGCGAAACCTGACGGTGGAAGACCGGCAAGTAAAGGGAAAGTGGGTGGTTCGAGGTGCCCGAAGGGAAGACAGCACTCCGCCTCAGCTGGTGGCGCAGTGGCCCGAGGAGCAGATCATCGCGGCGCGGGACACCCTGGTGCTGGTATTCGACGAGAGCATGCGGCAGGAACTGCCGCCGTCCATCTGGGCCGATGCAGACTCCGCGGATGCTCCGGAGGGGACATGGTTCTGGCGCAATTCGCTCGAACTGGCGTTCGCCCCCAGAGAGATGCTCGAGCCCGGTCCGCTCGAACTGAAGGTGCGCCTGCACGAACTGGCGGATCACGCCGGGTTGGCGCCGCGGGATTCCACGGCTGTTTTTCGTTACCAGGTATTGGGGCAGGATGATCTGGCCACCATAGACGGCCAGGTGGTGGCTGGTGTTCCGGTGGTGGTTACCGCAGAGAGTAAAACCCGGCAGTACAGCACTACGGTTGCACCTGACGGTTTCTTTGAGTTGCACGGGCTGCTTCCAGGCCGTTACCTGTTGCATGCCTATGCAGACCGTACCGGGGATGGAAAGCGTTTTCGCGGTAGATTGCAACCTTTCCGGTACGCAGATCCGTATACACGCTGGCCGGAGCCCGTAGAACTGGCTGAGGGAAGCCGGGCCGTAGTGAGCCCACAGACATTGCGGTGATACCATGGAATGGTTCCGGGAGTTGATTCGCTGGCGTGATCATGTGGAAATCGTCCTGCTGGTCCTGGTGTTGTACGCGCTGGGTGTCATCGGGTTTTCGCAAGTTTCACCCGAACAGCGCCGCGAGATCGAGCTGCAAGCCGGGCTCAAACAGCTCTATCTGGTGGAGCAGGCGCACTACAGGGACGAGGGACGCTATTTCGATCCACTGCTCCCTGAAAGTGGGTTCAGCTGGCCATGGATGGACCAGTACGAGTGGATCTATCGAGAGACAGACGACGGTTTTTTCCTTTTCGTCACCGCAGACCTGGGTGGCGATGGGAAAATCGGGGTGTGGAGCATCGACGGTCAGGGGCAGCGCGTGCGTCGGCTGGCGGAATGATGGGTGCAGGCTCACGGTGAATCAGCCTGCTGCCGTGGACGTACAGGCCTGCTGTCGTGCAAAAACGGGCTCGCGCCCGGCGTGGTCCGTCCGCTCCGGGTGTCGGCGCCTGGTGTTTCGGTAGGGTGCAGCCCCCCGCGCCGAGCCGCTGCGCGTCATCATCAGGCCGATGAGGCGCTTTGTCAGGCGGATTGGCGCGGTGGAGTCATCCGGGCTTGGCAGCGTCAGGGCAAGGAGCGGCCGGGTACGGCCCCAACAAGCGCACCGTTTCGGCCATTCCCTGCAGGCGCGTACCGATCTCTGCATGTATGGTTTCCTCACACCCGGTGACGAAATCCAGATAGACCCGGTATACCCATGGGCGACCCACCAGTTTGGCGGTCTCCAGCTTGACCAGCCGGAAGCTCTCCCGGTGCAGGGTGGCCAGAATCCCGGGCAGTTGCCGGCCACAGTTATCCAGGACCATGATCAGGGTGTACTTGGCCAAGCCGCTGGCCGCCAACGCGTCAGCGTGCGCCGGCCGCCACCAGGTCTCCGAGCCATCGGCGGCGGTTGCATGCGGTTCATTGCGGCCAGTCAACAACAGAAAGCGCGTGTGGTTGGCGGGATCGGTTTGAATATCCGTAGCCAGGATGCTCATGGAGTAGATCTCTGCGGCTTGCGGTGAAGCGATGGCGGCCTCGCCGCGCAGTCCGCGCGCCTTGATCATCTTGACTGCCCCGGCAGTATCGTAGGCGGATATGATGTGATCGGTTTCCAGCCAGACCAGCTGGCCCAGGAAACGCCGGCACTGAGCCAGAGCCTGTTCGTGCGAATAGACCGAGCGGATCTCATGCAGCGCCACCGAGGGATGGGCGATGAGGCAGTGGCGCACGTGGAAGAACATCTCGCCGACGACAGCGCAGTCCGAACGGGTCAGCAGATCCCAGACGGGATGGACGGATCCACCGAGCGAGTTCTCCACCGGGGCCATGGCCAGGTCGGCATCGCCACGTGCCATGACCGCGAAGAGATCCGCGAACGTAGAGCACGGCATCAGGGCGACCCGCTCCTTGCCCAGGTATTGTTCGGCGGCCAGGGCGCTGTTCGAACCGGGTTCGCCCTGGACGGCTACCGTCAAGCGCAGTGGTGACACATGCAACTCTCCCTAGATTGAGGCACCTGCCAAGCCAGCCTACCCGGTGGTCCGGTCATGCGCGGGCACTCTCGTGCCAGCGGCAACGGCGTGATCATGGAAGTGATGCCGAGCCTGTTGCGTTCGAGCAGTTCGCCAGGCGACCGGTGCCGTTCGGGACACACGAGCCCCGTTGACATGACAGGACCTCCTTCCTATCTTTGCCATCTACGACAAAGATCGTAGAGAGGCGACGTAGCCAAGTGGTAAGGCAGGGGCCTGCAAAGCCCTCATTCCCCGGTTCGAGTCCGGGCGTCGCCTCCATTTTTTTATCCTTCCGCGTTGCCGGGGTGGCGAAATGGTAGACGCGAGGGACTTAAAATCCCTTGGCCGCAAGCGGCCGTGCCGGTTCGAGTCCGGCTCCCGGCACCACTGACCCAATGCTGTGTAAACGGGCCGGCGGGCCCTCCCGCTGGAGCGGGCATCACTAGGCATCTTCCCGGACATGATTGGCCTCCGGCCTTCGGCCCGCGTCTACCGGTAATCAGCACGGCACCGGCTCATTCGACACCGGCCGTGCGCGCCACATGGAACCGCACACCCAGCGTCAACGAGCCGTAATTGCCCCAGTTTTCGATGTTCCTGCGCTCTACCTCGGCACCTCCACCCAGCAGTCTGGCACCGGCAAACAGTTCCGCGTACGGGGTCACGGGTATACCGGCGGACACCCTCACATCGTATATGGCGCCCCGGACCTCATCACCGAGCAAGCCGAAGGTCGAGAATCCGTCTCCTTCCAGCAGCACCCAGGTTGCTCCAGCGTTGCGCCGGTACAGCAGCCTGCCCTTGAGGGCGAAAACCACACCGATGTCATTCTCCGTCTCGTACCGGTTGCCACTGGTCTCCGCAAAGGACACTTCGGCGTTTCTGATCTGGATCGAACCTCCCAGGTCACCGTCCAGTTCTGGCCGGGACAGCAGGCGGTACAGGTAGCTGGCACGGTACCCGTCAAACAGGTAACGGTGCACGACTCTTGTGCCCGCATCGAAGGTCGTGTCGCGAAAACGCAGATCGTCTTTCAGGCGGACCACGGTTTCGAGATCGAAGGGAGCATACAGAAGGATCAGGCGGTGCCGTCCATGGAAGCCGACTTCCAGCGACCAGCGGCGACTGATGAAAAGATTGCGCTGCTGTCCCACGTCGCCGGCTGTGAACTGGGTCCCGTGTTCTCCGTAGCGTCCGTCGTTCTGGAAGACGTACAGGGCTCCCGCCTCGTATTCCACACCGATGGTATCGATGCGGCCCGAGTGCCTCCGTACTGCGACGATACCGGTTCCCGTGCCTGTCGCATGGACCATGGCAGTATAACCAAGGATGGCGCAACAAGCGGCCGCGCATAACGCCGGTGCACCCAGTCTACGTGTCATAGCGAGTACCTCGTCTGGTTTGTGTGCAGGCCATCGGTTCCTGGTGCCGCGTACACCGCACTACGAATGGTCACATTCCAGAATCAACCGGTTGACCCGGTCATAGCGCTCGACGGCAATGTCAGGACCGATCGAGTGGCCGCCGATCACCAGACCTCCGTCCCGGCCGATGGCCAGGATGCGGCGAACGTGGGCCTCGAGTTCATCCAGCGGGGCGCTGACCATGATGTGGGCGTTGTCCAGTCCACCCAGAAAGGCCAGCCGTTCGCCATACCGTGCCCGTAACCGGACCACGTCCATGCCCGCTTTGGGCTCCAGCGGGTGGCAGGCCTGAATGCCGGCCGTGATCAGCATATCCAGCAAAGGTTCCAGGTTGCCGTCGCAGTGCAGCAGGATATGCTTCACTCCAGCCGCCCGGTATTGGTCGCACATCCACTGATAGCATGGGTAGAAGACGCGTTCGAAGGTGCGTGGCGAACACATGGGGCCCAGGTTGGACGCCATGTCGTCGAAAAACCATATCCCCGTATCGTACAGATCGTAGCGTCGCAAAGCCTCCAGGCCGACCGCGGTGATGTGGCGGGTGACCCGCATGGCCAGATCGTGGGCGAAGGAAGCATCCTCGGCCAGGTCCATCAGCCACTGTTCCGTGCCGCGTAGATTGGAGGTGCGCAGGTACGGGCCGCCGGTCTTGACGAAGACGCAGCGCCGTGCCTTGAGCTTTTCCACCTCTCCGACCGGACGATAGCGCGATGTCAGCGCCGGTGACTCGAATTCGAGATCGTCAAGCCGGCTTTTGTCCGGCAACGCCACATCCAGCACCTCGGCGAACTTGGCGTCCGCGCGGTGCCTGACGGTTGCTCCCCATCCGGTCCGGTCGAGGGACCAGCCCGCACCCTCCTCGACCCGTCCTGCCCTGCTGAGGAACGGCTCTTCTCTCGGTGTGACGATTTCGATGTCATTCCGGTAATATTCACTGATACTGGTCTCTTCCGGCAGGCCCTTGTGCCGCCGCCAGGCCTGAACGAATTCCGGCCAGTAGCTGTCATAGATGGGCACGCGATCAGGTCTGCGGAACTCCAGAGCGGCCAGCACACGTTCCTTTGACTGCACAGCGATCTCCTCATCCGTTCATCCGGTGATGAACACCGGAGTCGATAGGCGGTACGCCAAGGTGGTGCGCGGTATGTCATGGCGCTGCGGCACGGCCCCGGCAATGCGAAAGACGCCACAGCGATGCGCGGCATGGCCACGGCAGTGCGCGAGACGCCACAGAGGTGCGCGGCACGATCGATGCGGTTCCGTGCCCGTAATAGAAAAAACCGAACGCCGATTCAGCCTTTTTTTCAGGCGCGAACCTGAGGGTACGCGCTGAATGCCTGCCGGTTCGCGCCTGATGCCTGACGCCCGGCGCTGGTAGTTCGCCGGTTCGGGTTTGCGCTGGCAGTCTGCTGGTTCGTGCTGGACGCCGGCCAGCGGAGTTAGCTGAACGTCGGACAACGGTGTGCTGAGCGTCGGCCAGCGTGCGTTGAGTGTGCGCTCCGCCTGTCGGGTCCCTGAAGTTGGGCAGCCGTGGAAACCGGGTCAATACCTCGCCGCAGCGGAGATTCACGCCGTCACGATCGCCGCTCGCTCGCCAGTACGATTGACAGCACGATCGCCGCCATGCTCAACCATGCTCGCCAATGCGCGCGCCGCACGCGCGCCGCCATTCAACCACGCTCGCCGGCGGAGTGCGACCTGATGAACCGTGCGGGCGTCATGCTGGCGTCAGATCTGGTGCCGTCGGTAAAGCGGTTCGCCAGTCCATGACGTAACGAGCGTTGGTGTGGTCGCGCGGGATGCGCGGGAATGCCATGAAGCCGAAAGCGAATTCATCCTGCGTATGCCGTACGCCGCACATTACCAGCCCCGATAGACGCGGCAATGCTCACAGGCCACCAGGCACGAAGCCAGTGTCTGACAACAGACGGCAGGACTCGCTATGCATATATTCTGAAAACCCACGTCGAGGACCGCTCAACAATCCATGCCATATCGGGACAACCCCATGCAAAGCTTGCAATCATCCAGCCGTAACCCCACAGAAACCCACCCCGTCCTGCGCGTCATGTCCTACAACGTGCTGTACCATCATGAGACTCGGTGGGGTGACGCATACCGGTGGCCGCCGCGAGCGCCTCGCGTGGGGGCGCTGCTGCGCCGCCATGCGCCGGACCTGATCGGTTTTCAGGAAGTGACGGCCGGTCAGCTTGGCGATCTGACGAGTGCCTTGCCGGGATACGGTGTGGTAAGCCCGGAGAGCCCAGTAAGCCCGGAAAGCTCAGTAAACCCGGAAAACCCGGTTGGCCAGGTAAGCCCGTCGGTGATGGACGGAGATGCGGAGCGTCCGGCGCCTTTCATCGCCAATCCGGTGTTCTATGCCCAGCAACGCTTGCGCTTGCTGCGATTCGGCTGGCGCTGGCTGGCGGCGCCCAAAGAGGAAGCGGCGATCCGAGCTGAACCGCCGGCAGCGGAGGCGGCTCGCGGTTGGGTCGGGCGGCATGCGGTCTGGTGTCTGTTCGAAGACCGGCTGACGGGATCCAGCTTCGTATATCTCAATACGCACTGGCCGACGGGACGCTACCGCGACCTTCATGCCGCCTGCGCCCGGGCGCTGTGGGTCATGGTCGAGCAGGTGGGCGGCGAGATACCCCGCATCATCACCGGCGACTTCAACCGGCAAGACAACCTGCTGCTGGACCGCGGTCTGATCGACGCCTGGGAGGCCGGCGACACACTGCGGAGCGGACCGGTCGGCAGCAAGGTGAATCGGGAAACCCACCAGGTGGTACCGGGTTCGACCATCGATCACATTCTGGTCGGCCGCGGCGTACGGGTATCCGCCTTCGCCACCATCGATGACCAGGAGAACGGCCTTTACCCCTCGGATCATCTGCCGGTGCTGGCCGCGCTGACGATACCTCCGGAGGCGGAGCATTCCGCTGCACCAGCGACACTCGAGGCGGCCGGATGTCCCTCCAGCTCCGGCGCGACTGACCCGCCTGTTCGCTTCAACACCGGGGCCGGGTCGCTGCCCAGCATCCCGGCACAACGTTACCTGCTGCTCAACAGCGCGCTGTTGCAGGCTACGGAACACGTGCACCTGCAGGCGGGCACGCCGGTCAGGGATATCGCCAGTCCCTTGTTCGTGGAGGAATACTGGACTTCACCACCCCGCATATGGGAGGCGCGCTACGACAACCTGTATCCGAGCGTCATCTACGATGATACCATGGATCTGTTCAGGATCTGGTACAAGTGCTTCGTGCATGACGCGGGTTCCGGGCAAACCTCGCCCAGGCAGCGTCCAGCGGTACCCTACCGACACGGCGCGCGCCAGCGTGGTCTGCTGTACGCCAGCTCGCACGACGGCTTGAGCTGGACCAAGCCATCGCTCGGCGTGGTGGAATTCGGGGGATCGACGTCCAACAACATCGTCCTGCTGGATGTCGAGGGCGGTGTGTTCAAGGACGAACGGGATCCGGATGCGGCGCGCAGATACAAGTTCTTTGGCCGGCAAGACACCGGCTCCAAGCCGATGATCGGCCTGCATTCAGCCGACGGTGTGCACTGGTCGGCGCCGGTGCCCTGGCCGCGGCATGGTGCCCGTGCCGATACCCACAACAACGCCCTGTGGGCGCCGGATCTGGAGCGCTATGTAGGCATCACGCGCGGATGGTCGGAGGGGACGCGAACGGTGCTGCGGACCGAGAGCCCGGATTTCGTCCACTGGTCCGAGCCAACGGAGATCATGCGCGGCGACGGCCCGTATGACGAGTTGTATTCCATGCCTGTATGGCGCTACGGTGGGGTCTATCTGGGCTTACTGGCCGTCCTGCACGGTTCACCCGGGCACGGTGACGACCGTTCCCGGCCAGACTGGAATACGGTGACCACCGAGCTGGCCTGGAGCCCGGACACCGTGCATTGGCACCGGGTCCAGCCAGGTCGGCCGTGGATCCCCATGGGCCAGGGTACGTATCCGCACGGTGAGGCGGACTGCGGTTGTATCTATGCTTCGGCGCCGGTATGCCGCGATGGAGAGATTCTGCTGTACTACGGCGGCAGCAATGGACGGCACAATGACTGGCGCGAGGGTTCGCTGAATCTGGCCCGGTTGCGCCAGGACGGTTTCGCCGGGTATGCTGCCGCGCCCGAACAAACCGGTACGGTACTGACCCGGTTTTTCGCCGTTGCCGGGACAGGGGACTTCAGGGTGAACGCCGATGTCCGCGCCGGAGGATCCCTGCGTGTGGAGGTCGTGGGTCCGGACGGGTGCCCGCTACCCGGTTTCAGGCTGGAGGACTGCCAACCCTTGCCGGCGCTGGCAGTCGACGCCCCGGTGACCTGGAAGGGGCGGAACTGGGGCGAACTGGCAGGCCGGGTGGTGCGCTTCCGTTTCGAGCTTCGACAGGCAACCCTGTATTCGGTGGTGGCCGCTTTTATGGCCTGACCGGGAGCGCGCGGGGCGCATGGCTGCAGCCGCGCCGGACCGTGCGGGGCCGCAGCCCCCGTTGCACGCTAGAGCGCCAACCCCGATATGGAGTAACGTGCCGCCGCCTCCGTTCTATGCCGTGCCGCCACCGTTGCACGCCATGCCCGCCGCCCAGGTTCCGTACCGCGCCGCCGCTACCGGTCCGCCGCCACGGGTCCACACCATGCCGCCCCCGTTCCGCTCCGTTCCGCCGCTACCGGTCCACGCCGTGCCCGCCGCCCCCGCCGCCTCCGCGGCCGCTATTCCTGCGGCGGCGTAAAGCGGTCGAAATGGATCAGATCCTCCAGGGGGCGTTTGGGCACATGCAGGACGCCGTGTTCGTCACGGGTGGGACGCAGCGACTCCGCGGTCTCGTGAACCGCAGGGTCCTCCGCCGGGTACCCGAGGGCGAGGATGACGAAGAGATGCAGTTCAGGCGGAACCTCCAGCAAGGCGTTCACCTGATCCCTGTCGATGGAACCGATGCAACACGAACCGACACCTCTCTCCCAGGCGGCCAGCATCATGTTCTGAAACGCCGCGCCGCCGCTCGAGGCATGGCGGGTCCCGTCCTGCAGCAGCAAGGCGATGTACGCGGTGGGCCGTTGGCCAACGGGCGGATCACCGCCCAGCCAACGCACATGCGGATATACCTGGTCGACCAACGCTGGGGTGTCCACGACGATGAACTCCCAGGGTTGACGGTTCCCCCCGCTGGGGGCGTAGCTGCCCGCCTTGACGATGTGGCGCAAGGTCTCCCGGTCGACGGGGTCGGGCCTGAACCGGCGGATGGAGCGTCGGGTCATGATCACATCCATGCAAGTCAAACGTTCTGTCTCCCTGTTGGTGTCCGTGTCGGCGCGCAGGCTGGGTATTAGCAGGCTCACCCCAGCCATCGTCAGCATGATGGTGCGGGTAAAGGGCATGAGTTCTTTCTCCAGGCGGCATGACGGGCGTGCGTTGGGCCGTTCGGCCGTTTCCGGTCGCGTCCGGTCGGCCGTGGCCGGGCGGCGTGCTCGCCGCCCTCTCAGAAATCGTTCTGGATGTCGATCAGGATCAATGCCTGCATGATGTTTTACTTGCTTCGATCAACTCGTCCCTGAGGGATAGCAAGGTGGGCGTGATCCCCACTTTGTAAATATGCGGATTGGCGCAGCGCTTGCATTCATCGCTCAACAGCTGCAGGCGCTGGCGACTGTAAGCGGCACTCTGGGAAGTGGTGGCCGGATCCACCGAAATGTCTCCACGGTCCATGACCGAATGCAGCAGGGTCGAGCCGGACATCGTCTCCAGAGAGGTCTGCCGGGCAGGAAACAGCGGGTCGTGGATGCGTTCGAAGGGGTCGTTGGCCTCCAGGCCGACAGCGTCACCGTGAAACGTGCCGTCCGGGTTCAGGTAGCGGCGTACGGCCTTGATGCCGGGCAGGGTGATCTTCTCGAGGTTGTCGGATACTTTCAACCGCGGACGACCGTCGACCGAACTCAGCTTGTATACGCCATCGAGGGCGGCGTCCGGTGCGCCGGTGACGAGGCGGGTGCCCACGCCGTAGATGTCGATTTCAGCCTGCTGGGCGATCAGGCTGTTGATGACGTGTTCGTCGAGTTGATTGGACGCGACGATTTTTACCTGTCGAAGACCGGCGGTGTCCAGCATGGCGCGGGCTTTTTTGGACAGGTAGGCCAAATCGCCGCTGTCCAGCCGGATGGCCTGGAGACGGTGCCCTTTCGCTTGCAGTTCCTTGGCCACAGTGATGGCGTTGGGTAGTCCACAGAGAAGAGTGTCGTACGTATCCACCAGCAAGGTGGTGTTGTCCGGAAAATGCGCCGCGTAAGTGCGGAAGGCCTCCAGCTCGGACTCGAAGGACTGGACCCATGAATGACCCATGGTGCCCCCGGCAACAAGCCCGTAATCCTGGGCGGAGAGTACATTGGACGTGCCGTCGAAGCCGCCGATGCAGGCCGCTCTGGTGGCGTGTAGTCCCCCCAGTCCCTGGGACCGCCGCAGCCCGAAATCCAGCAGGGTGGCGTCAGGTCCGGCCGCGAGCCGGATGCGGGCCGCCTTGGTGGCGATGAGCGACTGGAAGTTGAGGATGTTCAGCAGCAAGGTCTCGATCAGTTGCGTCTCGACCAGATTGCCCTCCACGCGCAGAACGGGCGCGCGCGGAAAGATGACTTCGCCCTCGAGAACGGAGGCGATGCTGCCAGCGAAACGAAAAGAGGCGAGATACTCGATGAACCGGCGGTCGAAGTCCTGCCGTTCCAGGTAACGGAGTTCATCGTCGGTAAACCGGTACTCCACCAGGGTATCGAGCAGGGTGGCCAGTCCGGCAAAGATGACGAAGGATCCTTCATAGGGGACTTTACGAAAAAAATAGTCGAAAGACGCGGTTTTCTGCGCCAGACCGGACAGGAAATATCCCTGCGCCATGGTGAATTCATAATAATCGGTAAACGAAGCGGCTTTATCGGTGTACATAGCTCGTTTCATCGTGTTACCGGCAGCATGTGCGCCCGCAAAGCAGGGTACAGCTTGCGCAGGTTTTCCATTCCGGAAGTGCAGAATAACGACTGGCCGCTATGTCGCATGGCCAGCACGGAGGCGATCCAGGTGTTGGTCCAGCCCGACTCGACCGACCAGGCGCCCCAGCCCAGGTCGGCCGAGCTGCCCCAGTACTCCCACATACGATAGTCGAAAGCGCGCATCCAGGCGCCGTGGAGCCAGGTTTGGTGTTGCGACCGGATCTGGATGCGGCACAGGAACGCCGCCAGCCGGTCCGCCGCGGCGCGCAGGTCGGCATCCCCCGTCGCCAGTGCCGCCTCGTGCAGTCCGAGGAAGGCGTAGTTGGTGGTGTAGAGCAGGTCGCAGACTGGGTCGCCGTCCTGCTGGATGAGGGTGGCTTCGCTGGTGCCGTAGGCTTCGTTGGTGGCCGGCGGTCCATACGAGCCCTTGCCAGCGGCGCCCAGTTTTTCCCGGATGGCACCGCACGGTTGCATCAGGTCCAGTATGTCCGCGGCCATCCGGCGCAACCAGTGGCGGTGCTCGCCGGTGTCTTCCAGGCGTACCAGGAAGGCCAGCGGCAGCAGCATGCGGGCGATCTCCTGCGTCAGGCCGTTGGTCCACTGCCACTGCCCGGGATACGCCTCCATCGTCATGCGTATGGCCTGTTTCGGTTTGTGCAGGAACTCGGGGTCGCCGGTCAGCGCGTGCGCCCACAGGAAAGCGGCCCAGAGATACGCCTGGTAATGCGGCGCGTAGTGGATGTGTTCCTCATAGCGAAAGCAGGCCCAGCCGCCATGTTCGGCGAAATGCTGCAGGTCGATGCGCGGGCGCCGGAAGCCCAGGCGCCCGGTGGTGCGCAGATTGGCCAGCAGGCCCTGGAGCAGCCGTTCGTCCCAGCGTGGTTCGCCGGTCAGGCGGCGAACCGTGAGCGCCGGCAGCAGGACGCGCGCATTGTCGTCGCCGTAAAACACCGCGCCGCGTTCGAACCAGTTGATCAGCCCGTGGGCTGGATCGGCCGGATCGTCGTGAAAGAAATCCGGCGCCGACAGCACGTAGTCCAGCATCTGGCCAGCCAGATGGCGGCTGGCCGGGTTGCGATCGAGCGCCCAGTCCCAGGCGAAGACCATGGCCGTCTCGCCGATGCAGTCACCGCGCGGCCAGGTGCGACGCAGCTGCCGTCCTTCGTAGTCGATACCGGATTCGAAACCTTCGATTGCACCTTTTTTTTGGTCGATGCTGTATACCACCTGACTGCGAAACCAGCCGACTGAGGCTTCGAAGGCTTCCGCCTCGATACCGGCCGGAAGGGGTTCGTGCGCCGTGCAACGCAATCGAATTACGGGCTCCCAGGTCAGCGATGGAATGCCGGCGTCCGGACATAGATATTGGAGCAAGCGTTCCCAGATGACCTTCCAGGCCCCGGTGGGCGCGTAGCGGGCGGTGACGAACTGACTGAGTTTGGTGGCGGCGATCAACACGGGAAGCCCGGGAAGCTCGAACAGCAAGGGGTGAGTCTCGACGGGCAGGCCGTACGTCGCGGTGTGGTATCCGGCTACCCGGGCCGCCACGAGGTGGGCCTTGGACACCTGCACCGGAAGATGCCAGCAGCCATGCAGGGCGAGGATACGGTTGATCTCCAGGCCGGGGGCGAAGAAGTGGGAGGCAACCACGGCCCGTTCCCATTGGGTGGCTTGTGGCGCGCCGAGTTCGAGTTCCGCCACGGCGGCCGGGTACTCCAGGTAGAGCCGCAGCCCCTTGGCGGCGATCTGCTGTAAATGCACGGCATCGACGCACAATTCGGCGCGCGGATAGGCGTCGGCCAGCGACAGCACGGCGGCTCCTGCCGGTGCCGCGTCCAGGGCCGCAGTGAAGCTGTCGTGTCGGGAGAATGCGCGGTCCATGCGAGCCAGCACCTGATACAGGTCGTTGCTCGCCTGGCAGTGGAAGATCAGTTGCATGGGTGCCTCGCCTCAGCAGGGTTGTTTTAGAGCGACGGGATCGCTCCTCCTGCGCCACCCTGCGAACGCAGCGCTGGCTGAGTCCCGTTGTGCGACCGGTCGGCCCGGGGGGTAATATACGGATTTTGCCGGAAGCGTCATTCCGGTATATTGTGGTGCCATGCATACAGTCAGGCATCGCACCGGCGCACGGCTCGGTGCTGAGCGCCACCCCATGGAGATGGTGCCCCAGGCCGGATCATCGCTGGTGCGCGGTACTGCGCCGTACCCGAGCGGGCGTGAGTGGTGCGAGCATACCGGCGCCGGAACCCTGCGCCGGCCGGCGTCTTAACCCCCAGGCGGGCGCGCTGGGAGACGCCTTGCCACCGGCCTTTCATGAGGAGGGATCAGCAGGTATGGAACAACGTATTCTGGGCCGCACCGGACTGCGCGTCAGCCGCCTGGCCCTGGGCGGGCTCTTCGTGTCCTCGGTGGGCACGGATCTGGATGGCGCCCGGGAAGCCGTAAGACGCGCGGTCGACCTGGGAGTCAACTACGTCGACACCGCTCCCGGTTACCGCGACAGCGAGGCCGTGTTGGGCCGTATCCTGCCGGACATCGACACGCCGTTGATCCTGTCCACCAAGTTGGGCGGCCGTCCCCAACCGTTCGATCCCCGCAACCGCGATGCCCTCCGGGCTTCGGTGGAGGAGAGTCTGACGCTGCTGCGCCGGGACTACATCGATATGCTCATGATCCACGAACCGGATCGACCCGGACAGTACGATTGGTGGACCAGCTGGCATCCGCTGGCCGGTCCGGTGCTGGAGGTCATGCTGGAGTTGAAGGAGCAGGGAATCGTCGGCCACCTCGGTCTGGGCGGCACCACAGCCTACGAGCTGGCCCACATCATCCGCAGCGGCCATTTCGACGTGGTGCTCACCGCCTTCAACTACAGTCTGCTGTGGCGGGAGGCCGAGCACGAGGTGCTGCCCGCCGCCGGTGCCCAGGGTATGGGCGTGGTCGTCGGTTCGCCGCTGCAACAGGGTGCTCTGGCCCGGTGCTTCCGCGACCAGGTGGAGGATCCCGGCGTACACTGGCTGTCGCCGGCCCGGCGGAACCAGCTTCGCGAGCTGTACGCCCTGGTGGACGAGACCGGTATACCACTGCCGGAAATGGCGCTGCGCTTCGTCATCGCCAACGATGCGGTGGACACCGTCCTCATGGGTGCCCGGTCGGCTGCGGAGGTGGAACAGAATGTCGCTGCCGTGGACAAAGGCCCCCTGCCCGCGGAACTGTTGTCGCGCCTTGACCGGATCGCTGCCGCGGTGCCCTTTCGCCCGTTCGAGGAACCCTTCGGTATAGGGGGCGCGCTCCATGCCGGGAGCAACTACCGCGGTCCCGGACCCGCTTGAGCTGGGGGGCGAGACCGCAGTACTCCGGTGGATGGCGGGGCCGTTTCGGCGGCGCATGGCGGCATCGGCGGCGCATAGAGCGCGGGCGCATGAGTAGCGAAGGCGCATGAGTATCGAGTTCGCATGGGTTTCGCGGGCGCATCGGGCGCACAGGGCGCATCCGGCGCACAGGGCGCATCCGGCGCATGGGGGGACGGTCGCAGGCGCATGGCGCGCATCGGGCGCGGGGTGATGCCGGCGCCCGCTGTCCACCGGGTTCGGGTTGGAATTTTCAAGCTGGATCCCGGCAGCCGGGCATCGCATTGACGTATCTGGAACGAAGGAGACACGCACGATGAGAGCGGTTATGGCTGTGAGTCCGGGCGTCCTGGGCCTGGGGGAACTGGAGGTGCCGAAACCGGGTCCGTTCGAAGCGCTGGTGCGCATGGACGCCTGTGCCATCTGTAACTCGACGGACCACAAGCTGCTGACCGGCGAATTCGTCCCCGGGAGTTTCCCGGTGGTGCTGGGGCACGAAGTCCTGGGTACGGTTGTCGATCTCGGTTCCAGCGTGAAGCATTTTGCCACGGGTGACCGCGTCTTCCGCCAGCGTCTGCGCGACGAGCATGTACCCGGGGCTGGGCGCAGCTGCTGGGGCGGATTCGCCGAATACGGTCTGGTGGTGGACGAGTGGGCCCGGCAGGACCTGCCGTATGGACCGGACGCCCTGGCGCACGACCAGCAGAAACTCATTCTGGACGTGGAGCCGGCCCTGGCCACGGGCATGGTGACCCTGATGGAGACCCTGGACTGCGCCGCCGCGTGCGGCGCCGGGCCGGGGAAATCCGTGGCCGTCGTCGGCTCCGGGCCGGTGGGTCAGGCGCTGGCGTTGTTCGGGCGACTGCTGGGCGCGGCGCCGGTTGTCGCCTTTGGGCGCAGTCCGGCAGCCGCGGACCGTTTCGCCGCGGTGGCCCGGGTCGACGGCTATGTCACCGGCAGCGTCTTCCCGCCTGAAGTGGAGCGGATCATCGCCGGCGGCGGCTTCGATGTCGTCATCGAAGCCGTGGGGTCGACCGCGGCCCTGGAGACCTGCATCCGCCTGGCGGGAGCCCGCGGCCAGGTGCGCGTATACGGCGTTGCGCCTGTTTCCGCCGCTTTTCCGGCGGAGCTGATGTCCCGGCCGCAGGTGAACACCGTCGGCGCCAGGGAAGGGCGCGCGCAGGCGCGGCTGGCCGGATGGGTGGAGTCAGGCGACGTAGACCTGCAGGACTGGGTCACCCATCGCCTGCCTCTGGCCGGCTACCAGACGGCGTTCGACCTGGTTGCGGCCAGGGAAGCCTTCAAGGCTGTGCTGATACCCTGAGGCCGTGCGGCGCACGCCGACGGGGCGCACGCCGACGCGGGTCAGCGGGCGCCCCGTTGTCGCCCCCCCGGTGCAGTGGGCCCGGTGCAACCGAGTGGGATGGTCAAGTTCGAGCGGTGACGGCTGCCAGGTGACGGCTGCCAGGTGTGCCGTGCCTGGTGCCGGGGTCATGCCAGCCTCATCCCGGGTCCGTGCCCGTCGACGCTGTGTTACAGGGGGCATGACGATATTCCAGATGCCTGACGGGCAGCTACCATACGGTCTCCGTTCGCACAAAGAAATCCGCCGACCACGCACGGTCGCGGTTGTAGGCCAGGGTAACGCCGCCATGCACCGGCAGGAAGAAAAGCATGCCGCCATCCATGCCCAATTCGACGCCGGCGGCGGCTTGGAAGCGCCCTTGATCGGCAGTGGCGCCGACGACGAACAGGCTGGCATGCAGATCCTCCAGAAACAGATTCGGGTTCCACAGACCGCGGCCGATGCGCACCGGAGGCAGCGATAATTCGATCGTGCCGGCACCACCTCTGTTACCCTCCAATGGATCGGAATAACCTCTGATCACCGGCATCGCCTCGTTCGGATGATCAGGGTCATAGATCCCCCTCAATGCCAGGCGCAGATGGTTGTGGCGCAGATGCCGATATACCAGTGCCGTGCCGTCGAATCCGGTGCGGTCCAGCGATGAACCGTAACGCTGCCGCTCCCAGGGTGCACGCACGTGCAGGCGCCCCACCCATCCAGGGTAACGCCAGCCCAGGTTCAGTTGCGGCGTGAGGAGCAGCCGGTCGAAATCCTGGAAGCGCTTGATTTCCATCGCGGCGGACAACTGCGAGACTCCGGGTTGCAGGCGTCGCACCAGTGGATAGTCGACGCGCAGCGCCAGTTCGTGATCGTCGCGTCTATGGGTGTGACGCAGGCTGGTGCGCCAGGGCGCCAGCAGGTGGATGGACAACTGCATGTCGGTGTGCAGCCAGTGCCGGTCACGGCTCCGGTCCACATGGTAACTCGCCTCGCCCCAGTACTCGAAATGACCGATCGCATCACCGCCCTGTGCGTACAGGCCGACAGCGGTACTGTCACCATCAGCATAAAACATGGGCAGGTGGATCACCGGTCGCAGGGTGCGCAGGTTGTCCTGGTAGGATCCGTACCGTATCGCCCGTTCCGGCAAAACCTGGGGGATCGGGGCTTCGCGGGTGACTCGCGGAACTTCGTGCGGCACCCACCGCGGTTGGTCTGCATACACATCGAATCCGCCGGCGTGCAGTCCGGCGATGAGCAGGCGCTGGCCGTCGCCGGACTGTGCCGCGCCGCGAACGAAGCCTTCGCCCTGGTGGCGGGTCACCGCGCCATCGGCCAGTGTGACCGAGTACAGGTTGTATTCGCCACGGTAATTGGCGGTGAAAAAGACGCGACCGTTGGCGACACTGCTGAGCTGTTCCACGTAGGGCGTGTGTACCAGCGGCTGCAGGCGGCCGTCGGCCGGATCCATTTCGTAGAGGCTCCAATTCTCCCAGTCCCGGCGCGCCGAGACGAACACCCGGCCATCCTGGGCGAGCAGCCTGTCGATGATGTACTCGGCGGTGAAGCGCAGCTGCGACGTGCCGGTAACCGGATCCAGCGCATAGATCCGCGCGCCGAACCCATCCTTGCGATCCTGGGCATAGAGCACTGCACCGTCCTGCAGGACCGTGAACGCGCGCATCTCGGTCTGCAGCACCCGGCGATCCCGGCTCGAGGACAGCTCGCGAAGCCGCAGAGCGGTCTGGTACCCAAAGGCCTGGTTGAAGGTATTGCCGTACCCGCCGGCCAGCTCCTGCACCCCGTACCAGAGCCGATCCCCATCCACGGCAAAACCGCGGATCGGCGCCGTAGTGGTGACCAGCATTTCCTCGGCGTCATCGCGCAGACGCACGATCTGGTGATAGGAAAACGCCGTCCGGGCGCCGGTTTTTACCGCATAGCTGCGCGTATAGTACAACTCTTCCTGGTAAACATGCAGGTTGTCAATATAGTCGCCGCGGTGCGTCAGTCTGTCGCCGTCGACGCGATACGGGCGGCTGTGGTCCTGCAGATGGTTCCGCCACTCACGCCACAGGGCCGGAAAGGACTTTCCGTAGATCGAGCGGGCGCTGCGGTCCAGTCCGACGTAGGGCAGGACCGGTGACAACAGCGCCCTGGCGGAGCGGCCGTTGCGCGTGAAGAACTCGGCGAAGGACGGTTCGCCGTACGTATCGGCCAGATAGCGAAAGAAGGTGCTGCCGAACAGATAGATACCATCACCGTAGGGATAACGCCACGGCGAGTAAGTGGCGGTCACGATGCAGGGAAAGCGGTCTTCGGACAGGGCTGCACGGACATAGGTGTCGTAATATCCGTTGTTCAGCCGGCCGCTGAACCGGCGTCCCTGCGATTCGCCATACACCGCGATGCCCTCGTACAGCCACCCCGGAGACAGCAGGTTGGGAAGAAACAGGTTGCCCAGGGTCGTCCGCATCAAGCCGGGAAGGCCGCCGACATTGTTGAAATGATGCATGTGGATCAGTTCGTGCCTGGCCACATTGCTCAGCCAGTTCTCATCTGCCTGTTGACCGGTGAATGGATAGGGAAAAAGACGCATGTACCCGTACACCGGATTGGCCAGCCCGTTGGCCAGCGTGCCCACGTCCTCGATGACCACGGCGAACCGCCGCGGCCGGTCTCCGGTGAGGCCGGTCACTTCGTCGCGGTAATACTCCAGGGCGTTCAATGCTTCACGGGCATCGTCCTCAGCGCCTTTCGGGTAAAACACGGTGTAGCCGTCTGTCTTGATCGAACGCCATCCAAGGAAGGCTTCCCCGGCGCCAGGCAACCAGAGCAGGATTGCCAGCGTCAACCAGAGCATCCTGTCCATAAGGGTATACATATCTCTCGATGTGTGGGGGGCGTGACAACGACCATGCAGCGCGATCCATGGTGCTCGCACCGCGCCAGGATACCGGCTGGAATACCGGTTACGGGCGGCGGCAGATGGCCGGTTCCTGTGTCGTCCGCCGGATGACACCCGGAGCGGATCTGCGTCCGGCAGGTTGCGCGCCTGACGGCTGTGAAGCAAACGAGCGGTTTGCACCGGTGTCTGCGGCCGGACGAGGGTAGAATAACGGCGCCGGCGGTATGCGTCACAACCCGCGCAGCCCGCCAAACGCGTATTTGACCCTTGCGCGCGTATTGAGCACTTTAGCGGTTGCATTCGGCTGGTCGCAGCAAACCCCTTACCGGCCGCGTCGACGCGCACGGCCTCACTGTCAAACAACCGGAGAGGATCGCCATGGCCATCGAACCGGAAAACCGCCGCTGCACCAACGACGCCGAGTACGATTTCCAGGAAGCCAGTTACGTTCTAACGCCGCAGGAACCGGCCGCCAGCATCTGGAAAAGCTGCGACCAGGGTGATCCGGCGCACGGTGAAGTGCGGCAGCCGGAGGTCTTCGAGACCGAACACCACGTGTACACCACGCCGTTCAACTACGCCAATGTCGAACTGCGCGGCTGGAGCGAAGGCAAGAGCGCCAAAGGACCGGAATTCCTGGCCGACATCGGCAGCATCACCATCGTCGAGCAGCAGCCCATCGTCGAAGTCATCGTCGTCGGGTCCGGTTGTTCCGGGAACAACTACAACCTGGTGGAGTGGTGGAACGAGGGTGAGACCTTGCGCAACTGCAAGGGCCAGCTGATCAAGCGCCAGCGGGTGGAAAACCTGCAGGGGCAGCATCCAGCCTGGATCCAGAAGGCGCTGTCGCAGGAATTGCCGGAATTCGACACGCTGGAGGAGGCCACCGCCTTCCTGCGTAAAATACAGCGGATCGCCCACGGTATGACGTCCAACTACACCATGCCCGGCAGCCTGATGAGCGGGTTGTACGAGAACACCGTGCACTTCCGTATCGGCGACACCAGCCGCCCGGAACTGACCCCCTACAAGGTGGTGATCCGCGGTGGCGGCCTGGATTACGAAGATCCGTTCGACGAGCGCATCCGCTATCCCGCGGACTACGTCTTCCGCCTGATCGACATCGTGGTGAAGAAGGAGGGGCGCGACTGAGCCGTCAACGCCTCAGCGGCGACACCAGCCGCCATGCACACGGGGCCATCGACGCGGAATCCGTCCCCATCGGAGCAGAACGCGCCAGCCGCTGACCGTCGACGGGAGACTGCCGTACGGCAGACTGACACCAGGAGAATCAAGCGTATGACTACGAACTCGTCCATCAGGCACACGGTGGTTTTCCGTCAGGGTGAGGACGACTACCATACCTATCGCATTCCATCGATCGTCCGGGCGCTGGACGGCACCCTGGTGGCCATCGTGGAAGGCCGCCGCGACCGCGGCAGCGACCCGGGCGGTGGCCACATCGACCTGTGCTACAAGCTCAGCCAGGATGGCGGCGACAGTTGGAGCGAGCGCAGGTTTCTCGATCTCGTTCCGGAGGGCTGGGGGGCTTCCAACCCCACGGCGGTCGTCGAGCGCGCCTCCGGGCGCCTGATCGTCGTCTTCAACCGCTGGCAGCCGGGCCGGGGCGGGCGCAACAGCCGGCCGGGTACGCTGGACAACCAGCTGTGGCTGCGCCGCAGCGACGATCATGGCCGCAGCTGGTCGGAGGCGGTGGACATCACCGCGCAAGGGCGCGATATCCAGACCTGGGGACAGGCCGTTCCAGGTCCCGGACACGGCATTCAGACTGCCGGAGGCCGGTTGGTCATTCCGGTCAACGCCCCCTGTCTGCCGGCGGATCCAGCCCATCCGGAGCGATCGCATGGCCTCTCCACTGCCGCCGCCGACAGGGCCGACGAGTCGGGTCCGGCGCCGGCGCGGACCTCGTCTTTCGCGCTGTACAGCGACGATGGTGGTCACAGCTGGCGCCGC
Source organism: Candidatus Latescibacterota bacterium (assembly GCA_007136405.1). Lineage (GTDB taxonomy): Bacteria > Latescibacterota > UBA2968 > UBA8231 > UBA8231 > SLHA01. The sequence continues at coordinate 68,586 of SLHA01000054.1, forward strand.
GGCCGGCCGAACGGGCGCTTCACTACGGAAAGCCAGATCGTCGAGCTGGAAGACGGCCGCCTGATGATGGATGCCCGCCAGAAAGACGCGGTCCCGCACCGCTGGGTGGCGTTCGGCGATGACGGCGGCGAAAGCTGGTCGGAGCCTCGTCCGGGTCAGGTCCTTACCCAGATCTGCGCCGCTGTCGGCCGATGCCAGCTGCCCGGGGGCGGCAGCGTCCTGGTCTGGTCCGGTCTCAGGGCGCCTGCGTCCGCGGAAGCACCGGCGGCGGAGCAGCGCCGTGACCTGGTGGTCCGTCTGAGCCGCGACCAGGGCCGGTCGTTTCCGGTCGAGCGGTTGATTGGTCCGGGTCCGGCGGCGTATTCGGATCTGGCGATACTGGAGGTCGGGGTAGTCGGCGTCCTGTGGGAAGGCGGCGGCGACCACCGGTACGAAAAGGTGACCTTCACGCGCGTACCGTTGTCCGCGCTGATCTGAGCCGGACGTCCGGCAGCACGTCACTGGTCGTGAAACCTGCAGCAGCGGGCAGGCATCAGCCTTGGTCAAGGCGGCGCCGGACCCCGTCAGGGGCGCATCGTTGAGCTTGAGAGAGAGGTGACGACCATGCCTGAACCCCGCTGCTTCGCCCTTGAAAACAATCTGTTCATCGACGACGACTGGATCGCTGCCAGCGATGGTCTGACGCGCGCAACGCAGCAGCCGGAAAAACTCCCTTCACCCATCCTGGACCAGGATCGGCCGGTCTACTACATGACGGTGTCGTACGACCCGGAACTAGGCCGCTACCGCATGTGGTACAATGCCATGGGGCATCCGGATCACGGGCCGAAGCTGGGCTACGCCTATGCCGAATCCAGCGACGGTGTCTCCTGGGAACGTCCGGACCTGGGCCTGGTGGGCGCCAACTACCTGGACGCTCCCATGGGACACTGGAGCTTTCCGTTCGTCGATGACGGGCCGGATTGCCGCGACCCTGCAAGGCGCTACAAGATGGGATACTACGATGCCGCGCCGGGACGCGGTATGGGCGTGGCGTTCTCCGCCGACGGGCTGCGCTTCAGACCGTACGCGGGCAATCCGGTGGTACCCCACATGGATCCCGAGATGCCTCCGGACGCTCCGGATAGCAACATCATCAGTGACATTCTGGATGCTTGTTACGATCCTGTGCGCGGCGAATACCTGCTGGGCTGCAAAGTCTGGCGCGGCGGTTTCACCGGCAAGCCGCACCACGCGCCGGAAGGCCACCGTCGCTGTGTGGGGCTGAGCGCCAGCCGCGATTTCGTCACCTGGGAGCGGCCGCGGGTCATCGTCACGCCGGATCCGGAGCACGGCCTGGAGGAGTTTTACGGTATGAAACCCATCGTCCGCGGCAACCACTACATCGGTTTTCTGCGGGTGCTGCGCGATGATCTGCCAGCCACGCCGGGCGGACCGGTCGAGGGCATCGGCTGGACGGAACTGATGACCAGTGCGGACGGGCGACACTGGATCCGGCATCCCGAACCCTTCCTGGACCGGGAGCCTCGCGACGGGCATTGGGATCACGCCATGGCCTGGTTCGGCGACATCGTCACGGTCGGCGACCGCGAATACGTGTACTATGGCGGGTACCGGGCCGGACACAAGATCCGGGCACAGATCGGCGACCGCAGCCTGGGCCTGGCCTTGTTACGCAAGAACGGCTTCGTGGCGCGCCGGGCCAAGGTGCGCAGCGCCTGGCTCAAGACACCGGCGGCGCGTCTGCCCGCGCGCACGCTGACGGTCAACGCCGTGGTGCGCGGCGAGCTGCGCGTTCGTCTGGTGAACGAGCAGGGGGTGGCCCAACCCGGTTGCGACTGGAGTGACGGCCCCACGGTGCGTGGCGATGCGGTGGCGCACCGGATCGACTGGCGCGGCGCCGACGGGATGGCGATGGAGCGGGCGCTGAGCCTGGAGTTCATGCTGAGCGACGCCGACCTGTATGGCTTCGACTTCCTGCCGGCCGGGCAGTGAGGCAACCGCGCCGAAGGAGAATCGAATGACGATGGATAACCTGGATCCCGCCCCGGCAGGCACTTTCACCGTCGTCGCCCTCCCGGACATGCAGCTGTATGCTCATACAGGTACTGAGGTCTACGACCAGGTGATTCGCTGGATCGTCGAGCAGCGAGAACGGCAGCGCATCGTCTTCGTGTCCCATCTGGGTGACATGGTCGACAAGGCGGACCGGCACGAGCAGTGGCGCGTCGTGCGCACGGCGATGAGGCCTCTGGACGAGTGCCTGCCCTACGGTGCGGCGCTGGGCAACCACGACCTGATGCAAGGCTGGCGCACGCTGTACGACGAGTATTTTCCCGAGCGGCTTTTTACCGGCAGGCCCTGGTATGGAGGTAGCTTCGAGCACAGCAGCTACCAGCTGGTCAGCGCGGCAGGGCTGGATTTCCTCTTTCTGCAGTTGGAATGCAATGCCCGCGATCACGTGCTGGCCTGGGCCGACGAGGTCATTCGGAGGCATCCGGACCGGCGCGTGGCCGTGTCCACCCACTGCTACCTGGGGCGGCTGGTGTCCGGACTGCCGCGCGAGGAGCGCTGGTACACACCGCGGGGGCGTCTGCCGTGGTCGCGGTTCGCGGACGGCAATACGGCCCGGCAGATGTGGGACAAGTGCCTCAGCCGGCACCCCAACCTGTTCCTGATCCTGAGCGGCGACCAGGCCTTCGTCCAGGCCATGCGTCAGCAGGCCACCGGGCAGCATGGCAATACGGTGCACGAACTGATGTCGGACTACTCCTACGCCTCGCGCGACCTGCGCGGCGCCCACCCGGACTTCTTCCGGGAGTGCCGGCTGCCGCCGGTAGACCTGCTGCGCGAACAGGATTACCGGGAGACGGTCCTCGCCCGGCCGGACTTCGGCCGCCAGCGCCGCGGCAGCATGCAGGAGATCAAGAGCAAATCCGGCAAACCAGTCCCGTGCATGGACGGTTTCATCCGCCTGCTGCGCTTCGTGCCGGCCGGCAACCGCATCGAGGTTCGGACCTACAGCCCGGTGCAGGATCGGCTGTGCCTGGGTAATCCGGTCGTCCCGGATCCCGGTCAACACCGGTTCGACCTGGAATACGGCATGATGGGGTGAGGCCGGCTGAAGCGCACCGGAGATGCTGTGATCCGCCCAAGAGCGGCTCTAGGAAGGCGGCAGGCCAGGCAGCCCATACCGACGGAGCGCCGCGATTGCTGTGACGGCGCGGGTTGTGGCCGTCTGGGCGCGTTCTAGCGCAACAGCAGCATGGGCCGGGTTTCGGTGTAGGCGCCGATCCGCAACCGGTAGAGGTAGGTGTCGGTGGTCAGGGGGCGACCGGTTCGGTCGCGGCCGTCCCAGGGCACGCGGTAGTCGCCGGGCGACAGGTGGGCGTCCACCAGCGTGTCCAGGCGCTGGCCCAGCAGGTTGAACAGTTCCAGTCGTACGGGTCCGGCGCGGTCCAGTTGGAAGGGAATCACCGTGCCGCAGTTGAACGGGTTGGGGTAATTCGGCAACAACGCCGTTCGCCGCGGCCGGCCCGGCGCCGCGGCGGCCTCGATCGCCGTGACCGGCGGGCGGCTCAGGGCGGCCTGGATCCAGTCCAGGGCCAGGCCGCTGCTCTCGAACACCACACGCAGCACCCGCTCGCCGGCGGGCAGGTGTACAGGAGGCAGCGTCACGGTCTGCCACGACCCCGGGCCTCCGGTGTCCGGCAGGAGGATGGATCCGGTCAGGTCTTCGTCGTCCAGTTCCAGGCGAAGGCGGCGATTCTCGCCGGATACGGCGACGCGGAGCGACAGGGCATAGTACCGGGAGTGCGCCACTTCAACCGTGTAGCGCAGCCATTCTCCGGGTTCGATAGTGCCGACGTAATGCCCGCTGTCCGCGCCACCGCTGGAGAAGATGTCGACCCCCTCGTCCCGATAGGCGCCGCCCGCGTTCGACGGTGTGGTGTCATGGTACCCAGCCATGGGGCCGCCCAGGTCGTAATCCTCGGCCTGAATGCGTCCGGGCAGGACGACGGGCTCGCCGTGGAACGGTGTAGACCGGCGCACGACGATGGTCACCTCGTCATAGGCGTTCAACTCGCCGTCGTTCGCGGTCAGCCGCAACACGTGGGTGCCGGTACGGCTGAACCATGCCTTGGTAGCCGGCGAATGCGCCTCGGTGAAGGTGACGCTGCCAGGACCCGAGACGCTGGACCAGACCGTGGTCACCGTCGCGGGCGGATCGGGCAGGCCGTCGTCGGAGACGCGGCCGGCAAGCGGTGCCGCGGCCGGCAGGACGATGATCTGGTCCGCCCCGGCGTCGACTTCCGGAGGCTGGTTCACCGGCGCCGGGGCGGTGGCGCTGGTAGTGATGGCATACTGCACGCTGGTAGTCGGCAAGGGCGCCGGCGCGCCGTCGCGGCGCAGCAGGTCGATCAGGATGTTGCGCACGCGCGGCTTGCTCTGGTAGTCGGCGGCCCATACCGCCGGCGACAGTTTCACCGCCTGGGGGGTGGTGAAGTGCAGGTACACCGTGCCGTCGTGGCGTTGGATGCGAATGGTGCTGACACCGGGGCGCAGCGTGGTGGTGGCCTCGTGCCACTGGACGGCGGTATCGCCCTGGTCGCCGTGGCGGTCGCCAGCCTCGCCAGCATGGGCGGCGTGGGCGGCATCAGCGGCAAGGCGGAGTTCGATGGCCACCGGCGGCAGCGTCATGTGGGCTTCGTTCCCCAGCCAGACCGGCAGGGTCTCCCACAGCTCGGTGACCGTGTTGTCGCCGCTGCGGGCATCGACCCTGGAGTGAACCGTCAGGCCTTCCGTATTGATGGTGAAGCGTCGTTCATAGGTGACGGTGCCGTTCAGGGCGTCGTCCGGGGCGGTGTAGGACCCGGTCAGGCTGCCGCCCACCTGGACGAAGGCGCTATTGTCCGTGGTGCTGACGCTGGCCTCGGGGGCGCGCTGACGGGCGCTGGAGAACGGTTTTCCCGCGGCGGTGAGGCCGCTGATATAGTGGCCGGGCCACAGGCGCCAGTTGTGCCAGCCGTCGGGGACCTGACTCTGGTACCCGGCGGTGCGTCCGAGGATGACCGGCCCGGTGGCGGCTGTCCAGAACCCGCTCAGCGCACCGCCGCTGAAGCCGGACAGCCGGTTGACCGCATCGCCCCAGGTGCTGAGGCGGCCGCTATGCAGGATCACGCCCATGTCGTCGAGTTTGCTGACGATCAGGAAATCGGAAAAATTCTCGACAAAATTACCGTGGCGGAGCATGGGCGGTCGCGTAAGGGGCGAGTCGCGCACTTCGAGTTCGACCAGGGCGGCATAGGTGCCGGGGATGTAGTAGTCGGCGGCCGGTGAAATGAAGGTGTCGCCCCAGTGCACATGGGCCCAGACGGGCGGGGCGGCCTCGGAGGCGACGAAGCGGATGCTGTCGACGGCGCTCTGGATGCCGCGGCGCATGGAGGCCTCGTCCAGCAGGGTCCGGTTCATCCAGCTGGCGCGCCGGCGGCCGGTCCAGACGAGATACCTGGCCTCGTCCGAGAGCATGGCGGCGGCCATGTCGCGTTGATAACTGGACCACTGGTCGTTGGCGGCGTCGTCGCCGGTGGCGGTGTTGAAGTGACTCGGTCCATAGAAATATTGCGCGTCCGGTTCGGGCAGATTCATGTATGCTTTCAACCTGGAGGATGAATCCACCTTGTCGGCCAGACTGGCATCGCCGGAAGCCAGCGCTGCCCACGTCAGGTAGTATTTGGAGATGCCGCAGTAGGTCGCGTCCAGACCCTGGCCGTGGTCGATGAATCCTGCATCGTGCCAGACTGCGTCAAACAGCCTTTCGGCATAAGCTTCCGCCCGTCGGCGCAAGTCGTCGTCACCAAGGGCCCGGGCCGTCAGCGTCAGGCCCACCAGGGCGGCGGTGTCCATGTCGCCGTGGATCGCGGTGGGCCCCCAGGTTTCGAGTTTGTCGACCATCCGGCGCAAGCCGGTTTCGTATGCCTGCCGCGCGTTTTCCGGCAGTTCATCCCGGATGGCCAGGTACGGATAGGCGTACCAGATGAGCTGCTTGCCGAGGTAGTCGCTGCGCCGGTTCGTGGTCCGGGTGTCGTGGTCCCGATCCTGCATCATCAGGTCGACGGCGGCGGCGACGAAGGCCCTTTGCTTGACCGCCAGGTTGCCATGGTAGGGATTGCCCGGATAGTCCCACAGGGCCCACCAGGCGGTGTGAGCCGGATCGAGGAATTCGTTGCGACCGACGCGCATGTACACCTCGCCGTCTCTTTCGATGCTCGACAACAGAAAATGACGGGCAGCCACACAGATTCCCCGATAGGTGTTGATGTTCCGGCCCTGGTTGTCCATCAGCATCCACAGCCGGTGCACCTCGTCCACGTGCTGGAGGAACGCTGGCTGGTACGTCACCGGCTTCAGCGCTACGCCGAAATCCTCCAGCGACAACGTCGCCAGATAGGCGCGCAAGGCGACCTGGTAGGGATGATCCTGGGGCAGATGCGCCGCTGCCTCGTTCAGGAACGAGATGGACAGTATCGCGGCGATGGTGATGACGGCGGGTTTCATGCTATGCCGGCTCCGGTCGTTGGCGACGTGGGTGGGAGTGGCGAGACGCGCCGCGATGTTTCAGCGGGATCCGCGGCGTCGTCATGCGGTCAGATGTGATGCATCGCGATGTGATGAGATGCTGCGCGTCGAGATGCGTCAGGATGCGTGGCGATACGATGCAGTGAACCGCGACGAGACGGCGTCAGACCATGCCGCGCGTCGGCCAGCGCGCCGTTGCGCTGCGCCGCTGCCGACCGCTGGCCCGCTCAGGGCAGACGGTAGAGGCGTATTTCCGGGCCGGTACGGTGTAATCCGGCAAACCCGGCTACCGGGACATAGAAGAAGTCCAGTCTGTCGTACGACAGTCCCTGCCATCCGTCCTTGAACGGGTCGAAGTGCTGCACCAGCGTTGCCTGCTGTTCGAGCTGGCGAATAAAATCGTCTGCCGCCGGCAAGCCGGTCAGCGGGTGGCGGTGGGTGACGATCCAGTCGACACCCGCGGCACGGAGACGCTCCAGGTCATAGGAGCGCCAGACCGTTCTGCGGGGCAGAGCGTCCGTCGATCGGAGCTCGATCGGGAAGTAACTCGGTGGCGGCGGAAAGTCCTCCAGTGACAGCATGGCCGCCAGCCGTCGACCATCCAGGCCGGCTGCCCTGATGTCCTCCAGTTCCACCTGCATCCACTCCCGGCTGCGGCGCACCTGCGGATGTCCGAAGGCGCTGCCATGCAGGGCCAGGGGGCTGCCGTCGGGTATCTCTGCGGCGATCCACCGAGCCGCCAGCAGCCGGGTGTCCGGTCGGCTCAGCAGGTGGTTGAACTGCCAGACAGTACTCGCTGTCGGGACGACCAGCAGTCCGGCCAGGAGAAGTGCCCATGGCCGGCCCCAGCGTCGCTGCACCAGGGCGCATACCAGGCCAGCAGCGGCGCACAACAGGGGAACCAGGGGCAGCATGTAGCGCATGAACACCCCGCGACCGCTGCCGGCCACCACATAGTACAGCAACAGGCCGCTCAACAGCACCAGGTCGACGGCACGCCGGCGCCAGGCCATGACACCGATTCCCGCCCATGCCGTTGCCAGCAACGGCCATCCCAGTCCGTGGGGCAGGGTGAAACGCAAGTGGTAGCTCCAGCCGCGCCCCAGGTCGATGACCGGGTCGCCGTGGCCGACGGCGAAGTGCAGGCGTTCGTACGACAGATCGCGCCAGAAGCTGCTGAAATCGAGCAGCGCGTACGGGGTTCCTGCCAGAAAGGCCATGCCCGTAATACCGATCACGGTGGTCAGCCGGGTCCAGCGCATACGCCGATCCCCGGCCGTGGCGATCGCCGTGACCAGCGCCGAGATCGCCAGCAGGCCCACGTTGTACTTGGTGGAAGCCGCCAGACCGAAGAAGAGAGCGCCGGCATACAGGTCGACGGCACGCCGGCGTTCCAGATGGCGCAGCAGCAGGACATAACCGGCAAGCATGTACGCGGTGGCGGGGACATCCACGGTGAGGAAATGGGAATCGCGCACGTGGAGAAACGCGACGCTGAGGAAAAGGGCGCTGTACAAACCGGTGGGCACCCCTCCCAGTCTTCTGCCGATCGAATATACCAGGCCGATGGACACCGTGCCCAGCACTGCGCTGCCGGCCCTGCCGATCAGGATGAAAGCGGAAGGATCGGTGAAGAAAAAGCGCTGGAACGCCTCGATGCCGGCGAAATGGCCGCTCAGCCAGCCAAGGGCGAAGAACCCTCCGTACACCACGGCCAGGCTGTACAGATGCAAACTGGGATAATTGAAGAAATGTGGGTTCGGATCACCGGCAGCGATGCTGAGAGCCTTGTTGACCAGGGTGGTTTCGTCCGGCCGGCAGTAGAGTTGCGGCAGTCCGAAGGACAGCCCCCACAGTCGAAGGGTAAGACCCACGGCCACGATCAGCGCCAGCCAGAGACTTGGCGTGTGCATGCGTTCGATCGCGGCGCGTGCGGCTATGGCGCGTGCGGCGCGCGACCGCCGGGCTGGCAACGCCTGCCGGGCAACCGACCGGGCCGCGGCTGATGGAGTAGAAGCTCCCATGGTGTACCTCATAGGGATCCAAGGTGCTGAAGTCAAGATCCGAGGACAGGTCAAAAGGGGTTCGTTCCGGCAGGACGGCTTATACATCACAGGCGCACGGATGCCCGGCGACCGCTTCCGGTAAACAACGGCGGGAGGTGTCTTTCGGCGTGTGGTGTTTTGGGGGGGACGCAGTCCGGCCAGTGTTCAGGAGGATGGCTTGACGGCACCCGGTGCCCATCGCAAGTTTGACACCATTCTGTGTCGGGTCCGGGCGGGACTCGGCCATCGCACTCCATGGCGGCTCCGCACAGGGTGCAACCCGTGCCATCGCCTGCCTGACCGGACCGCGCCCGACAACGCCGGCGTGGCCATACTTCGGCAACAGCCTGTTTCCGGATGCAGGCGCCAGCACAGTTTGCGCCGCTCCGGACAGCGTCCCGCCGTGCCGGGGCTCCGGACTCCGCTTGCGGATCAACCCGTTCTGGAGGCATGCCATGCCGCACTTTGTGAGCGCCACCGTGGCGGTCCTACTCTTCACCGCGATCCCTGCCATGAGCTATCTGATCCAGCCTGCCCGGTCTCCGGTCATCCGCGCCGATGGTACCGTAACCCTGGCCGTTACCGCGCCGGGCGCTGCCTCGGTCCAGGTCACCGGCAACCTCGTCACCGAGCCTGTCCCCATGACGGCGGAGGCGGAAGGAAACTGGAGCGTGACCATCGGGCCGCTGGCTCCAGGCATGTACTTTTACGCGTTCGACGTTGACGGTCTGCGCCTGCCGGATACGGCCAATCCCTGGGTCCATGCCGGGCTGGGCGCCGGCACCAGCATCCTGCTCGTGCCCGCTGTGCCGCCGGCGTTTTACGAGGAGCAGGACGTGCCGCGCGGCACGGCTCATCTGCATCGTCACCATTCGCACATCCTGGGCGACGAACGCGGCTACGAAGTATACACGCCGCCGGGGTACGCCAGTGACACCGATCGCCGCTACCCGGTGCTTTTCCTGCTGCACGGGTACACGGATACGGAGGTTACCTGGCGAATCTCCGGCCGGGCTGACGTCATCCTGGACAACCTCATCGCCAGGGGTGACGCCGTACCCATGATCGTGGTGCGTCCGTTCGGATATGCGCCCCGCCGCACCGATGATGTCGCCGGCGAGGGCGCTGACGCCTGGATGCACTGGTTCGAACGCGTGACGCCGCGTTTCCAGGCGTATCTGCTCGACGAGTTGCTGCCCCGGGTGGAAGCCGACTATCAGCTTCGCGCCGGCGCGGACCACCGGGCCATCGCCGGCCTGTCCATGGGCGGCGGTCAGTCGCTGTTCGTCGGCCTGGGGAATCCGGAGATTTTCGCTTGGATCGGCGCCTTCAGCGCCTCCGTGTTCCGGACGCTGCACGGGCAACTGCTGACCGATCCAGCCGAACTGAACCGGCGCTTGTCGCTGCTGTGGATAGGCTGCGGCCATGATGATTTTCTGTACAACGCCAATACCGCCTTTCTGCAGCGTCTGGACGATCTGGGGATCCGGCACACAGCGCACCTCACCGCCGGCGACCACAGCTGGCCGGTGTGGCATCAGTACCTGCACCAGCTGCTACCCCTGTTGTTTGCGCAGCCTTGACGATCTGGCCGCGGCGCAGTCCCGGTCCATCGCCCGCGGGTACATGGATCCGCAGGCGCGCCGCTTTCAGCGCGCCGCCTTCAGTCGGCTGCCTTCAGCAGCAGACTGGAGTTGTGCCCGCCGAAGCCGAAGGAGTTGGACATGACCGCCCGAACCGGCCGTTCCACGATCTCCCTGGGCAGCCATACCGGCGGCAGTTCCGGATCCGGCGTATCCAGATTGATGTTGGCCGGGATGATACCGTGTTGCAGGGTTTCGATACAGAGAATGGCTTCCACTCCGGCGGTGGCGCCCAGCAGGTGACCGTGGTACGACTTGGTGGATCCGACACAGACTTCGGTCGCGCCGCTGCCGAACAGGGCATGCACCCCCCTCAATTCGGCGATGTCGCCGGCCGGTGTGGCGGTGCCGTGAGCGTTGATGTAATCGATATCGCCCGGGTTCATGCCGGCTTGCTCCAAAGCCATCCGCATGGACCGGTACGCCCCGTGTCCCTCCGGATCCGGAGCGACGAAGCCGTATCCGTCGCCGGACATTCCGCAGGCGACCACCTCGCAGAGTACGGTGGCGCCGCGGGCGCGGGCATGCCCGTACTCCTCCAGTACGAGTACCGCAGCGCCCTCGCTGAGCACGAAGCCGTCCCGGTCGCGGTCGAATGGCCGGCTGGCCCGCTCCGGTTCCTCGTTGCGCGTCGACAGCGCGTGCATGTTGCCGAACCCCGCGATTGCCAGTTCGTTGATGGTGCCTTCGCTGCCGCCGGCGATCATCACGTCCGCCATGCCGTCGCGAATGATCAGTTGCGCCATGGCGATGGCGTGATTGGCGCTGGCACAGGCCGTCTGCAGGCTCAGGTTCGGACCGCCGATACCATACCGCATGCTGATGATGCCGGCGGCCATGTTGCCGATGGACATGGGAACATAGAAGGGACTGACCCGCCGGGGGCCGCGTTCGGCCAGCGCCACCGAATTGCGGTGCTGCAGGTTCAACCCGCCGATACCGCTGCCCAAGGCCACGCCGATGCGTTCGCGGGAGGCGATATCTTCCAGGCCGGATTGCCTTGCGGCCTCCCGGGCGGCGGCCACGGCGTAATGGCAGAACGCGTCCATGCGTTTGGCGTCGTTGAGCATGGATGCCGGGAATATCTGCCGGTAGTCGAAACCGTCCACTTCGCCGGCGATCCGGGTATTCAGCTGCGAGGCGTCGAAGCGGGTGATCAGCCGGATCACGCTGCGGCCGCGCATGAGCGTTTGCCAGGTTTCCTGGACGGTGTTACCCATTGGGTTGACCGTTCCAGTGCCGGTGACCACGACGCGACGATCGTTCATGGGAGTCATCCTTTGTCGCTCGGTTGCTGTTTTTCAAGACGGTGTTACCGGAGGGCGTGTCGCCGCCTGGGTGCTAACAGCCGCGCCGGGGCACGGGCCGTGTCCTGGGTCGGCTTGGGCGGCTGCAGAAAGATAGCATCTTGACTCGTAAAGGAAAGAATCATGACCGGGAACACGCCGATGTCCTGCCGTTCGGCCTATGATCGCGTACCGCGCGATATGGCCCGTTACGGCCTCGGGGAGTGGGATCGCAGCCTGGGGAATCACCGAGCCGTGATCCGGGTCGAGCAGGTGGGTGAGGCGGTGTACGCGTGGCTGCCCTGGCGCCGGCGGGACGCCTTTCCGCAGGCCAAGCACGTCATGATCGTCGAGGCGCGGACCGGCAAGGTGGTGGAAAACTGCGTCGTCGCTACCTGTAACCGGGAGTACGGCGAGGTCGTCTTCCAGCCGACCAGCGGACCGGGGCTGTATTACGCTTACTATCTGATCCCCAGTCAGGATCGCCACCGTTGGATCTGGCCGCGCAGTTCATTTCCCGTGACCTTGTACGGGCCGCCGCGCACCACGGCCTCGCCGGCCTGGTGCGAGCGCCACAGGCTACGGCCGGAAGACACCGGCAGCACTCCGGATCCGCGCTCGACGTCCTGGCAGAGTTCGGAGTCGTTTCCGGCACCGTGGCGTGACCTGCCGGAGGCGGAGCTGGTCGAATTTCAGTCGCGCGGCGAATGGCATTCATTCTACCCGATGGAGGTGATCGCCACCCTGGAGGAGCGGCTGCAGCTCGAGCGCCGCTGCGGTGATCGGCCCTTCCTGCTGTTTCCGGAATCGCGTTTCCGGCCCATCCGCATGACCAGGGACATTCCCCGGCACTGGGCCGTGCGGGATCCGGAGGCGCTGCAGCGGTTCGGTGACACGTCGCAGAAGAACGAGTACTACGTGTTCCAGATCGGCCTGCATGCCCATCGGGACACGGTTGTCAACGTCAAGGCCCACTGGACTGCCCTCGACGGCCCCGGTGGCGCGGCGATCCCGGCCGCGGCGATCGCCTGTTTGAACCTTGCCGGGGTGGATCAGCGCGGTAAGTCCTTGCGCAAACGGGTCCACGTTGCCTCCGGCTCGGTGCAGGCGCTGTGGTTCGGCGTGGACATACCGCCAGAGACCGCTCCGGGGCTTTACGCCGGCACGGTGACCATCACCGCCCAGGACGCCGAACCGCAGACTGTGGACTTGCACCTGACGGTGGAGGACCGGGTGCTGGCCGATCGCGGGGACGGTGACGGCGCGCGCCTCAGTCGCCTCCGCTGGCTCGACTCCACCCATGCGGTGGACGACCGGGTCTGTGCTCCGTACACCCCCGTCCGGGTCAGGGGGCGGCTGGTGCAGATCCTCGGACGCGCCCTGGAGCTGGGCGAAGACGGCCTGCCGGCGCAGTTGACAAGTTTTATCGACATGTTCTGTATACGTGCGACCGGCCGGGACATCCTCGCCGGGCCGGTGCGATTCGAGACGATGTGCGATGGCACCGCGCTGACCTGGCAGACGACGCGACCGGCCCGGTGCAGCCGCAAGGCGTCCGGCAAGGCGGTGTTCCGCGCCGTCCACACGGCGCCCGGACTGACGCGCCAGACCGAGACGACGGTCGAGATGGACGGACGCATCGGGGTGCGCGTCACCCTGCGGGCGGAGGCAGCGCGGCAGCTGGACGATGTGCGCCTGCGCATCCGGATGCCGGCCGCGGTGAGCCGTTATTGCCTTGAATCGGCGCCGCCATCATGGACGGCCGCGGGGCCCTCGCGCATGGCCTTCGACTGCCCGGCGGCAATGCGCAAGCCGCTGACCGAATTCCTCTTTGCCTGGTTCGGCGACTACAATGCCGGCCTGACCTGCAGCATCGCCCGGTCGCAGGCGGACTGGTTGCAGGGAGGCGAGGGGATCTTTCGACAAAGCCTGTCCGCGGACACCTGCGCCGTGGATCTTGCCACGGGTCCGGTGTCCCTGCCGGCCGGAAAACCGGTGACCTTCGAGGTCGCCTTCTACGTCACCCCGTTCAAGCCGCTGCCCGCCGAACACTGGGACTGGCGCTACTGCCATCAGGGATACGGCAAGGATCTGGATCTGGAGCAGGGGCTGCGGGCCGGAGCCACCGTCTTCATCCAGCATCAGGGTTCGCCCAACTGTCCATACATCAACTATCTGTTTCCGGTGGCCGACACTCTGAAGCGGCTGGCGGACGCGGTGCACGCCGCTGGCGGGCGCTTCAAGGCGTACAACACCATCCGTGAACAGAGCACCCGCACCAGCGAACTGTGGGCCCTGCGCAGCCTCGGCCATGAAATCCTGCCGGCCTGCAGCGGCAAGCTGGGCTTCGAGACCATGGCGCAACTGCCGCTGGAATACCAGCTCCGTGACCAGGTCAACGAGCCCTTCACCGGCCAGCTGTGGATGTGCGAGCACCTGGTGGATGACTACCACGCGCGCTGGCACAGTTCGATCACCGCGCCCGACGGTCGCATGCTCACGGAAGACAGCTCGCTGCAGATCAGCGGCGCCTCGCGCTGGGCCAACTTCTACATCGAGAGCCAGCGCTGGCTCATGGAGCACGCGGGGGTGGACGGCCTCTATCTGGACGGGGTGACCTTTGATCGCGAAGCGTTTCTGCGGGTGCGCAAGACCCTGGTGCGACAGAAACCGGAGGCGCTGATCGACTGGCACGGGGCACCGGGCGAGATCATGGATTTCCTGGGGTTCGTCGACAGTCTCTGGTTCGGCGAGGGCGCCGACTACAGCCGCGAAGACGCGTACTGGCTGGTCGCCGTGTCCGGAATACCCTTCGGCATCCCCGGCGAGCTGCTGCAGGCCGACGCCAGCGTGCACCGCGGCATGGTGTACGGTCTGTCCCAGCGGTATGCCTGGATGCCATTGGACCGGGTGAACCCGGCGTCGCTATGGCGGTGGTGGGATGCCTTCGACATCAAGCAGGCCGATATGCTGGGCTACTGGATGCCGGAGTGTCCGGTGCGCACCGGCAACGCCGCGGTCAAGGCTACGGCGTATGTGCACCCGGGCCGCCGTCTGGCCATCGCCGTGGCCAGCTGGGCTAAGGAGCCGGTGGATGTCCGCCTGGAGATCGACTGGCAGGCCGTCGGATTGGATCCGGACGCCGTCCGCATATCCGTTCCCGAAATCGGCATGTTCCAGCCGGCCCTGAGCGCGCCCTCGCTGGAGGCGCTGCCGGTGGAACCCGGCAAAGGCTGGATCGTGGAGGTGGCTACTCTGGCGCCACCACGATGGTCTGAGCGACCCAGTGGATGAAGGAGCCCGTCCCGTGGAATTCTTCACCGGTGGGTCCAGCTTCCCTCTGGAATCGCCAGGAAGCCGCCACAGCTGGCCATTCATCCCAGGCAATCCACTGATGCGGCTCTGTCGATGTGAGGTAGAGATTATTGGCGGAAATGCGCAGGACCAGACTATTCCCGACAGGGGCGTCGACCGAGGGTGTATGGATGCCCAACGGCAAGGTGAAATCGGCGGTTGCCGGCTCTGTGCGGCCAGCTACGGCAGCCGGAATATCCGTTGCTCCGGATATCCTTGCCGCCCATAGACCTTCCGCATGGGGGAATGTGTAATAGGTAGGCTCATGGGGGCCGGCACGTTTCCACCAGGTGCGCAGGTGGTAGGGACGAGACGCATCAGCGATGGTGGGCTGAGAGTGGATCAGATTGAATCCATCTGCCGCTTCGCCATTGATACCACCGACCAGGATCACATCACCTTCCAGCACTCCGGGTGGGCTCGACACCCTGTCACTGTGGGGTGCGTGAGTCGTGGTGGCGGGATTGAGATACGGGAATATGAAAGTCGCGGGGTACGGTAGTTCCATCTCTACCAGTGAGACGAGGACCTGGCGTAAATCAGCTTCCGGGGCTGTCGTCTCACCCTGACGGGTCAGCTCCACCCGCAGGTCATCCCATCCAGCCGGTTCATGGCTCAACTCGTACTCGCGCGTCGTCCACGCGGCCGATATGTTCTCCTCGACCCATTCTTCTATCAGGACATCTCTATCATAGAGTCCCACGACGAGATCCAGGGGTACCCCATCGGGAAGACTCTTGGTAAATACGCAACGCAATATCCTGGGCCCATTCCCTGGAGGGTGCCCTGCACTCAAGCCGAGCATGGTCGACTTGTTGGCGGTATCTGGTGAAGCGATATATCGGGGCTGGGAAGACCGTAGCGCAGATATGCCACGGTGTAGCGCCGGGTACCAGTTGCTGGTCACTGTCCAATGGGTGTCAAATTCTCTATCGGGCAGGAGTGCCTGGGTCTGTGGGTCCCATTGTGGCGGTCGAGGTGATCCGGGAAGCGGATCGTCGTCGATCAAGAGTGAGGTATCATCACATGCGACCATTCCGGCAACAGAGGCTACGACCAGAGAACAGACGAAAGCGGTTTTCATAGGGGGTATCTCCTCAGGCCAGCAACACCCCGAATGTTGTGTCAAACCCGCGAGCCGCTCGGTCGTCCGGGCTGGTCTCGAGCCCAACTCCGGCTGCACGGTTAGGG
>SLHA01000137.1 GCA_007136405.1 Candidatus Latescibacterota bacterium
GGGACTCTGCCCGACTCAAAGCGTATGACTGGGCCGCAATCCCAAGCCCGGCTTACAACTCGTGACTGGGCAGCAATCCCACCGGCACATAGTAATAACGGAACACACCAGGCAGCAGCCGCGTGGCGCGGTTTCGGGGTAATACCTGCCGGGTAACCTCAGAAAAATTCACCGAAATGCCCCCGAAGAGATGCCGGGTTTCGGGTTTTTCGTAGTACTGGTCGTATACGGTGTAATTTCGGGTGTAATATCCCAGATCAAGCTGCAGGTAATGCATGAACTCCGGTAATTCCACCCGGGTATCTCTGAAACCTGCCAGCCGGAAGTTGAAGGCGAATTTCCAGCCCGTGTAGTCGGCAACGAAGTTCAGGTAGTTTTTGTCATGCTTATCGCGATGCTCGCGAAAACCGTCCGATGGCCAGTAGAAACCGCTGACCCCGATGAACCGGTCCAGCCGCGGGTACCTGTCCAGGGCGTAAGCCAGGCCGATACCCACGTTGTTGGCCACCCAATCCTCCCAGGAAAACCCGTATCTCCCGGTAAAGCCGTCGCCGATTTCGATCAAGGTGCCGATGATCCCCGCCGTAATCGCGGGATACAGTAACCGGCGCGTCTCGCATTCTTCGATATGGTAGAATACTCGGTAGAGCCCCCGGCTGATCAGGTAATGAGCGAAGAAATGTCCGAGCTTGTCCGCACCACCCGAGTCCGTATCCTGCTGGAACCAGCGTTCTCTTCCCCACCGGAAAGTCGAGGTCTCGCCCCAATCCCAGGCCTCTGTCCCATAGATGAAGGTCACCATGGGAGCGCCGACCATGATGGAGTAACGCAGGAGTCTGCGCTGTCTGTCAGACAGCTGCCGCGCATCTCCGTCGGCTGCCGGCAGCTCGTTGTCCGAATGCTCATCCGCCACCGCTCCGGGTGCCACACCCGCAATGGTCAACCCCAGAATCAACACCATGATCAACCACCGGCGCAGCCCGGTACACGCCCGCGGAACAGTTCGGTATTCTGTTTCCAATCTCGTCACCTTCTCTCTGGATACTTGGTGAATGGATGCCGCATCTCGAATGTCCTGCGATGGGTGAAGCGCTCCCGCTCGTGATCCCGATAGTAGAGCGCCACCTGATCCGATCCCTCCTCGAAATGAAACAGTCGCGATTCCACCAGGGTCATAATGTCCTTGCGGATGGCACCCAGATCGACGAACAGGGTGTTGTTCAGACGCCTGTTGCGATGGTGCATCCGAGGCAGATATCCAGGAAAATGCGAGTGCCCTGAAATCCACACGTCCATATGATACTGCTTCAACACGTCTCGAAAGCGTTCGGAATCGATGATCTGCAGGCGGTGCAGCGGCGCGGCCAGCAACCCGGAGCGTTCCAGACTTGCGTGGGTTACGGTGACCAGAATCTTGTCCTGGTTGTTCACAACCTGCTGCTTCCACCACGCAAAGGTATCGTCGGAGATATACGTACGCCGTCCCGGTTTTTCATTCGACATCATGATGAAGACGACATTGCCCCAGGTGGCCGTATAACGCAATGGGGTCCCGATCTTCTCCTTGTACAGTCCAATGTCACGCCACTCATGATTCCCGGCGATCATCAGCCAGCGTGGAATATTCGTGCGGCTTTGAAGGTCGAGAATCCAGCGATACACCGATGCACTGTCCCGGCGTTGAACCAGATCACCCGCAACGATCGCCAGGGGAACATTCCGGAAGTTTGCCTGCACATCCGCGATGGCAATCTCGTAATACCCACGGTCGTGAGTGGAAAGCGGCTGGATGTCCGAATGCGCCCAGATGAAGTACCCGGTTGCTGCTGCCGGATACCGCTGCAGCAACTCGCTCGAACCGAAGCGGGCACAGCCCGGCTGGAACAGAACAAGCCCCAGAACGAGCAGGCTGACGAAAACCGGTAAGCTCTTGCGGATGATCACGATCTTCGGCACCGTCTCCCGGAATTTGCGCCTGGGCATTGGCCTTGAATTAGAGCCCTGCAGTCAGTTGTGGTCCGGAGTTCCGTCCCGTCACCGTGCCGGCATGGTGACGCCTCCTGCGAGCCAAGGTGGCTGTGGACCGCGGTCACCCGTTCGGTATGGCGGGTACAGGAGTTCCTCAACCGTCCATGATCTCCGAACCCAACCCGCCGTGATATGTATTTACGATGAAAGGTATTCTGAGCCGGACGTCAAGGTGGCCGTCGGTGTACGCGTCCATACCATCGTGTACGCTGCAATGACCTGAGGGAAGCCTTCCCGGTATGCGCTCGTTGCTCCAGCGGCCCGGCGAACCTCGAGGTGCCGGCATGAGAGGCCTTGCCTTTCAACCGGTTAAGGGGCTATATTTGATCTTCTTGACCAAGCGGGGTTTCGCCGGCTGTCACGGTAAATCAGCCGTACTCCCGCATATCTATACTACTCTCAGGAGGGATACCATGAAGAAGGTGCTCGTTGTGGCAGCTGCCATCATCGGGTTCGGAGCTATGGAGGCTGAAGCCTTCGACCCCTATTTCGCCATGCCTGCCGACGAGGGCGGCGTGGGCCTCACAGCGGGTCTCGCGTCGCACGATGTCGGCGAGATCGGGGACATGAGTGACGTTTTTCTGTCGGGCAAGTACGCCATCATGGACGGGCTCGAGGCGGGCGCCACAGCCACCCTCGGTTTCCTGAACGAATGGAGAGACGACTTCTCCACGGTCGTGGTGGGCGCCAAGTACCAGCTGATGCCCACAGGGGCCGCCACAGCCAATCTGCTGCTGCCCATCGGGGACGTCGATGATATCGGGCTGGCCCTCGGCATGATGTACACCCACCCGCTTGGCGACATCGACCTCAACAGTCATCTGGAGATCCAGCTGCTCGACGGCTATGTCTTTGACGGCATCAACATCGGTCTTCTGCTGCAGCCGGTCATGCGCTTGAACGAGCAGATCTCGGCCTACCTGGATGTGAGCATCTTCACCAACACGGACGACATCGGTGACTGGATGAACATCGATCTCAGACCCCATGTCGACTACCGGATCCAGGATGACCTCTGGATCAACGCGGGCGTGCTCATCAACGCCTACAAAGGCATCGACCGCAGCAGCGATATCGGCCTGCGCCTGGGGGTCGTCAAGACCATGTCGCTGGGAGCCGGCTACTAGTCGTTTACAGCACGGATAACGGTTCACATCGTGCACGGGCCTCCGGTTCGCGTAACCGGAGGCCCGCAGTGTGTTCTGCACCGGCTGTAAAACCGCCCCCTTGCGCCCGTCAGCCGGTATTCCCATATTCTATACTTAGACTGACCGGTCAGTTCAATAGACATAGAAAGCGACGATGCAGGAGATCATGAGAACAAATCGAGTTACCGGGCATGGCAGCAGGACAGAAGGCCGCAGCCGGCCAACGGCTTTCGGTTTCGGGCGCCGGGTGCTGCAGGTGATCCTCTGCAGCGCCCTGGCAGCGTGTGGATCCAACGGGGAGGATACCGGTGCCGCAGGGGCGAACAGACCCAGAGGGGGGCAAGCGGAGCAGCCGACCATCCCCGTCCGCGCCGAACAGGTGCAGGTGGGAGAAATGGTGGAATCGGTGCAGACGCACGCCCGCCTGGAGGCGGAACGCTGGGTCCGTGTTCTGGCCCGCACCACCGGACTGGTGGAAGAGCTGCTGGTCGAGGAAGGAGACCCGGTGAGATCCGGTCAGGTGCTTCTGCGGCTGGAGAAGCGACAACTCAATCTGCAGCTGGAGCAGGCCCGGATCGACCTGGACAAGGTGCGTTCCTCGTTCTCCCGCATCCAGGCACTGCACGACAACCGTATGGTCAGCGAGTCGGAATTCGAGGCAGCGCGGTTACAGTTGAATAACGCCAAGCTCCGGTACGAGGAGGCGCTCCTCAATCTGGAGTTCGCCGAGATCACCGCACCCATTTCCGGCGTGGTCATGGAACGCATGGTGGAATTGGGGGACCTGGTACGCGCCAATCAGGAACTGTTCCAACTGGCGGTTCTGCAGCCACTGCTGGCCCGCATCAATGTGCCGGAAAAGAGAATGGATCGCATCCGGGTCGGCCAGGAGGCCCGGCTGTACATCGAATCTCTGCCGCATCGAGTAGTGACCGGCCACGTCCGCATGATCAACCCTGGTGTCGATCCCCGTAGTGGCACCGTCAAAGTCACCATAGAAATCCCGGACACGGAACAGCGGCTCATGCCGGGCATGTTCGCTTCCGTGCGTATCATCACGGAGCAACGTCCGGAGGCCCTCGTCATGCCCAGGAGAGCCCTGATCATCGAGACGGATGACGACGATGTCTTCGTGGTGCGCGACGGTCAGGCGCAACGGGTTCCGGTGACTCTCGGTTTTGCGCAAGGTGATCATGTAGAGATTCTCGACGGACTGCAGGCTGGAGAGTATGTGATCACGGTTGGAGCTGAAGGCCTGCGCTCCGGTACGCCGGTCCGCATCGTCGGCTTGCCGGACCCGGAATCCACCGTCGCGGACTCCGACAACGACATCTCAGTCTCTCCTGATGCTGACACGGATGGATAAGCTATGAGCCTGGTCGAATTCTCCACCACCCGGCGCGTCACCGTCGCCATGGTCATGGTAGCTACCATCGCCTTTGGCGCCGTGGGCTTCTCCCGGCTGGCCGTCAACCTGCTGCCAGACATCACCTACCCTACCATTACCGTGCGCACGGAGTACCCCGGGGTAGCGCCTGGTGAAATGGAACGGCTGATCTCCGAACCCATCGAGGGCCTGGTGGGCGTGGTCAACAACGTGGTGCGGGTGAGCTCGGTGTCGCGCGCCGGCATGTCGGACGTGATGGTCGAGTTCGCCTGGGGCACCAACATGGATTTCGCGTCTCTCGATATCCGCGAGAAACTGGACCTGGCCAACCTGCCGCGCGGAGCCAACCAGCCCATACTCATGCGCTTCGATCCCTCGCTGGACCCGATCCTGCGCATAGCCATGCACGGCGACGCCAGCCTGCTGGAACTGCGGCGCCTGGCTGAGGAACGGGTACGGCTGGAGCTGGAGAGTCTGGAGGGTGTGGCCGCGGTACGCGTGGAGGGAGGGCTGCTGGAGGAAATACAGGTCGAAATAGAGACCGCTCGCCTGGCCCATCTGGGTATTCCCATCAGCCAGGTCACCCAGCGGCTGGCGGCGGAAAATGTGGATCTGACCGGCGGACTGCTCCGGGATGGAGAAGCCGAATTCATGGTCCGGACCCTGAACGAGTTCCAGGACGTTCAGGAAATCGGTGAGATCGTCGTAGGGCGGGTAAACGGTGCACCGATCAAACTGGACGACGTGGGACGCGTATACCGTGGCCACAGCGAGCGCGATCTGATCGCTCGTATCAACGGCCGGGAAGGCGTGGTGATCGCCATCTTCAAGGAAGGCGACGCCAACACGGTCCAGGTCAGCTCGCTGGTACGCCAACGGTTGAGCCGGTTCATGGAGGAGAATCCGGAGCTTCTGGGTGACAGCCGGACGGAAATCGTCTTCGATCAGGCCACTTTTATCCAACAGGCCGTGGACGAAGTGCTCAATACGGCGATCATCGGCGGCATTCTGGCGGTGATCGTACTCTTCCTGTTCCTGAAAGACCTCAAAAGCACCTCCATCATCAGCCTGTCCATTCCCATCTCCGTAGTGGCTACCTTTTTCCTCATGTACGTATTCGGTGTAAGCCTGAATATCATGTCGTTGGGTGGCCTGGCGTTGGGCATCGGCATGCTGGTGGATAATTCCATCGTCGTCCTGGAGAGCGTGCAGCGATACCGGGAACGGGGTTTGTCGGCGCTGGAAGCCGCGCGTCGCGGCAGTGGCGAGGTCGCCCACGCCGTGGTGGCCGCCACGATGACCACCATCTGCGTCTTTCTGCCGATCGTCTTCGTCGAGGGCGTTGCCGGCCAGCTGTTTCGCGATCAGGCGCTGACGGTCACTTTCTCGTTGCTCGCCTCTCTCGCGGTGGCGCTGATGCTGATTCCCATGCTGTCGTCGCTCAGCCTGGAAGCGTCGGTGGGTACATCGGACGGCAGCGAGGATGGCTGGTCGGTGCGCGGGCCAGCCACGGTCATACGCGCCGCCGGCACCGTACTGGGTGGGGCAGCCTGGTGCTTCGGCATGCTGCTCAAACCGCTCCACATGGGCTTCGAGTTCCTCTACAACATACCCCATCGGGCCTACCCGGGGGTATTGCGCTGGTCGCTGCGGCATCGACTGCTGGCCCTGCTGGTTTTCCTGACCATGGCCGGCCTGGTGCTGGAACGCACCCGGCACCTGGGGGTTGAACTGATCCCGGAGATGAGCCAGGGCGAGTTTCTGGTGGATCTGGAATGGCCGGCCGGCACACCGCTGGAAGGTACCGCCTCGCAGGTCGCCTTGCTGGATGGCCGGGTGGCGCAGACCCCGGGCGTGACCGCTGTTTTCGCCATGGTGGGCGCCAGCAACCAGTCCGGCAGCGTGGCCGGCGAACAGAAGGAAAGCATGGCCCAGCTGCACGTCCGCCTGGTGGAAGGCAGTCAGCGGGCCCACGAAACGGCAGCCATGGAACACGTGCGCCGGTTGCTGGTCGATGTCCCGGGTCTGGCGCACAAATTCGGACGTCCGGCGTATTTCACCTTCCGCACACCGGTGGAGGTGGAGATCAAAGGGTACAGTCTGGAGACCCTCAGGCTGCTTTCCTGGGATGTGGTGGAACGGCTGGAAGGTATACCGGGACTGGTGGACGTACGTTCCAGCGCGGAAGCCGGTCAACCGGAGATCCATGTAGTCTTCGACCGCCAGCGGGTAGCGGAGATCGGCACCAACATCCAGCAGATCGGCGAACTGTTGCGCAACAAGCTGCAGGGTGAGGTCGCCACCGAGCTGACCCGGCAGGACCGGCGCATCGACATCCGCGTCCGCGCCACTGCCGCGGAACGTCGCAACCTGGATGATCTGCGGCAACTCATCGTGAGTCCGTCGTCGTACCCGTCGCCCGTACCTCTGGAAGCCGTGGCCGACGTCCGGCTGGTGGAAGGTCCGGCTGAAATCCGGCGGCTGGACCAGGAGCGCATGGCCCTGGTGTCGGCCAATCTGGAGGGGCGTGACCTGGGCAGCGTGGTGGCGGACATCGAACGCGCACTGCTGGACATTCCCCTTCCGGAGGGCTTCGACATCGGTATCGGCGGTCAGAACGAGGAAATGGCCAGGTCCTTCGACAGCATGATGTTCGCGTTGGGACTGGCGGTGTTCCTGGTTTACCTGGTGATGGCCTCCCAGTTCGAGTCACTGCTGCACCCCCTCGTCATCATGTTCACCATTCCTCTGGGCATGGTGGGCAGCGGCCTGGCGCTGCTGATCACCAATTCGAGCCTCAGCGTGGTGGTGTTCATCGGCCTGATCATGCTCGCCGGCATCGTGGTCAACAACGCCATCGTCCTGGTGGACTACATCAACCGCCTGCGTCGCAGTGAAGGCATGGCCAAGATGGAGGCGGTCGTGGAAGCGGGACGCATACGCTTCCGGCCGATTATGATGACCACCTCGACCACGGTGCTCGGACTGCTGCCCATGGCCATTGGCGTAGGCGAGGGGGCGGAGATCCGCGCCCCGATTGCCATCACGGTGATCGGCGGCCTGCTGGTTTCCACTGTGCTCACGCTGATCGTGGTTCCGGTGGTGTACACCCTGATGGACCGAGGGCACTGAGATGGTCGTGCAGGAACGACATACCATACCTCCAGGCGCAGCGGTCTATCTCCAGGCTCATCAAGGAGCATAGCACGATGAAGCTGTCCGAATTCGCCCTGCACCGTCCGGTGACCACCGTCATGATCACGCTGTCGCTGATCGTCCTGGGGCTGGTGTCGCTGCAACGCCTCCCCCTGGAGCAGATGCCGACGATATCCTCCTCCGGGATCAGCGTCAATATCAGCTGGCAGTCGTCCTCACCGGAAGAGGTGCAACGCCGCATCATCCTGCCGCTGGAGGAAACGCTGGGCACCCTGAGCAATGTCGACGGGATCACAGCCAATGCCTATCGGGGCGGCGCCTGGGTCCGCGTCAATTTCGCACCCGGCACGAACATGGACCTGGCCAACATGGAGCTGCGTGAACGCGTCGATCTGGCCCGGGCCCAGCTTCCGCCTGATGTGGATCGCATCCGCCTGCGACGCTGGCAGACCGACCAGCGCCCCATCGTGGATGCCAGCATGGCCTGGCGCGGCCCGGGAGATCGTCTGCCGGACATCGCCCGGAGAGTCATCGAACCACGCCTGTTGCGTCTGAACGGGGTGGCGAATGTCGAGATCCACGGCCTGCAGGAACGGCAGCTCACCGTCGAACTCGACCAGAGCCGTCTGCAGGCGCACGACGTCTCCATGCATGAGGTCGCCCGGGTCATCCGGTCCAACAATGTCAACGTCTCTCTGGGGTACGTGGAGGACGGAGGACGGCGATTCATATCGCGTGCCATCGGCGAGTTCGGCGCACCGGACGAGATCGGCTCCCTGGTCATCCCCGGCACCGGTTTCCGTCTGCATGATGTGGGCGAAGTCGTCTACGACTTTCCGGAGAGGAGACGGTACGACCGCCTCAACGGCGTGGACGCCGTGAGGATCCAGGTGTATCGGGCGCCCACCGCCAATGTGGTCGAAGTGGGCCGGGCCGTAAGCGCCGAACTGGATCGCATTCGCGCCCAGTACGACGGTGACCTGGACATTCGAGTGATTCGGGATCGCTCCGCCAGGGTATTGCGCGAACTCGGCAATCTGACGCGCTCCGCTCTCCTTGGTGCCTTCCTGGCCGTTACCGTAATCCTCGTCTTCCTGCGCAACATCCGCAGCACGCTGGCCGTCGCCATCGCCATTCCCACGGCCGCATTGTGCGTTTTCACCGGTATGTATATCGCCCGCGAGCTATTCGGCTCCACCATTACCCTCAACATGGTTACCATGATGGGACTGATGCTGGCGGTGGGCATGCTGGTGGATCCCGCCGTGGTGACGCTGGAGAGCATCTACCGGCGTCGCACAGCCGAGGGTGACAGTCCGATGCAGGCAGCCTCCAGGGGCAGCAGCGAGATCGGCATGGCGGTGTTGGCGTCCTCGTTGACCACCATCTGTGTATTCGTTCCCTTCTTCTTTCTGTCCACCAGTCGTTCGGCCTTGTGGTTGCGCGACGCGGGTATTGCCATCTGTCTGGCCGTGGTCGTCTCCATGGTCGTGGCGTTGACGCTGATTCCATTGGCATCGTCTCGCCTCTTTCGTGAAGGCTACAGCCGTTATGATCGCTGGATCGCGGGCGTCGCTGCGGTCGGAGTGGTGTTGTGGTCAGGATGGCAGATCCAAACGCACGGTCTGGGCACCGTGAGCGCCACGGTAGCGGGATGGATTACCGGTGCGTTCACCTCGCTGGCCGGCATGGCATGGACCAGCTGGATCGGAATCACTATCGTCGGCGCTCTGCTTGCACTGCTGATATGGTATGCGGTACGCTACGACTTGCTGGCAGCCTACGGCCGGCTGCTCAGCTGGACGCTGGACCACCGCCTGGTCACGCTCACGGTAACCGCGGGTATGCTGGGACTGGGGATCTTCCTGTACAGCCGCATGGAACAGCGAGGTACGCCCTGGACGCCTGAACGGCGGGTCGACATCACCGTGCAACTGGACCGCAGCTACTCGCTGGAGGAGGTGCGCGACATTTTTACCGATGTCGAGCAGACGCTGTTGGCCCGCACGGATTCCCTGGACATCGAGACGCTGTCCACCTGGTTTACCCAGCGACGGGGCCGTATTCAGGCCTATCTGGTGGATGCGGACGACGGCCATCTGACCACGCAGGAGGCTGGAGATGCAGTGATGGCGCTCATGCCCGAACGGGTAGGGGTGGAGTTCATTCAGGGCCGGCGACGCAGCTGGTCGGGTCCGGAGCTGGGGGTGGAGGTGCGGCTGCGCGGTCGTAGCGCCGATATGCTCAACGTACTGGTGGAGGATGTCCGCAACCGGCTGGAGCAGTTGCCCGGAGTGCAGGATGTCGATACCAGCCTGGAAGACGGTGACGAGGAAGTCCGGGTCACCGTGGATCGCGAACAGGCGCTGAGTTACGGGCTCTCACCGCAGCAGGTGGCCGCCACCATCTCCCAGGCGCTGGGAACCCGGCGTACGAGCACCTTCAAAGCGCGCGAACGGGAAATCGACATCGTCGTGCAGCTCCGGGAGGAAGACCGCGCCACCCTGGAGCAACTGCAGAACACCCATCTCGAGGGACGTGACGGCACTCCCATCCAGCTGGCCACGCTGGCCAGCTTCCGGCTCCAGCGCGGACCGCGGGGACTGCGGCGCCAGGACCGGGAGCTCAATGTATCGGTATTCGCCAACACCGCTACACCCCGTGAGACGTTCGCACTGACACCCATGATTCAGGAGATGATGGAGAGCGTGGCTTTACCCCCGGGCTACAGCTGGGAATTGGGTGACTCGGTACGCTGGGCGCGCGAGGATGCCCGGGACAACAACTTCACCATGCTCTTCGCCCTGTTGCTGATCTACCTGATCATGGCCTCGCTGTTCGAATCGCTGATCCATCCCTTCACCATCATGCTCTCCATCCCCTTCTCCCTCATCGGTGTCTTCATCGGACTGTCTGTCCTGCGAGTCCCCTTCGACAACAACACCGTGATGGGATTGCTGATCCTTTTCGGCATCGTGGTGAACAATGGCATCGTCCTCATCGATCACATCAACCATTACCGGCGTGAAGGCATGACCCGTCGGGAAGCCATTATCCGAGGTGGTCAGAACCGGTTGCGCCCCATCGCCATGACCGCATCCACCACCATATTGAACCTGATGCCGCTGGTGCTGCCCATGTTGTACGGCACGGTCGAGGGCTTTTCCCGGCGCTGGGGTCCGGTAGGCCTGGTGGTCGTCTCCGGTCTGGCCAGTTCCACAATACTTACTCTCGTGCTGGCCCCTACGTTGTACGCCCTGATGGACGATCTGGGTGAATGGGCAAAGCGGGTAGTGCGCGCCGTAAGAGGGCCGGCTCGGATGGCTGGCCGGGCCATGGATGCCGCGGTATCGTCCCAGACAGCTCGTTGACTTTCTCGGAGAGGACGAATAGGTTAGTAAATAGGAGACGGCGAACTACGCCGTCATCGTGTGCAAGCTTGTAAGGAGGTCGTAGTGTTTACGTTCAAGAGACTGATCGCCAGCGCCGCCGTGCTTGTTTTCATGGTGGCCGTTGCGGCCTGGGCGCAACAGGCCCCACCGCGACAACCCCCGCCCCAGCAGGCGGCTCCGGAGCAGCAGGCGCAGATGATGTTACTCCAGTCGCTACCGCTGGAAGGCATCATGGGCTTTCTAGTTTTCGAGGAAGAACTGTCTGACGAACAACTGCTCAACACTCGGGACGTGCTGGTTGGAATCTATGAGCAACGGGAAGTCCTGTCCGGCCAGCTGCAGACCGGTGAACTGGAGCCGGAAGCCATCAACCAGATGATTCCGGAAATGCGCCAGCAGATGGTGGACGAACTGGCCGAACACGCGCTGGATGCGGAGCAGGACGCGCGCTTGAGGCAGGTACTCGGAATGAGCGAGCACTGATGCGTATTGTAACGCTACCGTACCATGCCGCTTCCGGTGTGTAGGACAAGCCCAACGCTGTCATACACGCCAGCAAGCGCTTTCGTCATGAAGCCCCGCGGAGCTGGATCTGCCCCGCGGGGCTTCATGATGGCTCCCCTACTGCTCCCCGCAGAGCGGCCCAACTGCTCAGCATCAGTTTCCGGCATCGCACCGCATGGTTACCGATACGGCCAGACTGTTCCGTCCGGGCCTCCATGCCAGAAATGGTCAGACATTGCAACCTGACGCATTTCCAGAGCACGCCCCTTGCTGATATTGATATACGGCAGAATCAGCAGCCCCACACTGCCTTATAAAAACGAGGTTTAAGGGCCCGGCTTGGTCCAACGGTCTGGAAGCCCATGCGCATCGGCACCATCGGGCTCCTCGAGCGTTCCCCGTACCCTGAATTTGGATTGATTCTGTCCATGTAGAAAATGCTCTCTACGTTCGCTACCGAATCTCGGATTCTTACCTACATTTGACTTCTGGCTCATTCGAACTGTGGTCGCCTACCGGCTTACCATCGTCAATCAGTGCCGTGTTGGTTGTATCCGCAGACTTCGTCCGCGAAAGGCATTCAATGATGCGCTATCTCCATCCCTCAGTCATCATTCTGGCGCTCACGGTGTTCTTCTCCATGTCCCAGAAGGTACACGGTAACGATATCTCAGCGCACCATGCGCCGGCGTTGGAGGATCTACAAGGCAAGTACGACTGGCCTGACTCGCACGATGCCGGCTCCGAGCCTGAGTACCCTCCTGTAGTCCGTTCCAGTGATGCGTCCATGAGCGCCGGCTTCAGCCTGCTCCCACCCGTGGACGGACGAGTGGTGAAACTGGTCATCAACGAATTCATGGCATCAAATGGTAGAGCAGTGGAGGATGCCGATGGAGACTTCCCTCCCTGGATTGAATTATACAATGCCGGACATGAACCCATAGACCTTACCGGCTGGTACCTTTCAGATGACACGGGCAATCCTCTGCGCTGGCAATTCCCTGCTATAGACGTCATCTTCCCCGGTGATTTCCAGATGGTTTTTGCATCCGGTAAAGACAAAGTATATGCAGGAGAATATCACACGGATTTTCGGATCAGCCGCGACGGCGAACCGCTATTGCTGACTGCCTCGGATGGTACAACGATCATCGATTTCGTTCCCGCAGTGGCACTCAACCGGAACGAATCCTATGGCCGATTATTGGACGGTGGGAATGAATGGCGACGTTTCGGTGGTATTTTGGATGCTGAATATACCGGTACAACACCGGGTTTTACCAATATAGAGGGCATCCAACCCATCGATGCGCCGCTTGTTGACATTCCTGGCGGGTTCTATGCTGAAGATTTCAATCTCATCATCACCCATCCTGATCCGGATGTTCAGATTATCTATTCGCTTGACGGGTCTATTCCTTCGCTCAACAACCTGAATGGAGCGGGAGAGGAATATCTGATCAATTATTTCTTTTTCGACAGCTGGAATGACAGCCAAAATATCGCGCGTAGAAATGATTCTCATGTATATGTGGAGCCCATATCCGTACAATATGATTCAGACAAACCCAACGATCTTTCCGAAATCATTACGGCCTATGGCGGTATCATCAACCGTTCTTCGTATCTTTGGGAACCTCCTGCTGGTAATATGTTCCAAGGTACGGTTCTACGGACAAGAGCCATCAAGATCATCAATGATCATATATACAAGAGTGAAGTTCGTACTCATTCATATTATATCCATCCATCCGGACCCATGCGCTATTCTCTACCGGTTTTGTCGATAACAACCAATGCCGAAAATATTTTTGGATACGAAAACGGTATTTATGTTCCGGGTAGAAGATATTTCGAACAAGGCGGAACAGCATCCGTTTTTCCCGGAAAGTATGGAAACTACCATGAGGATGGTCCCGACTGGGAGCGCGGAGTTCATGTGGAGATATTTGAAAATTCAGGGGAGCAGTCGTTTTCTCAAAATGTGGGAATGCGGATGCACGGAGGCTATGGACTGTTGAGAACGCAGAAAGCGTTCCGCCTATATGCGCGCGATCGGTATGACGAAAAGAATGATATGTTGTATGCCTTTTTCCCGGGTGCGACCAAGGGTATCAACGACGAACCACTCGAGATGTTTAGAAGAATCCTGTTCAGACAAGGCGGTAACTGGTTCAACTTTCTCAATGATGTGCTAGCTCATAGAATCATGGAGCGTACCCATGTGGGCACACAGAGATGTCGTCGGTTCCTGCATTTCATCAATGGGGAATACTGGGGACTTATCAATGCGCGCGACAGGCTTGACGAATATCATCTGGCTCACAACTATGACATTGACCCCGATAACATCATCATCCTGCATGGACCAGATTCTCCCACGGTGTCGTCCTGGAAGCTGGAGGCCGGTTATCCTGAAGATGTGGCGCTGTACAACGAGTTTCATGCATATGCCTTAGATCACGATCTCAATGTCGATGAACACTATGAGACCATTCAACAGATGCTCTGTATCGACAGTTATATCGACTACCATGTCATGTTCCTTTACTTTGCCAATCGTGACTGGTATGGCCATCGACATTTTCGTTTCTGGCGCGTCAGAAACCCGTCAAACCGACCCTATCAGGATGGCAAATGGCGCATCATGGTTTGGGATTTTGACAATGCAGGACAGTACCACACATATGATCTGTTGAGCAACGCGCTAGATCCGGATGGAGGAGGCGATGAGTTTAACTTTCGCCACGGACACAGAACGGCGCTGTTTAGAAATATGCTGGAGAATGATGCTTTTCGATTTCGTTTCATCAACCGATTCGCAGATCATATGAACACCACCTTTACGCCGCATCGCGTCCAGCCTATGGTCCAGCATGAATACGACATACTCAACGTCGAGATGCCGGAGCACATTCAGCGATGGCATCGAAATGTGGCGAATTCGTATTATCTTGGAAAATGGTTGGAGTTTCCTGAGTTGCGTCCACCTTATCAGCGACAACACCTCATCGAGCATTTCAATTTGTCTGGAGAAGCTAAAATCACCCTGAATGTCGATTCACCGGATCATGGATTTATCCGCATCAATACAGTAAATATAGTTTCTGAAACACCCGGTATACCTGAAGACGTCTTCCCCTGGTCTGGCATCTATTTTCAAGGGGTACCAGTAGAGTTGGAAGCGCTACCTCATCTTGGCTACCGCTTTGCCGGATGGCAAGGGATCGACGCACATTCAGCAACCGTCACTCTTGATCTTACTGGCGATCTAACTGTGACAGCGCTGTTTGCTGAAGATACTGACAATCCGGTGGTTGATATTCCGGACCGTAATCTGCGTCAAGCTATCTACCTGGCCCTGGGGAAAGAACCAGATGAACCAATAACCCAGGGCGAGCTCGCCGAACTTGAGACACTTGATGTTCGCAATAATCAGATTCGGAACCTGGATGGACTGCAATATGCCGTGAATCTACAGGAGCTGAATCTACGCAACAATGGTATTACCGATATCATTCTTGCCGGCATGAACCTTGGAATACTTGCTGAATTACCGCGCCTTTGGTATCTGAGCTTACGCGAAAATTCATTGTCTCGCCTTGACAAAGACTCACCTTTGCGCTTGCTGACTCAACTGACTTTTCTTTCTATTCGAGACAATACTATTGAAGATATCACTGCTTTGCAGTCACTCGTCAACTTGAAAAATA
>SLHA01000082.1 GCA_007136405.1 Candidatus Latescibacterota bacterium
CCCAGTACCGCCAGCACCATGCCTATTTCGAAGTTCATGAGACCTTACCGCCCAGAGTGAGTCGACCGTACGCAACAAGGTTTGTATCCGGGTGTCTGTCGAATCAATGTACGCATGCACGCCGGCGGAACCAATGTTCCCGTACCCGCCATCGGGTTCACCGGAAGCCGGCATCAATCCGAGCGAAGGCGGGATCCGGTCCGGTCTCTTGACGCCACCCGGGCTCCATGCCAGATTGAGCCGATAGCCTACCACCGATGACTCGCCGTTGTTCACCACCCTCGGCAAGGAAAGGTCACTCATGTCACACACCATGCGGATCACGCGCCTGGTGGTCACACAGTTTGCTCATGTCGTCGAAGACATGGCGATGGAAGAGACCCTGGGTTTCGACACCGTCTACACGCCGGGTGGACGGCTGCCGTCAGGGGGCAGCCTGTTGCGCATCGAAACCGCTGCCGGGGTGGCCGGCACCGCTCCGGGTGGCGTCGATAGCGGTACGGCACGCTACCTGCTGGGGCGCAATCCCCTGGATCGTGAGATCATCTGGCGCGACCTCAAACGATCGCGCCGCAGTCCGGATGGCTCCCCTCCTGGAGCGGTGGACATCGCCCTGTGGGATCTGGCCGGACAGCTGTACCAGGCGCCCATCCACGAGCTGCTGGGCGGCGCGTGGCGCAAGAAGCTGCCGGCGTATGCCAGCACCTACCATGGCGATGAAAACGGCGGACTGCATACACCGCAGGCATTCGCCGACTTCGCCCGGCGCTGCAAGGACGAATACGGTTATCCGGCCTTCAAGATCCACGGCTGGATCAACGGCCCCATAGAACGCGAGGTGGAGGCCGTGCTGGCGATTCGCGCGGCGGTGGGCCCGGACATGGCCCTGATGCTGGATCCAGCGGGCGCCTTCGGTACCTTCGACGACGTTTTGCGGGTGGGAAGAGCGTGCGACGAAGCGCGCTACACCTGGTATGAAGACCCCTTCCGAGGCGGCGGTTTCTCGCGCTTCGCTCATGCCAAACTGCGCGAACTCATTGCCACACCCATGCTGATGGGCGAGCACGTGCGAGGGCTGGAGGCCAAGGCGGACACCATTACCGCCGGAGCGACGGACTTCGTGCGTGCCAATGCCGGCTGCGACGGCGGTATTACCGGTGTGATGAAGATCGCTGCGCTCGCCGAAGCGTTCGGCCTGGACGTGGAACTCCATGGTGGCGGACTGGCGCATCGCCACATCATGTCCGTGCTGCGCCATGCCAACTACTACGAGCTGGGACTGATCCACCCGCTGGTACCGAACACCAAGCCGCCCATATACGTGGAACGCCGCTGGCTGGACGAACTGGACTCGGTGGATGCCGACGGCTGCGTCCAGACGCCGGACGGGCCCGGACTGGGAGTGGAGTACGACTGGGAGTTCATCCGCGCCAACCAGACCAACGAGCTCGTGTTCGACTGAGCCGGTTTCGATCACGGTGGATTCCGGTATTCGGCTTGCCGCGCAGCGTTGCCTGACAGGCAGCACGACCACAGGTGGGCGATAGGCGCAGGCCCTGTCAACATAGGGTTCGGGTGGTGCACACCACGTCGGAATGCACCAGCGTCGATGCGGTGCCTCGCGCATCTTCCTGGCATGTTTTCATGGGGATCAACCATCAAACGACCGATGCGCCTGTTGACGATCACCGGGCTCGTAGCACTGGTACATGCCGGCACGGGATGGTATTGACGGTATGTCGCCCATGTGGTAGCGTTGGCTTGTTCCGACGGACATCAGATAGCCCATTGCCAAGGAGTATCCCATGGTGCGGACAGTGGCGTCTGAGACCACCATCATGGTGGTGGATGATACAGCGGCCAACCTGCAGCTTCTCGGTGACATACTGCGTATCCCCGGTTACCAGGTGATCGCGTTTTCCCAGGGGAAACTGGCGCTGGACACTGCCACCGAAAATCCCCCGGACCTGATACTGCTCGATGTCATGATGCCAGGGATGGATGGGTTTGAGATCTGCCGCCGGCTGAAAGCGGAAGATAGACTCAAACACATACCTGTCATTTTTATCAGCGCACTGAGTGATACGGCCGACAAAGTCAAGGCTTTTACCGTAGGTGGGGTCGACTATGTAACCAAGCCGTTTCAGGTCGACGAAATCCTGGCTCGGGTGGGCACTCATCTGCAGCTTGTCTCTCTCCAGCACCAACTCATGGCACAGAACCAGAACCTGGAGCACCTGATTGCCCAACGCACACAGGAGCTGGCACAGGCCAATGCCCGGTTGAAGGATCTGGCGCATTTGAGAGACGATTTTCTGAGCATGATTTCACACGAACTGCGCACGCCTGCCAACGGCGTACTGGGTCTTGGTGAATTATTCATCGATCACTGTCCGCCATCGGATGAAGTACGGATGTACGTCGATCTTTTTTATCAGGCCAGCTCGCGTCTGCGCAACCTGATCGATGATGCCATGGAGATCGCACGCCTTGAGGATATCCCCGCCAACGCAACCGGCTACACCACGCTTCAGGACATCATGGACGAGATTGGCAGATCCGCGGCAGACATTCGGGTCTCCCTGAAGCCTTCGCCGGAGCAGGATAACGGAGCGAGCCCGGATACACGTCATGCGCAGATAAGAGCCGACAGAACTCTGTTGACCAAGGCGCTGAGGGTACTCATCGCACTGGGCGCCTGTTTCTCGCACGACAGACACGCGGTCCGCCTGAACAGTCTCATTTTTGCCGATCATCTGAATCTGCGCATCGATCTGGATGCACTGAATATATCTTCCGAACAGGCCAGGACATTTTTCAATATCGAATCCAATACCCGTTCGGCATCACGGGCCGAGGCGCTGGCTCTGGCACCGGTTGTGGCACACAAGATCATCACCACGCTGGGGGGCAACCTGCGTCTGGTCAAAGGCAAGGACGACTCCGGGTACTTGGAGATCGCTCTACCCATCACTCCGGCCGAATGCACTCCGGCCGACTGCCCCCAGGACCATCGGCCGCCTCCGGCACTTGACGAACGCCCGGTTTAGACCGCTTTAGGGACTCTCGGCGCTACCCAGCCCTCC
Source organism: Candidatus Latescibacterota bacterium (assembly GCA_007136405.1). Lineage (GTDB taxonomy): Bacteria > Latescibacterota > UBA2968 > UBA8231 > UBA8231 > SLHA01. The sequence continues at coordinate 3,087 of SLHA01000082.1, forward strand.
GCTTTCTCCGCGCCACCACCCGCACCAGTCCGATATAGCGCCCCGCATCCGCCGTCAACGTCTCTTCGTCCGAAGGAAATATCAGGGTACCCGCCTCGTTGCAGGCTATCTCATACTGCAGCCAGTCCTTCCAGCCGTCCGGCAGCAGATCCGCGGTCTCCACGTCCACCTCGTCCGACCGGCTCCAGTGCTCGCGCCACCACTGTGCCGTGTGGAAACACCAGCATTCATCCACCCAGAACACGCTGCCGCTTTGCTGCCTGCGCGTGAGATGCTCGGGAGCCGGACCAGTAAACTCCCGCACCAGTCCAGGAACGACGATACCGATCTGGCCGCCGGGTTTGAGCAGTTTGACGAACGAGCCCAGATAGAGATCGTCCGTGCCATAATACTGGTACGAATCGATGCTGACTATGGCGTCGAAAAAATCCTCGGCGTACGGCAAGGCATGGGCCTCGGCATGAATCGGGAAAACCCGATCTTCCAAACCGGCCTGGCCGATTCGCTGCCAGTTTTCCGAGGCACCGATCCAGAGGTCATTGGCCCACACCTGGACGCCGTATTCCCGGGCCAGGAAAATGGAGCTCAAGGCTTTGCCGCACCCCATGTCGAGCACCCGCATCCCCGGTTGCAGGGACATGGCTTCAGCGAGCCACTCCGTCAGCCAGAGAACATTGGGTCCCATCCACCCGTTCAACACCCACTCCGGATCGTACGCGGCGGAACGCGGGTACTTGCCGTTCCGGAGCAATTCGGTCATTCGTGCCTTGTCGATATTCATCCTGTCAGGTCCTTTCGAGCCAGGGTCCGTGCCGCAGCGCGTACCGGTGCCGCAGCTCCAGCCACTCCCCCGGATGCAGATCGCGCTTCACGGAGAAGAGCTCCAGGTTGTATGCGGATCCATCGCCACGGATGTACAGGTAGCAGCGCTTCACCTGGTCCAAGTCGAATTCGTCGATCACACCGACGTTTCGGGTACGGTTTACCAGGCCCCAGGCTCCGGCTGGCAGGTCCGGACCCGAGAGCCACGTCTCGGAAACCGGAGCGCGTTCCGCCCATATACCGTCCGCCTGCCGTACGAGAAGGACGGGTTCATCCGCCACC
>SLHA01000125.1 GCA_007136405.1 Candidatus Latescibacterota bacterium
CGAGAAGCCCACGATCCAGGTCGCGCTCGCGCACTTCCGTCGAATACTGCTGTCGTTTTTCGTATCTCCATTCCCTCGAGTAATGGAGTCTCCGGCACCCCCGGGGCGGCTCATCTGCTGAGGTTCATCTGGCAGCATGCAGGATCACTCCTCGTACCCAACACCACGCTTCACTTCGGCCCAGGAACGGCGTGAGACGACCGTGATTGGCACGGTGAGATCCACGACGTAGATGTCAGCATCATGGGCCGGCACGGAACGCTATGCGCGAGCCGTCTGGTGACCATGTCGGATATTCACAAACAGCCGGCTCGAACGTGAGCCTCGTGGTTGAGGCATCGAACACGTCGAGCAGATATATCTGGCGGGCCCCGTCCTCATCTGAGGAGATGGCAAGGCGGCTTCCATCGGGTGACCAGGACGGAGCCTGCTCAGAGAACACACTGTTGGTTATGTTCACTGGATTGGGGTAAGCGGGCCGAAGGCTCACCGACACCAACGCGATGATTGTAATTGCCACACGCTGCATCAGGTTGATCCTTTCCTTTCGACTTCGGAGTAGGTTCTGAATAACTCACCTCTCAACAGCCAATGTGGAGCGCTGTAGAGACCCCCTCCAAATTCGTTCCTGAAGGACATCCAGATTCGCGCATGGCGGAGCATCCGTTCCGGGCCGAGCTTCAGGGGAAGCCATTTCTCTGCTGAGGAGCCTGGGCCACATCGCGGACGATAAAGGTGTTTGCGGGCCAATCCGCCAGGCACCATGGCCAGTCCGAGTGCATACGGACGTTGGCCATCAATGGGCTGTGTGCACAGGTGGACTATCCAGCGCCTCCCGGATTTTGGCCGCCATGTCGGTACTGGTAAAAGGCTTCTGGAGGAAATGTATACCCGCGTCCAGCACACCGTGGGGAGCGATCACATCGGCGGGGTAGCCTGACATGAACAAGCGCTTGATACCCGGAGAGATCGACACAAGATTCCTTGCCAGGTCGCGGCCGTTCATCTCTGGCATGATCACATCCGTTATGAGCAGGTCGATGTTCCCCTCGAACTCACGGGCCAGGCGAATAGCCTCCTCCGGCGTGTTGGCCGGGATCACGGTATAACCCGTTTCTTCCAGCATCTGTGTGGTCATCTTCAGAAGAATCGATTCGTCTTCCACCAGCAGGATAGCCTCACAGGTTTCCATCGGTGTCGCAACCTGTATCAGTTCGGTCTTGGGGGCCGTCCTGGCGGCATGCTGCGGCAGGTAGATGGTGAAGGTTGTCCCGTGTCCCGGCTCACTGTATACGCTGATGAAGCCGTTGCTCTGCTTAACCATACCGTACACTGCAGCCAGGCCCAGGCCGCTGCCCTTGCCGGCTACTTTGGTGGTAAAATAGGGCTCGAACACCCGAACAAGGTTTTCTGTGTCCATACCGCAACCGTTGTCGCTTACCGCCAGCTTCACAAATTCGCCGGGCATAGCCTCGGCATGCTTGGCACAGTAGGCCTCATCCAGTGCGACATGGCCCGTTTCCACGATTATCTTGCCCGCCTCGGTGATGGCGTCCCGAGCATTGACGCACAGATTGACCAGGATCTGATCAAGCTGGGCTGGATCCATGCAAACGGAATTGAGATCGCTCCCCGGCCGCCAGACCAGATCGATATCCTCCCCGATGAGCCGCCGTAGCATGGTGAGCATGCCTTCGAGCGTTTCGTTGAGGTCGAGCACCTTGGGCGCTGCCTTATCCCTACGGGCGAAGGCCAGAAGCTGTCGGATCAGGTCGGCCGAACGCATGGCGGCCTGCTGAGTCTCGTGCAAGCGGTTGCGCAGACGGTCATTGTCGCCGACTTCGTTCATCGCCATCTCGGCCTGGCCCGAGATGACCGTCAGCATGTTGCTGAAGTCATGCGCCACACCGGCGGCGAGCTGTCTGACGGCCTCCATTTTCTGGGCCTGGGCGATCTGGGCTTCCAGCTTTCCTCTTTCCTCCTCCATCTGCACGCGCATCAACGCGTCTCCGATATGGGCGGCTACGCCTTCCAGGAGTTGAACCACCGCATCGGTGAACTGATTCTTCTTCCTGTGGTTGATATGCAGAAGACCCACGATTTGCTGGCGCGTGCGGATGGGGATCAGAGCGATGGAGGCGTAGCCTTCGTGTATGCACCGGTTACGGGGATGCAGCCGCGGATCCACTTCCGTCGATATGTCGAGCAATGGCCTGGAATCGTTAGTCCAGGCGCTGCCGCCCGGGCTGAACAGTGCATTCGACGGATCGGTCTTGCCGGCAATGACCAGACCGCAGGTGCACTCCAAACGGACTTTCCCATCCGGCCCACGACAGATCCCGCCCTGCGGATCGCGAGCGATCAGCGTGTCTTCCGTGAGCAGGAAGTCGTTGGAAAATCCATTCCGGACGAAATAGGGAAAATCCTCGCCGCGTGAAAGCCGAATCCCCACGGCGTCGCAGCCTGTGCTCGTACGAATCGCGGCAAGAACGGCTCGGAGGGAGTCCTTCAACGTGACCGGCTGGTTGAGCTGCTTCAAAATTTCAGCGCTCAGAGCATGGTAGCGTTCTGTCCGCTTGCGCGCGGTAATGTCGTGCACCATACCGATGGATTGGATAACCTCACCCGCATCATCGAACTCGTGGATACCTTGCATACGAACAAAACGTTCTTCACCGGTGTTCTTCTTGATGATCCGGTGCTCGAACTCATAGCCCGTGTGCTCTTCCCGCACCGAACGGGTATAGGCTTCGTCAACGGTGGCACGGTCGTCCGGATGGACACAGCTGAGAAAGGCCTCATAGGTGACTTCGAACTTCTGCGGGGCGCAGCCGAAAATCCGGTAGGTCTCGTCGGACCATTGCAGGCGTTTGGTGGTTACATCCAGTTTCCAACTGCCGAGATGAGCGATCTGCTGCGACCGCGCCAGCAGATCAGCCGCCTCCCGGAGCGCCTCCTCTGTCCGCTTGCGCTCGGTGATGTCGTAGATAAGGCCCTGTATATAACGGGTCTGTCCCTCGTCATTGCGGAGGGCGTGCGCGACGTCGCGCACCCAATGGATATCTCCGTCGCGGGAGCGGATCCGGTATTCGCTATCGGCGACATAGCCAGCGAAATCCTTTAGCCTTTCCCCCTGCTTGTACACCCGCTCCAAATCTTCAGCGTGGATCAAGTCGCTCCATGCCAGCCGACCTGAAACGAAATCCTCGGCGGCGTAGCCGGTGATCGCTTTTACTTTGCCGATGAAGGGCATCGGCCGGAAGGACAGATGCCGGGCTTGGTAGATGATTCCGTCAAAGTGCGCAAGGAACAGCCGGAGACGTTGCTTGCTGGCCCGCAGCATCTCCTCGGCCCGGCTGCGCCCCAGGGCTGTTGCCAACAGATGCGCCGTGAGAGAGAGCATAGCCATTTCCTGCTTAGACCAGGCCCGGGGTTTACGCACCGCATCAAAACCTATGAAGCCTATCAGACGCTCTCGCAAATCGATCAAGGGCAGGCAAATCAGCGACTGGATCCCCTGTGCGGTGAACTCATCGCGTTCCGCGTGTGCTTCGGGTGGTAGATCGCTCACGGCCGGGATGAGTACGGGCCTAGTTTGAAGCAGTCTCTTTTTCCACCAGGGCATCGCATCGGTCGGTATACTCTGTATGCGTTCGATCTGTGGTTCGATGCCCTCGGCACACCACTCGTGCGTATTGCTCATCCAGGCCAGATCATCCGAGAAACGGTACATATAACCGCGATCAACACCTAACCACGTCCCCAGCCGTTGCAGTACGAAGAAAATGGTTGTGTCTTGAGTGTCCGCTTTGAGCTTCAGCAGTTGTACGGCCGCCTCCATCATCGTGTGATGGGCAGCGTCCGGGCACTGATCTTCTTCGTTTGGGACGTGATTCATCAAAGACCTCACTCTGGATTGGACTTATCTTCGGTAGCTACTCTGAACCACCCGCGGCCGCCGTGTCAGTGATCGTTGCAAGCGTGTCGCGGCGGTCCCGAACGGCGCCGGGTTGGCGTTGTACCTGGACGGGGGCGAGAGTCAACCACTTCAGGCCGGTGCTCCAACACCATCTGCACCGCCCGCTGGCGCACTTCTGGTGGATACTGCTGTCGTTTTTCTGTCACAATTTTATCCAATAATGGAGCCTCCGGCAACTCCAGGGCG
>SLHA01000121.1 GCA_007136405.1 Candidatus Latescibacterota bacterium
GCATTGCCCGTCCGGCAGTACCTGTCGACGGATTCCGCGGATACGGTATCACTGCACTATCAGAGTATGCATAGCAAATGATATGCCACAACCGGAAACCGAGATCTATGTAGAATGCAAGCTTATATATAACAACGCTTTATAGCCATCTTGTCGAGCTAGCAAGGCTGTCGATGCCTCGCCACTACCACGTCTCGCGTGCTGATAGTGTGCACCTTCAGCACACCCCAGTCGAAGTCACGGCATATGTGTGCACATCCAGCACACCCTCGATTCACCAGCGGCCGGGCACATCTTTCACGGACTGCAGAATCTGCTGTCCGGTACCATGCAACGACCGGCCGGGCCGATTTGCATGCCCGGTTCACTCGTCGCGCAGCCTGATCTTGTAATTTCCCCGCTCGTTATCATAACTCAGCTCTATCTGACCCGCCTTCTCCGCCTCTTTCAGCAGTTCACCGAAACTCTTGAACCCGTACTTGGCTTCCGTGAAGTCCGGATACACCCGGCGCAGCGTCTGCTTGACCAGCGACCCCCACAGCGGATCGTAGTCGACCACCAGGGAGTAGATCGTTTCCATCATGATTTCCACACCCTCCTGGCGCTTGTCGGACTTGCCATCCTTCTTGGCCGGCCGCGGTCGGCTGCGCTTGGCAGCACTGACCAGATCGTCGTAGAAGATGAACTCGTCACAGCTGTTGACCAGCAGGTCCGACGTGGAGCTTTTAACGCCGCAGCCGATGACGCGCTTGTCGTTCTCTTTCAGCTTCCCCACCAGGGGCGAAAAGTCGCTGTCGCCCGACAACAGCGCGAAGATATCGATGTGCTCCTTGGTATGGCACAGCTCGAGCGCATCCACCACCATGTGGATATCAGCGCTGTTCTTGCCGCTCATCCGGCTGCGTGGGATGTCGATCAGTTCGACGCCGCGACTGTGGAAGTCCCGTACAGCCTCTCTGTAGGCGCTCCAGTCACAGTAGGCCCGCTTCAGCACGATGCGACCGCGCTCCAGCAACCGTTTGAGGATGACATCGATATTGAATTCTCTGGCCGCGGACTTCTTGTCCGCCACACCCAGAGCCAGGTTTTCAAAGTCGATGAATACGGCGATGAGTGGTTCGTCTGTCATGGTCTTTCGTCCGGTTATGGGCCGATGGGCGGTCCTCCGGGCGAGCGCTCACGCCCCCCGGGAGCGGGAATCACAGGCACTGGTTCGCCCGCACTCTGTTCCAGGGATCTCAATCCCTCCTGCAGCTGGTCCAGATAACGGCCGGCGTCCTGGAAACGACGCTCGGCGAGTGCATCGAGATAGTTGTCGAAGGCCGTGTTGACCTGGTTGACCAGCATAGCCGTGCTGGCATCCGGCCCATCCACCGCCGCGGCGGGAATGGATGGCAGGGGGTCGACCTCGTCATACAGTCCGGCCAGCGCCGCCGTCAGATTCTCGGCATAGTGCATACGGTCACCCTCCATCGCCACGATCAGCCGCAATTCCGGGTAGGCGGCAGTCTCAGCGCGCAGATATATGGGCTCGATGTATACCAGCGTCTCCCCTACGGGGATGGCCAGAACATTGCCTCGAATGACATTCGACCCGAGCTGATCCCATAGCGACATCTGGGCCGCCAGGTATGCATCCTGATCGATCTTGGTCTCCACCTGCTGCGGGCCCAGAATGCGGCTGTCCTTGGGGAATTTGTACACGATGAGCCGGCCGTAATTGTCCGGATCGCACAGTCCGGCCATCCAGCCGATCAGCAGTTGGCGGCGTTTGGGCGTGAAGGGCAGCATGAGCACGAACTCGATACCCTCGGCGCCCGGCGGTTGCCACATGATGTAGTAGGGCTGAACCGGAACAACCCGCCCGTAGTACTTCTCCGTAGCGCGGACCCAAAGATCCTCCTGGTTGTAGAAAACCTCCGGCTCCGTCATGTGATATCTGGCGTACATGGTACCCTGGACGCGCAGCATATCCACCGGATAGCGGATGTGGGCCAGCAATCCAGCCGGCATATCCTCGCGGTCATGGAAAAGGTCCGGAAAAGCCGCCCGCCATGCCCGCACGACCGGGTCCTCCGATTCGAAAACATACAGCCGCACCGAACCGTCGAATGCGTTGACCACGACCTTCACGGAGTTGCGCAGATAGTTGATGCCTTCCAGATGACCCAGACCCGGCGAATGGTATCCAAACCGCGCCGGCGCACCCTCGTGCGCCGCCAGGTCGCGCATGGTCAGTGGCTGACTGTACGGATACCTCCTGGAGGTGGTGTAGGCATCCACGAACCAGTGTAGTTCGCCGTCATGCACCACCAGATAGGGGTCGTCGTCGAACTCCAGGAAGGGTGCCAGCGCGCGCACCCGCTGGCGCACCTGGCGACGGAACATGATCCGGCTCTCGGAGGTGGGATAGTCGGACAGTACGAGGCGCGTACCGCCAAAGCGCCAACCGAAGGCGAACCGGCGCCAGACACTGGTCAAGGGCACTCCGCCCGAACCGGGATAGTGGATGTACATGTTGGTGTCGCCACTGGGATAGGAGAACTCGGCTTCCCGGCTGTTCACGATGACGTACGAGTCCGTCAGTTCGCCGTAGTAGATCTGCGGCCGCCGAAGAGCCAGTTCGGGGTGTGCCGAACTGGCCGGCAGGTCCTCGATCAGCATTTTCGGCAGGCCACCCGGCAAGAATGCGCTGGCATAACTCATCGCCGCGCCGTACCCGTGCGTGTAGATGAAATGGCGGTTGATGAATGTCTGGCTCTGCGGCGGCAGGTTGCTGTGATCCATTTCCCGGGCCGCGAGCATCACCTGCCGGTAGTCTCCGTTCAGCCGGTACCGGTCGATATCCACATCGTTGAAACGGTAATACAGCCGGATTTCCTGAAACTGCTGATACACGGCTTTCAGAGCCCGTGGATCCCACAGACGAATATTGTCAAAGAGGTCCTGATTGTCCTCCATTACGCCGGCATCCAAACGCCCTTCAATGCTGTAATGCCGGACCTCGACGTCCTGCAGTCCAAAGGCTTCCCGGGTATGCGCTATGCTGTAGCTCAGGTAGGGCCGTTCCCGCGTGATCTCGCTCGGTTCAACGACCAGCCATTGTACCAGCGCGGGTATGAACGCGAGTACAACCAGCCAGAAACCGACGCAGCAGGCGGCCGCACCCCCCACGGTCCACAGAGCCGCCATGCAGGACTGGTACTCGAGTTTCAGCCGCCTTTGAAAGCGCTGTCCAACGGCAGGCACGCACAGCAATATGCCGACGATCACCGTTACCCCGATGACCAATGCATAGGCCGGCAGCCGGATGTGCACGTCCGTCCAGCCGGCTCCGCTGACCACGCCCTGCCCCGCGATCAACAAATGGAAACGGCCCAGGTAGAGACGCCACGACAAGACAAACGCCAGCACGGCGGCGCTACGCAGCAGAGAACGGTGCAGGAATTCGTCTGGTTCGTACTGGGTTAGAACAAGCTCATTGCCGACCTGCACCCGGTCGCGCATGGCCACCACCACAGCGGCAAGGTTGGCGGCGAGTCCCAGCAAGGCAAAACCCAGCAGCAGGTTCTGCAGCGCGTCATACAGCGGTAGCTGAAACAAGTAGAAAGCGATATCGCGGCCGATAACCGGATCTGACTGACCGAGCGGTTGACCGTGCCAGAAGAGCAGCGCGGTATCCCAGTGACGCCATCCCCAGAATAATGCGAAGACAGCCGCCAGAGCCGCGGGCCAATGCCGCACCTGCGGCCGTCCATCGGCTGCCTGCCGGCTGAGCAGATGCACCAAAACCCAGCCCGCCACCGCGGCCAGCACCATCATGCCGACCCGCGTGCCCAGCACGATCCAGAATCGCCGTGCCTGACCCAGCGCATCGAACCAAAGCGACTCGGTCCATAACGTCATGCCCCCGAACAGCGCCAGACCGGCAAGCCCGAAGGCGATACCGAAAGCCACCGTCCGGGGAGAACCGCGGCGAGTACCGCTGGCGATCCCGGCGACCGCCACCAGAGCAATGACAAGGACGATGGAACTGTACACGGAATCCTCCCGCTGAAGGTGGCGAACACGCTGGTCGGGCGACCGGCACC
>SLHA01000052.1 GCA_007136405.1 Candidatus Latescibacterota bacterium
CGCGCGGATCGGCGGCAATCTCGTCGGCAAAGCCGGACAGTTTTACGGCAGGCATACGTCAAGTCTTCCCGTTTGTGGGTCTGCGTGGCCGGGCTGCACCGTTGCCGGCAAGCGCTGGCGTGGCGTGCGCAGCGGGAATCCGCCATCCGCCAGCGCTGCCGGCCGGCCCGCCGGTGCTATTCCCTGTTTACCTGGGCGGCCAGGGATCCAGGCAGGCTCCGGTCGGATCCGGGCCGGTGGGCCGCCAGGGTATGGTCGCCGCCGGCTGGTAGTCGATATCCAGCCAGGGAGTCTCCAGACGCGCGTACCCCTGGTGGCGTGAAGTCAGCGCGGCGTCCAGCATGCCGGTGGTCAGCAGCGTGCGCTCTACAGGATAGGACGGCCTGCCGGTGACGAACATCTCCTCTACATTGAGTCCCAGATAGCTGAAATGGGCGTAAGCCCCTTCCTGGCCGCCGTGGCCCTGGCACCGGAATTCGCAGGCCACGGTGTCGCCATCGACGCGAGCGGCATACGCCAGAGTCTGGATATAGCCATTCAGCATGAGCACAGCCGCCTGGAAACCGTCACGGTATTCGATGCGAAAGAGGACCGGGTTATTGCAATGCTCCTCCATCTTCCCCGCGGGTTTTTCCTCCACCTCCGCGCAGGCGGCCTCGGCCAGCTGGTAGATCCAGCCTTCCGCCGCCATGGCGCGCCAGGCGCCATCACCTTCCAGGCAGGTGACCGCCGTCACCCCGCACTCCCCGCCATGCCGGCGTTCGACCATGCACTGAAGCGTCTCCAGGGTGTGCGCCCCATAGATGTCCAGACCGGAAAAACCGACGGCTACCCCATGCTCCAGCCGTGTTCCCAGGTCATGCTCCAGCCAGGGTTTACGCCAAGCAACCGGTAGCGACGAACCCGCCATGAAGGGCGCCTGCAACGCCCGCGCTCTGTCGTACATCCAGCGTGCGTCATCCCAGACCGGCCCCAGATGCTTGTCATTGAAGACCGGGACGCTGCGGCCGGCGGCAGCCATGACCCCGCAGATCTGTTCCATGAAGTGCCGGCGGGGGTACAGATGCTGCTCCTTCTCGTTCCAGGCGTAGTCCCCATGTTCGCCGATGAGCAGCACGCCATCGACAGCCAGTTCCTTGCCCCCCAGGCACAGGGCGGCGGGTATGCTGTTGAACAGGGGCACGCCATGCGCCGCGGCCATATCCCGGCCGATGTCACTGTCCGGGAACTGGTCGATATACAGCGACGCCACCTGGACGCGCGGCGGCAGCAATCCCTCGTCCGTGGGGAAGCCCTTCAGATACTTGGTTACGATGACATCCGCGTGGGAACGGGGGCGGTATTCGGTGACGATGGCGGCGATCCTTTTTTTTTCCATATCGATTCACGCTCCCGCCGCCAGCGCCGCCAGCAGTGCTTTGATGTATCCCACCGAGTACGCCAGTCCGTGATGCACGTCCGGACCGGAACCCTCCAGGACGGGGATGTGATCCGGATTGACGCAACCGTCGAAGCCGACCCGGTGCAGCTCGCGCAGGATCTTGAACATGTTCATGTCGCCGTCGTCCAGCAGAACCTCCTCGAAGCCACCAGCCGTCGCCAGGCTGCCGCGGACATTGCGCAGGTGCACGGTGAAGATGCGCCCTTTACGGCCGTAATGGTGGATCTCGTCCATGATCAGCGGGCTGCCGCCGGCCTCGGCACGGGTGCCGCAGCAATACAGGTATCCGACGCAGCGGTTCGGAAAGGCGTCGATGACGCGGTGGTAGCCCAATCCGCCCAACGGAGTGTCCGGGTTCGGCGTATCCGAGGGATGGAGGGCCAGTTTGACGCCGCATTCTTCGGCCGTGGGCACCAGCCGCTGATACGCCGCCGTGAAGCGTTCCCACCACTGCTCCAGTTCCGCCGCCGTGGGGCGGTGTGGCTCCGCCGTGGCCAGCGCCGTGCTCTCCGCCCGTGACAGGTAGCCACCGCGGTGCGGTGCCCGGAAACGGTGCTGCATCCAGGGAAAGACGTCCCCGGCGAAACGCTGGCGTGCGATGGGCACTCCGGCCTGACCGAACACCTGCAGGGCCCGACAGGCGTTCTCCAGTTCTTCGTCGGCGCCTTCCTTGCCGGTGAAAAACGTCTCCGACAGGTTGGGCAGCGTAACCCGGTTGATGTCCAGGCCATAGCTGCACAGGCGTTTGCGGATCTGGCGCACCTGATCCAGGTCCGGGTACCCCTGCTCCTTGACCCCCGGGAAGAAATCCCCGGCGCCGAAGTCGATGCAGTCGGCGCCCAGCTGTGTCACCAGGCGCAGGTAGGAGTCCGAAAGATCCCGATTCCAGACAGAAAGACGAATCATGGCATATCCTCGTGTTCGGGCGAAATCGAGCCAATGAAGCTCACGCATTGTGGCGACAAGGTACGGTGCCCTGAGCATCCCAACAAGCCGGGAACACGGACATGGAAGCGGATGACGCCCGGCCGCGGTACCGCGTCGATGACACGTCACCCTCTGCCGCCACGTCACCGTCCGGCTCCAGCCTATCACCGTACGCCGTTGACACGTTACCGTCAGCTTGCACGTTACCGTCGGGCTCCAGGCCCTTCACGTCCTCCGCTGACACGTCACCGTCCGGCTGCGGGTGCGCCCGATGGTGACGGGATCTCTCCCGGAGGCGCCGACCGGGCCGAAGTGCCATCCGGGGCCGGGCTCTTCGCCTCCAATAACTCACTGGCTGACGCCGACGGTCCGTTCATCCGGCCGGCGCCTGCCTGGCCTCAGACGGCACGCAGGCGCCCAGAGGAGGGTAGGCGTCCAGCATCTCCACGCATGCGCCGATACCCGGCCCGACGACCAGCAGGCTGAGAAAAGCCTGGGCTGTCTCCGGATCCGTGGTGCTCAGTACGCCTTGTTCCAATCCGCGCTCGCCGCGCTGGTATGGCTGGCACCGCCGCAGCTCCTCGAGCAGCCCGGTGATGTTGTCGAAACCGGCCGTCAACACCTGGCGCACACTCAGGATCGACCATATCCCAGCGCAGCCGGGAGCCAGAGCCTTGGCCAGATGCAGCGCCACGCGGCCCATGGTGAAGCGCGGGTTGATCTCCACCACGGGTTTGAGGCGATGCCGGTCCGCGTCCCGGTAGATCAGCATATCGACGCCCACGGGACCTTCATAGCCGCTGCCGGTGAAGCTCGCGCCTACATGATCCGCCAGCGCGCCGAGCAGGTCGGCGAATCCACGCGACGGCAGTCCCGCCGGCGCCGCCGATGTGGCCGATGCCGCCGATGCCGCCGCCGCCGGCATGCTCCCGTCCTCGCCGGCGCTGATGACGGCGCCGCGAAACTGCCCGTGGTCATCGCTCAGAAACCGCACCCAACCGCGATACGTAGCCCGGCCTGTCGCCCCGATATCCAGGTGCATCGACAGATCCATCACCCGGTCCAGCCATGGCTCCACCACCACCCGTTCCTGGTTCTGCAGCACGCGGTTCAACCAGGCCTGCTGGCGTTCCTCGAGTCGCGGCGTGGCGACCCTCAACTGCTGTCGTCCGGCCTGGCCGAACTGCGCCTTGATGACGGCCCGAGCCGCACCATCCGGCCGCAGACAATCTTGCAGCACGGCCGTCACCTGGGTGGTGGTCGAGCAGACCTCGCCCACCGCATCGGCAGGGCACAACCAGGGAGCGCTGTGATCACGCAGGAAATGTTCGAGCACTTCGGCGCCGAAGGCTTTGGAATACAGCCGGGCCAGCCGCTCGCTCCAGGCTGTCACCCCTTTTACCTGGCTCATCGAAGCGAGCGGCGCCAGAAATGCCGCCGTCTCCGGACTCCACCCCCAGGGCCGCAGGTGCAGGGGTTCGGCACCTGCGACCGGACCCGCAACCGACATACCGGTACCGGCCACGATCCGTTCGCAGGTACGCCGATCCAGTCTGCTCCCCGGCACTTCGACGCAGCGGGGCAGACTGAAGCCGGCGTCGGCCAGCCGCTGCAGAAAAGCTGGACGCGGGGTGCGCCGGACCAGCAACACATCCCGAGGACCTGCCAGGTAGACAGGAAGCAGCTCCAGGTCCTCGGCCAGCAACCGCGGCAGCCGGCCCGGTACGAACCCGGCGCAGCCGCGTGCCACCTGTTCCTCGCACGATGGGTCGAACCAGTAAACCGCTGGCATCGCAGACTGCTCCCGATCCGGCCTGGCCAGGCCAGCACCTCTCCAGGCCAGACCCGCGCCTCTCCAGGCCAGACCCGCACCATATTCAGGCCAGGCCCCCACTTCATACAAGTAAGACCCGCGCCTCATTCAAGCAGGGTCCGGGCCTCATTCCGGCGATTTACGTTCCGGCGCCCTCATTCCGGCGGCCCACTTTCCGGCGACCCGCGTGTCTCAACCCTCGCCGCGACGCAGGACCCGGCCGTATCCCCGCGCGGCGGGTGTATCATCCTGCAGAGCGATGGAGCCCGCCAGCAGCACCAGGTCGATTCCGGTAGCATAGGCGTTGCCTTCGCGGAAGGTGGCGTGGTCCTGCACTGTAGCCGGAGCGAACACGGTGATATCCGCCACCATACCCGGAGCGATGCGACCGCGGTGCCGCAGTCCCAGCCGGTGCGCCGGCATGGCCGTCATCTTGTTGATGGCCTGTTCCAGGGTAAGCACGGCCTGTTCGCGCACGTAGCGCGCCAGTACCCGCGGGAAGGTGCCGAAATTGCGCGGATGGGAGCAGCCCTTGTCGAAGACGCGCAGATGGCCGTCCGAGGCCACCAGCACGTGGTCGTCGCGCATGTAGGTGACCACGTCGTCCTCGCACATGGCCAGGTAGATAGCCGACACATGACCGCCGGCGCACAGTTCCACGGTGGTTCGGAACGGATCTCCCGGGTGTTCGGCCAGATACTCTGCCAGCGTCTTGCCCTGAAATTCGGGCTGCGGTTCCAGCGGTGCCAGAATGATCCCGGCACCGTCGTCCAGCGTGGCCAGCCGCTGATGGAAATGCGCTTCAGCCGCCTGGCGCAGTTCCGGCACGGACAGCAAAGCCTCCAGACCGCCATGCCGGCGGGCGCGTATCTGTGTCTCCTGACCGAAAACGGAACCGGCCAGACCGGTGAAGCAGCCGGTGTAGGGATACTGATCGGCGGTCACGTCCAGCCCCTGGTCCCGGGCCTGGTGGATCAGCTCCAGAGCTTGAACACTCTTGCCCCAGTTGTCCCTGCCGTAGCATTTGATGTGCGAAATCTCCCCTGCCGCGCCGCTGCGCCGGCATACTTCGATCACCTCGGCAATGGATTCGTGCAGCCGCTCTCCCTCGTTGCGGATATGGCTGGCGTAGAAGCTGCCGAAGTCCGCCGCCACACCGCTCATGGCGGCCAGTTCATCAACCGTGAGAAAGGGCATGTACGCCACGCCGGAGGACAGCCCGATGGCTCCCTCGTCGAATCCGGTACGCACCAGGTCGCACATCTGCCTGAGCTCCTCCGCCGTAGCTGGACGTTCCTCGCGAAGAACCCGGTTACGGGCCGCGTTACAGCCCACCAGTATGGCGTAGTTGTTGCGTATTTCCAGTCCGGACACCTGCTCGAGGTGCGCTCCGATGGGAAAAGCGCCGCCGCCGCAATTGCCACCAACACAGGTAGTAACGCCCTGGCGGAGGTAGTTGGAGGCATCCGGTATGTTCACTATGCCGCCATCCATTTCGTTGTTGTGGTGCGTATGAACATCGATGAAGCCCGGAGCCACTGCCTTGCCGCCGACATCGATGCGGCGCGCCGCGTCAGCAGTGCTCAAGTCTCCCAGCACCTGAATCTTCTCGCCGCGGATACCGACATCCTGGATGACACCTGGCGTTCCCGTACCGTCATACACCGTCCCGTTGGCCAGAATCAGATCGAACATTCCTGTCTCCCCGGCGGACCGCTGCGGCCCGCCTGTGCCGTTTGATTGTTATGCGACTGTCATCTGCGTGCCGCGTCTGCCCGATAACGACGCGGATTCCGCCGCCAATGTATGAACGGGTGCCCACACGGACCAGAGGCCCGGTGTCGTTCATCGGATTGACGCCGTGGCTGGGCCTCGCTTGTTTGGTGCTCCCGGGAATCTTCCGTCAACGGATATCGCGACACGAATACTGTCCGCACGGATCCAGGCGCAGATATCCGGTTCCGTAACACCGACCGCCCGCAGTAACGCCGGCGCATGCACTCGCCGCCGGCGAACCCGACGCCGGCATGGCGCTGGCGCGCGCAGGACGGCTAACGCAGATCGCAGGAGAAGATCGGATCATGGCCAAGGCAGTCAAAATCGACGCCGTCGAATGCATCAACCTGAACGTGCCGTTTACCGGGCATACGGACCCGCACATGCGGTTCTGGTTGCCGCACTGGCACATCGTGCAGCTGTGCCGGCTGACGCTGGACAACGGCGTGACCGGTTGGGGGGAAACCATTCCCAATTACACCTGGGCCAAGGTTCCCGGAGACATCGCCGACAAGGTGGTTGGACGGCTGGCCGGCGAGCTGCTGTGGGAAGACGGACTGGGCGCCGGCGTGCAGATGGCGCTTTTCGATGCCATCGGCAAAACGCTGGGTGTACCGGCCTATCGCCTGCTGGGGACCAAGGTCAAGGACTGGTGCCCGCTCTCCTGGTGGGCCATGGACATGCCGGCGGCGGCCTGGGCGCAGCAATGCCGGGACGCCGTGGAGCTGGGATACACCACGGCCAAGCTGAAAGCCCGCACCTGGTATGATCTGCACGCCGGCATTCGGGCCATCATCGCCGCGGTACCGCCGCAATTCCGCCTGGATCTGGATTTCAACGCGACCCTGGCCAATGCGGCCAATGCGGTGGAGTTCCTGAAGACGCTGGAGCAGTACGACCAGGTGGCGATGATCGAATCACCCATACCTCAGGGAGACGTGGCCGGGAACCGCCAGATCCGTGCCCGCATCAACCGGCCGCTGGCCATGCATTACGGCTCGCCCCCTTTCGCCACCGTGCTGGAACAGGATGTGGCGGACGGATTCGTGGTTTCCGGCGGCGCCCACCGTGTCCTGCAGCAGGCCCACGCGGCGGAGGTGGCCAACAAGCCGTTCTGGCTGCAGCTGGTGGGCACCGGCATGACCACCACCTGGGCGGCGCATCTGGGCGCTGTAGCCACGCAAGCCAAGTGGCCGGCGATCACCTGCATGAATATCTGGGACAGTCAGGTCATCACCCAACCGATCGTCCTGCGCGGCGGCTTCTACCGCGTGCCGGAGGCGCCCGGACTGGGCGTGGAACCGGATCCCGGCGTCATCGACCGGTATCGCGTCGACTATGAATGGGTGGATCCGCCGCGGCACGTATACCGGTATGTCCGCGCCGACGGCGAGGTCACGTACTTCCGGGGCGCCAAGGAGGAATTGCACTCGGTGTACCCGCAGAATGCCATGCCGATCAGCGAAGCCGGTTCCAGCTGCGAGCCGCTCGAGGATGACGGCAGCCCGGAATTTGACGCCATCTACCAGGCGGTGCAGCATGGCGGCACCGTGAGGCGTCTGGAAGCCTAGACGGCACTGCCGCGGCTCGCGTCAGCGGTCATGTGCAGCCGGGCGCCCGATGCGGGTGCGGAGCCGTTGTCAGTCCTGACCGCGGGACGCGATGGCTCCCGGCAACCCCCTGGCTTTCAGTCCAGATACCGGCCAAACAGCACGCGGAGCCGGTCCCTGGCGGCTGGCGAAATGGCTTCCGGCGCCGTGATGATGGCATTGCGCGCGGCTTCCTGGCAGGCGCAGCTGGTCTGCGTTGGCAGGCTGAGGACCAGGCGGCGAACGATGGTGCTGGCGAGTTCGGCGTTCCGCTGCAGCACGGCGATGACCGAATCGATGGCTACGTCCTCCTCGGTCTCATGCCAGCAGTCGTAGTCCGTGCCCATGGCCAGCATGGTGTAGCACATCTCGGCCTCGCGGGCCAGCTTGGCTTCCGGCAGGGCGGTCATGCCGATCACCATGGCGCCCACCACGTCGCGGTAGAAACGGGACTCGGCGCGGGTGGAGAACTGGGGGCCTTCCATACAGACGTAGGTGCCGCCGGCATGCACCGCAGCACCGCAGGACCGCGCCGCCGCCGCCAGCGTGGTCCCCAGCTGACTGCAGAACGGATCCGCGAAACCCACATGGCCCGCGATGCCATCGCCGAAGAATGTATTGGGACGCAGCCCTCGGGTCCGGTCGAACAGCTGGTCCGGGACAACCATGTCGCCAGGCCGTATGTGTTCCTGCATGATGCCCACGGCGCTCACGGCGAGCAGGTGGGTGACGCTCAGCTGCTTCAGCGCATGGAGGTTGGCGCGGGAGTTCACCTCGGACGGCAGCAGCCGATGGCCCCGTCCGTGACGTGGCAGGAACATCACCGTCCGGTCTTCTATCCGGGCCTCGACGATCGCGTCCGACGGCTTGCCGAACGGGGTGCCCAGATCGTGTTCGGCCACCGGCTCCACGTCCCTCATCTGGTAGACGCCGGAGCCGCCGATGACGCCCAGGCGGACGGACTGCGGGTTGAGATGCGACATGGATCAATGCTCCGTAGCGTGAGTGAGCTGAAAGCTGCTTGCTGAAAGACGCGCGTGGTTCTGCCCGGAACCTGTCCCGGACATACCGGCCGGGTCTGTCCTTGCCTGGATCGCTGCCTGGCATGGACCGCCCAGATGACCGTCTCTCAAACTAAGCGATAACCGGGCGCGCATCGAGAGCGGCCTGTTACCCGTTCCACCCACGCCACCGGCGCCACCAGCGCCACCGGCGCGGGTGACACGCGCCAACCGATAGCTGCCGGCCAACGCTTCGTCGCCAGGGGTGAACCCGGGGCTCAAGGAGATCGCAGGGTGCAACGGCTGATTAGAATATCCGTCCGTGAGCTGGTGAGTTTCGTCCTGCGCTGCGGCGATCTGGAACGAGGCGCCTTCGTCAGCCCGCAAAGCCTTCTGGCCGGCACACGGACGCACCAGGTAATACAGCGCAGCCGTCCCCCGGGATACCAGGCCGAGGTACCGGTGGTATACTGGCTCGAACGCGATGACGTGCGGATCCAGGTCACCGGCCGGGTTGACGGCCTGGTGGCGCAGCCGGACCGGTTGCTGGTGGAGGAGATCAAGACCACCCGTGACGAGCTCGATGCCAGCCGTTTGGACAACCCGCTGCACCGGGCCCAGGTCCGGGTGTACGCGTGGATCCTGGCCACCCAGTGCGGCTATCAGGAGGCGGATATCCGGCTCACCTACGTCAGGCTGGAGCCCTTCGCAACGCTGCAGTTGGAGGAACGCTGTACCATCGACGACCTGGCTGCCTTGGGCGAGGATCTCCTGGAGCGCTACCTCGTGCATGTCCGGGCCAACGCGGCCTGGTGCGAAGCCCGCAATACGACCATCCACGCGCTGCGCTTTCCCTTCGCCACAGCGCGTCCCGGCCAGCTGGAGCTGATGCGCGCGGTGGCGCATACCATCGGCAACGACGGGCGGTTGTACGTGCAGGCGCCTACCGGTATCGGCAAAACCGTATCTGTCCTCCGGCCCGCCGTCCAGGCTCTCGAGGCAGGCCATGTGGAGAAGATTTTCTACCTGACCCCGAAAACCGTGGTACGCACCGCCGCGGAAAAAGCGGTGGAGGATCTGCGCCGCGCCGGGCTGCGGCTGCGCAGTCTGACGCTTACGGCACGAGAGCGTATTTGCTTCCAGGAAACGCCGCCCTCCGGCTGCAACCCCCTGCTCTGCGCCTTTGCCAGGGGGTATTACGACCGTATCCATGCGGCTCTCACCGACTGCCTTGCCCGGGAAATCTGCACCCGTGAGGTCATCGAGTCCCTGGCACGTCAGCACTCGGTGTGCCCCTTTGAACTGTCGCTGGAGTTGTCCCTCTGGAGTGACCTGATCATCTGTGACTATAATTACGTGTTCGATCCACGGGCGTACCTGCGCCGGTTCTTCGCCGATGGTGGCGGCCCGTACGCCTTCCTGATCGACGAGGCCCACAATCTGGTCGACCGGGCCCGGGCGATGTTCAGCGCCGATCTGCGCAAGAGCACCGTCCTGGCGGTCCGGCGGCGGCTCCCTCCTGACCAGCAGGAGCTACGCCGGCAGCTGGACCGGCTCAACCGGTTCCTGCTGGAGCTCGGACGCCGTGGCGATACCGGAGCGCCGGCACCAGGCTGGACCCGCCTCGAACAGCGTCTGGACGGCTTGCCGGAGCTGTTGCGGGATTTTCTGGCCAGCGCCGCAACCGCCCTGGGGCAGCGTCCGAACCAGCCATGGGGAGACGCCCTGCTGGATCTGTACTTCCTGGTTACCGCCTTCCTGCGCGTCCAGGAGCTGGTGGCCGACGACTATGTCACCTGCGTCGAGCGAAGCGGCCGCGACCTATGCCTGCGACTCTTCTGCGTCGATCCGGCCCGCAACCTCCGCGACGCACTGCAGCGCGGCCAGGCTGCGGTGTTCTTCTCGGCAACGCTGGCCCCGCTGGAGTATTTCCGCGACCTGCTGGGAGGCGCTGCGGACGACACGATGCTCGACCTGACTTCGCCTTTCCCGCCGGAGAATCTGCATGTGATGATGGCGGACCGCATCGCCACCACGTACCGGGAACGGGGCGGCACCTACGAACAGGTGGCGGCGGCCATCCAGGCGGCCATCGCCGCCAAGACTGGAAACTACATGGCCTTTTTTCCGTCGTTCCGCTACCTTCGTGCGGTTCTGGGCTGTTTCCTGATGGCTGCACCCGGTGTCGATGTACTGGCGCAGAAGCCGGGAATGAGCGAAACGGAACGGCAGGCGTTTCTGGATGTGTTCGGCGCCGAGAACGACCGCACCGTCGTGGGCTTCGCAGTCATGGGCGGCTTGTTCGGTGAAGGTATCGATCTGACCGGAGACCGGCTGGTGGGCGCCGTCATCGTGGGCGTGGGTTTACCGCAGCTGGGTCCGGAGCGCGATCTGCTGCGGTCCCACTACGATGATGCCGGCGCTCCGGGCTTCGATTACGCCTACACATTTCCCGGTATGAACCGCGTCCTGCAGGCAGCCGGGCGCGTGATCCGCTCGGAATCCGACCGCGGCATCGTGCTGCTGATCGACCAGCGTTTCGGTCATGCGCGCTACGAACACCTCTTTCCGCGCTGGTGGCGGCCTATCGAGCGGACGCGCACCCCTGCAGCTATCCGCAGGTCGGTGGAGTGCTTCTGGTCCGGAATCCGGGATACCCACTACGAATCCCTGGAGGAGATGTATGACGATGGCACCCCCTGGTGACACCGACTGGAAGCATGACAAGCATCCGCGGGGCTGGGCCGGCATCCATAGAAGCCGGCTTCCGGCTGCTACAAGCCACAATTCCGCTGGCAAACAGGTGGACACCGGGAAACAGGAGGGCACCGTATGAAGAACAGGCTCGATCCCGCCGCCGAAGCGCGGGCCCTGCTGCGGCAGCACGGTGATCTGGCGCCATGTCAGGCCGTCATCACGCACCAGTTCGACGTGATCCAGAGCCGTACCCAGGCGGTGATCGGCCTGGCAACGCTGGCTTTGACCATTACCGGATTCTCCGGCCCTCGCATGGCTGCAAGCAGCCTGCTGGCACGGTACACGATGATTCTGGGACTGGTATGGGTATTGGTGGCCATCCTCATCGCCCTGCGCGGAGCCCTGCAAATCCGCTGGCTGACCCAGATCGAGGGCGATAGCCCGGAGGCAACGCTCACCGCCATGATCGACTACAGAGACCGCAAGACGCGTCGCTTCAGTCAATCGCTGGTATCTCTGGCGGTCGGTCTGAGCTTCTATGTAACCAGTGTCCTGGCCTATATGGCCACCGGGCGGTAGCCCGCTGCGGCGGACACACCCTCATGGCAGGCGGCGCGGCGCCGGGCAGCGCATTCAACGCCAACCCGGCCAGCGGGCGCAGCGCCGGGCAGCGTCAACCCGGTGAGCGGATGCAGCGCTGCCAGGCCACGTAGTCGGAGAACAACTGGGTGGAGTCCGGATGGCCGGCAAAAGCCGCCGCACCCGGCTGGTTCATCATGCCTTGATACTGATAGATGAGAATGGTCTCCACGAAGGGCGACACCGCCTCCAACTGCCGGCGTACGCGCGCGAAGCGGGCCGGCAACAGGGCACTGCGGTACACCTCCGCGGCGAACTCGAACACCTCCACATCGGCCCACAGGCGGGCGCGCTCGACCTGGTCATGCACTTTCCGCAGAGCCTCGTAGTACGCCCCGGTCTCTTCCACCCCGGATTTGCGCACACCCACCTCGTCCTGGTAAGCGACCACATCCACATCCAGCGCCTCCAGCTGGCGGGCATAGTCATCGTCAGCCTGGACCTGGTTGGTCCCGTAAGGAGCGATCAGCGTCAGCGCAGCCGGCAGCAGTTGCCTGGCCAGCTGGTTGCATTCCCGCACATAGTCGATGAAGACCGGACGGAAGTGGCCCTGGATTTCGGCCTCGTTGGGCCAGTACCAGCCGTAGAAACTGGGATGCTGGCCGTATTGCGCGGCCAGCTCCTCCATGGCCTGCAGCCGTCGCCGCCGGGCCTGCGGGTCCGCGATGATGCCCGGGCTGTCCCAGGTGCCCCAGAACCCATTGCCGACAAACACCTTCATACCGTGACGGTCGGCGGCCGTCATGAGACTCTGCAGCGGATCCGGGGTAGCCAGCTTCCAGGGCGGCAGCAGGGTGGTGGGATAGAAAGCCTTGTGGTCCAGCGCCACCGCCATGAGTACCAGGTATTCCAGGCCAATTGCGGCCATCTCGGCGATTTTGGCGTCCCAGTCATCCGGAGAAAATCCAGCGCAGGCCGGATTCCAGTGCACTCCTTCCGCCTTGTTGTGGTGCTGGAATTCACACCAGGTACCGCCGATGGACCTGGTCATTGCCTGATCTCCATGCTCTGGTGTAGTCGCCTATCAACCTGTCATCCGGCCCTGGTGCCTCACTGCAGAACCCGGCGGCGGGCCACCACGGCGGCAGCCAGTTCATCCAGCAGGGGTTCCGTGTCCTCCCAGGATATGCAGCCATCGGTGATGCTCTGCCCGTAGGTCAGAGGCTGGTCGGAGCGGACCGGCTGATGGCCGGCCACCAGATGGCTTTCAAGCATGAGCCCGCAGACGGCGGTTGTTCCGGCGGCCACCTGCCGGGCCATCGCGCGGGCCACGTCGATCTGTAACTCCGGTTTTTTGCGGCTGTTGCCATGACTGCAATCCACCATCAGTCGACTATTCAGCCCGGCGGCCGACAGGCTGTCCACTGTGCTGGCGATCGCCTCCGGCTGGTAATTGACGTCCCGGAGACCGCCCCGAAGGATGACGTGACAGCAGTCGTTGCCGGTGGTGGAGACTATGGCCGAGATGCCCTGCTTGGTGACGGACAGGAAATGGTGGGCATGCTGAGCCGCCCGGATGGCGTCCAGGGCGATCTGCACATTGCCGTCCGTGCCGTTTTTGAAGCCCACAGGCATAGACAGTCCGGAAGCCAGCTCCCGGTGCACCTGACTTTCCGTCGTGCGCGCTCCAATGGCGCCCCAGGAGACCAGATCCGCGATGAACTGCGGCGTGATCGTGTCCAGAAATTCCGATCCCGCCGGCAGACCGCTCTCGGCCAGATCCAGCAGCAGCCGCCTGGCCACGCGCAACCCCTTGTTGATGGCAAACGATCCGTCCAGGTCAGGATCGTTGATCAACCCCTTCCAGCCCACAGTGGTGCGGGGTTTCTCGAAATAAACCCGCATGACCAGACACAGCGTCTCCCGCAGCTCCTTGGCCTTGGCAGTCAGCCGTCCGGCGTAGTCCAGAGCAGCGGCAGGATCGTGGATGGAACACGGCCCCACAACCACCAGCAGCCGGTCATCGACACCGTGGATGATGGCACCGATCTGCCGTCGCCCCCCGGCCACGGTTCTGGAGGCCTGTTCGGTGACCGGCAGCTCTTCCATGAGAATGGCCGGTGGAATGAGCGGCCGCAACGTGGCGATGCGAAGATCGTCGGTGAGTTCGAACACGCGCGTGCTTCTCCAGGCAACAGTGAATGTGCATCGGAAACGGTCCGTAAACGACTCCTGGTCGAGTAATATCCGCTGTCTACACCGTCGCGGCAACCTTTGACCGCGCGATCCGCCGGTGCTAGGTTGTGCAGGAGGCCGCCGCCTTTCGTCATCGCCCGCACCCCCAGGGAAAGAGCTGCGTACATGATCATCGATGTCCATGCCCACGTCTTCGCGTTTCCCCGCCTGCATAGCAGGAGTCGTCCCGAGCTGACCTTCATGTCGGCCGCGCAGCAGATACGCCGCATGGAGGAGAAGGGAGTGGACAAGGCCGTGATCCTCCCCCTTAACGGCGCCGAGGGTCCGGCCGAACGCCAGAGCATCGGTGAGGTGCTGCACATATGCGAACAATACCCGGACCGTTTCATCCCTTTCTGTGACATCGATCCGCGTCGTGCGGATCTGCAGACGCAGGATGATTTCGATGACATGCTGAGGCAGCACCAGGAACTCGGATGCAAGGGTCTGGGAGAACTCACCGTACGTCTGCCATTCGATGATCCGCGGATCATGAAGCTGTTTGCCGCCTGCGAGAAGGTCGGCTTCCCGGTGACCTTTCACACAGCGCCAGCCGAATTCGTCACGTATGGGCTGGTGGACGAGGCCGGCATGCCCCGTCTGGAGCATGCGTTGCAGCGTTTTCCGAACTTGCTTTTCTTCGGTCACAGCGCGGCCTTCTGGGGTGAGATCAGCGGTGATCTGGACCCGACGCAGAAAAACGGCTACCCCAAGGGACCGGTAGCTGCCGGCGGAGCGCTCATCCGGTTGATGCGCACGTACCCCAATCTATGCGGCGATCTGTCTGCGGGCAGCGGTTTCAACGCGCTGACCCGGGATCCGGAATTTACCTGGGAATTCCTCCACGAGTTTCAGGACCGGCTGATGCTGGGA